>JAZBPC010000218.1:0-7568 GCA_036351455.1 Desulfuromusa sp.
CATATTAAGATCCTGACGATTTTTCCCCGCGATAGTATTTTGTAAAAGATGCACGGGAATCTTTTGTAATATACTTGGTTCCCTTTCGCTATGGCGGTCAAGGGCAACAAAGGCGCTGTTGAGAAACTCCTGTTGAGCTTCGGGAGTGAGTTGTTCCAGCAGAGATATAAGCTGAGTGTCATTTTGGGTTTGTGCTGGTGAGTTTTGTTTTTGCCGGAGACTATTGTCGATAAACAAGCCTATGGAGTGTGATGACTGTTCACGCTCGACCTGACTGCCTGTCAGTTTTTGATTGAAAATATCCGCTACAGTCCTGATGTCAAAATTGTCTCCAAAGTCGAGGATGCCTTCATGCAGTCCCTGAATAAAATTCTTCCATAGTTGGCCCCCTGCAGGTCCACCATCATCGGTAAAATCCTGATTTGCCTGGAATGCATCATAGTTGACTGAAATCACGGAAATATGTTCGATTTGCTGCTGCTCAAAAAGTTTATCGAAACCGCCGAATGATTCGATCGTATTTCGATCGGAGCGTATCAGTTGATTGAAACGGATCAACTCCGGGGGTTTCAACCCTTTTTTGAAACTGACTGAAGCAATTCCAAGGGAAGAGAAAAAGTGGGCAAATTGTTGATTGCTGATATCTTCTTTATCCAGCCAGTGTTGTTCAAAGTAGAGAGCATCTGGAGAAATCCCTAAAGTAATTGTGGGATCGGAGAGGAATAGCTCGTTGAGAATGTCAAGGGTGCTATTGACACTTGCAGTGATTTGAGGATGCTCCGGCGGGTAGAGTGATAATTTGCGCCGAGAAATATTTAATTCTTGTAGAAACGCTGTAAGAAGCGGTTTGTCTTGATTTACTACTTTTGCATCATTTATTGATTTGCTGCTCACTTTTCCCTCGCAACGTTATTCTGTATAGATATCGACAGAGTATAGCAGGGTTTGAAAAAAAATGGAGGGGCAAGGTCAGAGGGGGAAACACCCTTTGTTGCATTTGTCTGATTTTGGTGATAAATTCCGCGACGTGAAAACAATAAATACTCCAGCGAATCTCTGCGTATGAGTTCCAGCAAACATTTTGATGTTGCTGATGCAACTCTGGCCGCTCAACTGTTCGGCCAGCAGAATAAGCATCTGAAATTAATAGAGAAAAATTTAGGCATCCGCCTCGGTAGCCAAGGGACTGTCATCCATCTTTCGGGTGAATCAGCCCAGGTTCACGTTGGCTGTCGCTTGCTTGAAGAGCTCTGTCTCTTGATGCAAAAAGGAATGCCTTTATACCCCAGCGATATTGATTATGCGATCCGCATTCTTTCTTCCGACTCATCCACCTCTCTGAAAGATATTTTTTGCGATACAGTTTTTATTTCGGCTCGCAATAAATATATTTCTCCTAAAAGTCTGGCTCAAAAGAGTTATATCGATAATATCCGGGCCAACCATGTTGTTTTTGGGGTTGGACCAGCAGGAACAGGAAAGACCTATCTGGCCATGGCCATGGCGGTTGCGGCTTTAATGCGCAAAGAAGTCAGTCGAATTATGCTGGTGCGCCCGGCAGTTGAGGCAGGCGAAAAACTTGGTTTTCTGCCTGGAGATTTGGCGGAAAAAGTGAACCCGTATTTGCGGCCGCTCTATGATGCTCTTTACGACATGCTCGAGCTCGAGAAAGTTCAGACACTTCTTGATACGGGGGTCGTTGAAGTTGCGCCTCTGGCATTTATGCGTGGTCGAACCCTGAATGATGCGTTTGTTATTCTCGACGAGGCACAAAATACAACGGCTGAACAGATGAAGATGTTTCTCACCCGTCTTGGCTTTGGGAGTCAGGCTGTTATTACGGGTGATGTCACCCAGATTGACCTCCCCCGGGATAGTCAGTCCGGGTTGCTGCACGCAATAGAGGTTCTGACTCGTGTTCCGGGTATTGCTTTCACCCATTTCAGCGATGTGGATGTGGTTCGCCATCCAATTGTTCAAGCTATTGTCCGGGCTTATCAACATGCTGATCGGAAAAAATAACCATCAGAATTGCTGTCAACACTAATTTCTGATGATGTTGAGGATGTATGAACAAGGAAGAAAAAGATAAATCGGTGCATAATCGATTCGCAATTTTAAATAGCGGGGTTCAGGGGTTGCGGAATAAGCAACAACCGAGGTTGGGGGGGTGGCTGCTCTTATTGATTGCGACTCTGCTGACCTTGATTATTGTTCCAAAGGGGGGGTTGATACCGGATTATTATGCTCCGGGAGATATCGCCACCCGAAATATTAAATCCCCTCGTGATCTGTTGGTTGAAGATGCCCCTCTGACCAAGGCCAAACAGGATGAGGCGGTAAAAACAGCTCCGCTTGTCTATACTTTGGACAGTACCGCTGGGGAACAGGCCGTTGAAAGAATTCGACAAGGGCTTAGACTTTTAGTTCAGCTTCAGGATGATGATGAGGCTTTAAAGTCTGAAGAATTTCAGTTGCAGCTGGAAGCGAATTTCGGAGTTCCCCTTGCTGGTGACGAGATTCTTCCGTTACTCAATTTAGCCCTTAATCATAACATTACATCTTTAACTGGGGACTTGTTGGCACCCATCTTCCAAAGACCAATTGTCGCTAATTTTCAAGCGTTTGAGGCAGATAAAGCTCACGGTATTGTGGTGGTTAACAGGACTGGGGGGGAGGAAGTTGACTCGCAATTAGTGGCGCAAGTGATTGGGTTGAATGATGCTTTGAGCAAAGCTAAAAACGAGCTTGAACTTATCCCTGGGGTAACCTCACGGCAACAGCAGACTTTGCTGAAATTAGTGCAGCAGCAGTTGCGGCCCAGTTTGATTTTTGATCAGGAGAAAACAGAAAAACGTCAGTCAGAGGCTCGCGAACAAATCGCTTCGGTCTTTTTCCAGGTAAAAAAGGGAGAGATGGTTGTCCGGGAAGGGGAACGGATTACGAGCGATCAAATTCTCAAGCTACAAGCAATCAGAACATCAGGGCGAGATAATCGCAGTCTGCAAACGGCAGCTGGTTTATTGATCTGCTCTCTGCTGCTGATCTATGTTGGTTTTTATTTCACCCAGAATAATATCAGTAAGTTTCGCCCGGATTCACGCGATTTACTGTTCTTGGCCAGTGTATTACTTTTCCTTTTTCTGATGATAAAGGTTTCCATTTTTGTGGTTGCAGGAATGGAAAATACATTCTCCCAATTTGACTCCTCTGTCTACTTCTATGCTGTTCCTTTTGCCCTTGGCGCCATGTTGGTGCGGATCGTCCTTAACTCTGAAACCGCATTTCTTTTTGCCGTCTGTAGCTCAGTTCTGGTCGGAATATTGTTTGGGAATAGCCTTCTGATGGCCTTGTATGTTTTGATCGGGAGTCTTGTTGGTTCACATAGCGTTCGTCATTGTCAGCAACGGACAACCCTTTACCGGGCTGGACTGTGGATTGGTTTAAGCAACATGGCTTTGCTTGTCGGTATCCATTTCCTGGTCGGACGAAGTTTTGAGTTACAATTACTATGGACACTTGGGTTTGGATTCTTCGGCGGATTGGCAAATGCTGTCGCCGTAAACGGGACCGTTCCTCTGGCCGAATATTTTTTCAAGTATACGACCGATATTAAGTTGCTGGAGTTGGCCAATATGAACGCGCCAATATTGCGGCAATTAATGATTGAAGCTCCGGGAACATATCACCACTCCATTCTGGTGGGAAACCTTGGTGAAGCAGCAGCTGAGGCTATCAACGCCAACCCCCTGTTAACTCGTGTCTCAGCTTATTACCACGATATAGGAAAAATTAAAAAACCTCTCTATTTTATAGAAAATTCGGGGGGTCAGAGAAATAAACATGACAAATTGGCACCATCCATGAGTGCTTTGATTCTCACCTCTCATGTCAAGGATGGGGTTGATCTGGCACGAGAACATAAGCTTGGTTCAGAGCTGATAGATATTATCCAGCAACATCACGGCACAACTTTGATCAAGTTTTTTTATGATCGGGCGAAAAGTCAGGCTGATCCGGGGGTGCAGCAGGTCGATGAACGTGACTACCGCTATCATGGGCCGAAACCACAATCCCGAGAAGCAGCACTGATTATGTTGGCAGATGCTGTTGAGGCCGCAAGCAGAACTCTTTCTGATCCGACTCCGGCAAGAATTCAAGGGATGGTAAAGAAGTTGATCAACAATATTTTTATAGATGGTCAGCTCAACGAGTGTGATTTAACCCTGAAGGATTTGAACCTTATTGCTAAAAGTTTCAATCGTGTTTTAGCGGGGTCATTTCACCAGCGTGTTGATTATCCCGAACCTGTACACATTGTTCGCGAAGAGGTTGCTCTAGAAGAGAAGGTCCATACAAAGGAAAAGGTGAAAACTAAAAGTGCGAATTCAGATAGAAAACCGCCAAAAGCGTCACAAGATCCTGAAGCGGCCACTGCGGAAGATAGCCCAGAGGATCTTAAGCGTCTCGGGATATCCTGAGGCAGAACTGTCGATCCTGATTCTGGATAATGCTGGAATTCAGGAAATCAATCGTGAATATTTACAACGTGATCGGCCTACAAATGTTATCTCTTTTGCCATGCAGGAGGGTGAAGGGGCCGGATTGTCGCCTCTGTTGCTAGGTGACGTGGTCATTTCGGCAGAGAGGGCTGGGACCGATGCTGCTGAAAGTGACATCCCCTTTGAGCACGAACTCTGGTTTCTTTTGATCCATGGTATTCTCCACTTGCTGGGTTACGATCATGAACGGGGGACCGTTGAAGAAGCTGAAAAGATGGAAGCCAGAGAGATTGAAATCTTTGATCTCTTGAAACGGGAATTTTCTTAATAAGATACTTTGGATACAGTAAAATGATAAAAAGGAGAGCAGAAAAGTAGTGGACAGTGATCATTCATCGGAACCTGCGGGCTGGTTAAAACGTTTGTCACGCAGGTTGAGTCATCGACCTCAGGCGAATAGTGAAGAAGAACTACAAGAATTAATCGATGCTTCTGAGCAGCAGGGAATCATCGATGAGGGGGAGGGAGACATGCTTCAGTCGATTCTGGAGCTGGATGAAACCATACTGCGTGAAATTATGATTCCGCGGACAGCTATGGTGTGTGTCGATGCCGAAGCCCCATTTGGTCATGTTCTCAAGGCAATTCTTGATTCAGGCCATTCTCGTATTCCCGTCTATAAAAATAACATCGATAATATTATTGGTCTGGTCTATGCCAAAGACCTGCTCCGTTATTGGGGGCGTCCGATTGATGCTATCAGCTTGAATGAAATTATGCGCCCCCCCTATCTGGTTCCTGAATCGAAGCAGGTCAGTGTTTTGCTCAAGGAATTCCAGGAGACCTGTGTTCATATAGCAATTGTCATTGATGAGTATGGTGGTACTTCAGGCCTGGTTACAATTGAAGATCTCATAGAAGAAATCGTCGGAGAGATTCAAGACGAATATGATCGGGAGGAAGAATGGCTGCTGGAACAGTCTGATGGTACTTTGTTGGTTGACGGTCGTTTGAGTATTGAAGAATTTGAAGAATATTTTGATGTCGAAGTCGCTCGGGAAAAATTCGATACTGTTGGTGGTTACGTCGTGGAGCAATATGGCAGGGTTCCTGATGTTGGCGAGCGAATCAGAATTGGTGATTTTGATATGCTGATATCTCAGAGTGATCAACGTGCTATTCGTCAGATTCAAATTATCCCGCTAGCTGTCGATGCTTCTCGCCCCAGTGAGTAGTCATGCGTTTTGAAAAACTGGATCGATCTCTAATCACTGCAGCAGTTTCCGGATTGTTGCTGGCGGCTGCTTTTCCTCGGCCGGATCTGTTCTTTCTGGCCTGGATTGCCTTGGTTCCACTGCTGCTGGTTATGCGTCGACGCCCTTTTGCTGCCGGTTTCACTGCTGGGTTCGTTTTTTTTGCTACAGTTCTCTATTGGCTGAACTTTGTTATGACCACCTACGGTGGTTTACAGCCCTTGTTTTCCCTTCTGGCTTATCTGTTTTTGATTATTTATCTGGCCGTCTATTTCGGCCTGGCAACCTGGATTTCCTGTCAACTTGAGGTCGTCTTTAAGCTTCCATATCTCCTGACCCTGCCCCCCTGCTGGGTTGCTCTTGAATACCTTCGTGGGATTCTGTTCACCGGTTTTCCTTGGGCAATACTTGGTTATTCACAACAAAATTTTTCACCGGCTATCCAGAGCTGTGACGTTACTGGAGTTTACGGAGTCAGCCTGATGCTTGTAGTTGTGAATTGTGCTGTTGCTGGAATCATTGCAGCCCCCAAAAGTCGTTTTGCCTGGTTGGGAGTTGTAGCGACCATAGTCATTTCCATCAGCCATTTTGGCTATGGTGTCTGGAGAGAATCACAACCCCTGGAACAACGAGCCGAGCAGTTGCGGGTGGCTTTGATCCAGGGGAATATTGAGCAGATGCAAAAATGGAACCCTGATAACCGGCAGGCCAGTATTGATCGTTATAGCAGATTGTCGCACATGACACTGGAACGTCAACCCGATCTGGTCGTCTGGCCGGAAGCAGCAACACCGTTTTTTTTGCAGGAGCGATCGGAGCTTGCAGATCAGGTCAGGCGTCTGCCGGAGACGTTGAATGCCTTCTTGCTGGTTGGTAGCCCTGCTTATCAGCAGCAGCCTTCTGGTGGATATCAATATTTCAATAGCGCGTATCTTCTCTCTCCTTCAGGGGAGGAAGTTGGGCGTTCCGATAAAAAGCATCTGGTCCCTTTTGGTGAGTATGTCCCTTTAGGAGCTCTATTGGGGTTTATTGATAAATTAGTTGTTGGGGTAGGCGACTTTTCCTCGGGGGAGATCCACCCATTATTGTTAAATGGACATTCTCTTGGAGTGCTGATCTGTTATGAAGCGATCTTTCCAACGTTGGCACGAGATTATGTCCGTCAGGGGAGTGATCTGCTGGTTAATTTAACCAATGATGCCTGGTTTGGTCGCTCGTCTGCTCCTTACCAGCTTTTGGCCATGACGCGATTCCGGGCTATTGAGAACCGCATTTGGATTGCAAGAGCTGCGAATACTGGCATTTCAGCACTGATATCTCCAGCGGGAAATGTGGTGCTATCCGGACCAATTTTTGAAGAACTTCAATTGAGTGGTTTGGTTGGTTTGGGGGCCGAAACGACTTTTTATACGAGATATGGCGATTTATTTGCATATGTTTGTTTAGGCATCAGTGGAATTTTTCTTGTTTTTTTGTTGCTGGCGTGGAAGGGTAAACCGTATTTCAGCAATACGATGTGAAAGGTTTATACTGTGAAAGCGACAGCAATTATTCCCGCCCGTTATGGGTCGACCCGGTTTCCTGGTAAGCCCTTGGCATTGATCAATGGTTTGCCGATGATTCAACATGTTTGCCAGCGAGTTGCAAAAGCAAAGATGATCGACAGAGTTATCGTGGCAACCGATGATGCGCGTATTGTTTCTGCCGTTGAGGATTTTGGTGGTGATGTGGTGTTAACCAGAAGTGATCATCCGACTGGTACTGATCGTTTGGCTGAAGTTGCTTTAAATATTGATTCTCAGCTGATTGTTAA
>JAZBPC010000219.1:0-2453 GCA_036351455.1 Desulfuromusa sp.
CATCTGGGCTTCATACTTTCGTCTGTCTTTATTCATTTGGATTTTCCTCATAAGATTGTTTTGATGGAAAAAACGATCGATTGAACAAATCAAAGATATGGTGGTTGAACGCTGTGATCTACCAGGTGGGGTTTCAATAACGTTAGCCTTCCGCTAAATGTAAAAAGTTTGATCTGGCAAAATCCTGCCGATTCAACTATACCTCGATAAAGCCGACGGCTACTTCGTTAAAACATTAATTTATCATAAAAATGGAGGCATATTATGCCAGGTGTAGAAGGACGAGTGGCAATTGTAACGGGTGCTGGACGTGGAATTGGTCGGGTGGTAGCCGAGCTTCTGACCTCACGTGGTGCAATTGTCATGGCAGTTGCACGTAGCGAGAATGAATTGCTTACGCTGGGCATGAATTATGTTGTAGCAGATCTTAGTACACATGAGGGCTGTTCACTTGCCGTAAAGAAAACGCATGATCGCCTGGGATCAATTTCAATCTTGGTATGCAATCACGGTATTGGTTCCGCCCATGAGCGGGTTATCTGGGAGCAGGAGGCGGACCTCTGGCGAGAAACAATGCGTATCAACTTGGATGGACCTTATTACCTGTCAAAGATGGTTGTCAAAGATATGATTAAACAGAGATACGGTCGTCTTGTGTTCACGAGTTCAACGGCTGGACAGGTAGCTGAATATGCAGGTAGCGCTTACAGCAGCTCAAAACATGGTCTTCTGGGCCTTATGCGCTCGATTGCCCAAGATGCCGGCTCATATAACGTGACCTCCAACGCAGTGCTACCAGGCTGGGTAAGAACGCCGATGGCTGAACTTTCGGCAGATGCCGAAGCCAAGCAGCGTGGTATCACCTCGGATGAGGTATGGGCAGAAAGGGCTTTACTTTACCCAGCGGGTCGTGTGGTGACCCCCGAAGAAGTAGCAGAAGTGATCGCTTTCCTGGCATCGGAAGAATCCAGCGGCGTTAATGGGGAGGCGATAACCGTAGCCCTTGGAGGCATAACCTGACACAGGATTGTGCTGTCGAATCAAAACTTGTGGAGCCGGTTCTCAGGGCGAAGGAACCCAGTCCCCAAACTCAAAGAATCATATATTCACACAGCAAAATGTGAGATGCCTCAGATGTTACAGCTCCGCAATTAACTCGGAGGAAGTTAAAATTCTAAAAAGAGGGTCTAAGGGATTTTTTCTATATAAGTCCAGGCACTGGTTGTGAGCATCTTTTGAAAAAGCTGCTGAGCAGTCTTCAAGTATAACGGTTTCAAAATTGTGACAGACAGCATTCATGGCCGTGGCCAGAACACAAAAAGAAGTTGCAATACCAGCAACTGAACAGCTTGTGACATTTTGTTCTCGCAAGATATTTTCCAAGCCGGTATTGAAAAATGCTGAAAATCTGGGTTTCGGCAGCCATAGGTCTTCAGATGACATATCCAGATCATCAACAACCTCTGCTCCTCGGGTTCCTTTAATTGCGTGGGGATGCATCTTCCCTTTGAATAAAAAGTCATCAGCCTGAAAAGCATCAGTAGAAAAAATTACTGGAAATTTCTTCTGTCGGAATATACCTATGAGATGGTTAATAGGCGGGATTATTGCTTTTGCGTGTTCAGTGATTGGATAGTTACTTCCAGGGTTGAAATAATCTTTTACCATATCAATGATTATCAATGCGTTCTTTTTCATCAGCGGTCCTTTTAACATTAAGTTTGTTTTTTCCTGACATAATCATTCACTACTTTCAGAGCCAGCAACATCAGCGGAAACAAATGATAGAACAGATCAAAGATATCAAGCGGGCGGGATAAAGTTCCATTTGTCAGCATTAGAATCTTTTCGATCACATGCGGCATTGGTTTGATTGGAGCCACCAACAACACGATTGTGAATATGATCAGGATTGAATACGGAATCTTGTCAAGAAAGTTTAACATGGTCTGATTTTATCACGGTGATTATTAGTTTCAACTATTTTATAGTCCATCGTCTAAATATCCACGTAAAGACCATTTTTAGCCCCTTATATTATGGTCGTTTTTTCCGCAAGCAAAGAGACCAATAACAGGCCATAATTTAGTCAGTTCCAGCGATATAGGGATATGCTGACCAAAGGTCAAAATAACGCGTTTGCGAGCCATAGAATTCACCACAACCAAAGCCCCATTAGGATAACCTGAATCAGGCATAAACAGGGCAAATAGGGTGGTACAAATAGCGTTGCAACGTATATCCAAAGAGTATTTTGACCAGTGCAATCAACAAAGACTCCAATAAAAATTATTTCGGCAAATCGGTTCTAATAAATTATATTTTCACCAAAGTTGATTTATTGAATTGCATTTACAAGCACTAAAATTCCAAAATGGAATTCTTGACTCAGTTTTTTGGAATTAAAAGTCGGTCACAGAGGCGATTGATGCAAAAAGTTGGGTTAAGCAACC
>JAZBPC010000220.1:0-55410 GCA_036351455.1 Desulfuromusa sp.
AAGGTGCTGAAACTCCTTTGGAAGCGGTCCAGGGTTCGTTGTATCGTGGAGTTATCCGCTTTGCTACACCTGTTCGCAAGAATGGTGAACTGCAAGGAGTGGTAGTTTTGTCCCTTGATCATCGTCACTTGATGGAATTTACTCAGCATATTTCGCCATTCGGAGGAAGTAAAATCGTCTTTCCTTCTTATTCAAGTGGTAATTATGCGTTTATGTTTGATGATCAAGGCTGGATGATTTCACATCCTAAATATTGGGATATTCGCGGTTATGATCGTCGAGGCCAACTTGTCCCGGCTTATAGTGCTGACACTCCTAAGAATGATGTTCTGTCCGGACGAATTCCTTTTAACCTGTTTGAAGCTGGTTTCGTACACCCTAATTATCCGAGGGTAGCAGAAGCGGTTATTTTGGGAAAATCTGGAGTTGTTGAAACAGTGAATGTGGGCGGTTCAAATAAAATAATGGCTTACGCTCCGATATTTTATGGTAAAGGGGTTTATCAGAATCATAATATTTTCGGGGGAATTACTATCGGAGCAGAGATTGATCAATTTCATCAACCGGCCGTGGCGACGTCTCACCTGATTCAGAAGGAGATCAGCAACTATTTGAAGCAGTCGTGGCTGGTTCTTTCATTAACAATTCTGTTTGTTATCAGTACCGCTTATTTTTTAGCCAACAGTATCGTCAACCCGGTTCTTTCATTAACGGAAGGGACTCGGCGGATGATTCAAGGGAAACTGTCGGCAAAAGTCAATGTTAAGTCAAATGATGAAGTCGGGGTTCTGGCTGATTCATTTAATACAATGGTTGACGAACTGAATCATCGCCGCCAGCGCTTATTGCATACTCTTCAAGCTTTGCGGCATTCGCGGAAAGAAATTATTCGTGAGAGAAACTTTAAAAATACCGTTTTCGAAAATATTGAGACGGGTTTATTAACTTTTGATGCAGATAGTCATGTCACTTCGGCAAATGGTCCAGCATGTCAAATATTGGCTATCGATCGACCTGGGAAAGATTGTCATTGGAAAAAATTACTTATTGCCTGGCCTGAATTGCATGAAGTTCTTAGTCGTTGGTTTGATGCCAGTAAGACTGAGCGTGGACGATCTTTCCGGGAGTATGTTTCACTGGAAAGAAAAGGGCGACCACTCACCTATAGAATGGCAATGTTTCCACTGAGTTTCCGGCAACAGGAAGGTTGGTTGTTAACCCTTGAAGATCTGACTGAACGGGTCAACATGAGACAACAGATGGCCCGGATGGATCGCTTGGCTTCTCTGGGAAGAATGTCTGCCGGGATAGCCCATGAAGTCCGAAATCCATTGACAGGGGTCAGCCTGCTGTTAGATGAACTTCATGATCGTCTCCTTGGTAAGGAATCTGACCAGAAGTTGATCCAGAGGGCTCTAGGTGAGATAGAAAGATTGGAGTCTCTGGTCAATGAAATGTTAAATTTTTCGGCGTTGCCTGCACCTAAGTTATGTCAAGGCAAGGTTGATAGTGTTGTTCAAGATTCTCTATTTCTGGTCCGTAAGCAGTGCCAACGCCAGAAAGTGAAACTGATTGAGCAGATCGATGATAATCTCCCTGAAATTCAGATGGATGCTGATCGTCTGAAGCAAGTTATGTTGAACTTGCTGAATAATGGTCTTGAGGCTATGCCTGACGGGGGGGAATTGAAAGTCGTTGTAGCTCAGGAAAATAGTGATATCTTGATTCATATTTTGGATACCGGCGTAGGAATTGCGGCAGAGCAATTGCCTTTGATATTTGAACCATTTTTCACCAGCAAAGGTCATGGAACTGGTCTTGGACTGGCTATAAGTTATAATATTATTTCTGATCGAGGTGGTGAGATAAAGATAGAGAGCAAACTGAGCGAGGGAACATCGGTCCTGGTTTCTTTACCAGTTAACCCGGTTGGATAGAAGGCGACTATTAGCGCCAGGAGCAGGAATCGTGGAAAAAATTCTTATTGTAGATGATGAAGCCTTTATCCGGGAAAATCTGGAGAGAATAATTTCTGAAGATGGGTATCGACCTATTTCGACAGAATCACCGGATGAAGCGATTCGTATTGTCGCTGAAGAAGATATTAGCTTGGTATTGCTTGATCTCAATCTTGGTAGTAGCAGTGGGCTTGATGTTCTGCGAACAATGCGAGAGGTAGATCCAGAAATACTGGTCATTATTATTACTGGTTACGGAACGGTTGAAAGTGCGGTAGAGGCTTTGAAAATTGGTGCTTATGATTATATTAAGAAACCTTTCAAGGCTGATGCGATTCATTTAATTGTTAAACTGGCTCTGGAAACCCAAAATTTACGCCGTAAAGTCAGACGCTTATCTCGTGATAGTGATGGAATCAATATGGTTGGCAATAGTCCAGCTTTAATGCAGATATTTCAACAAATTCGTGAAGTGTCCAAGCATGAAACCGCGACTGTTCTGATTACAGGCGACAGTGGCACTGGAAAGGAATTGGTTGCTCAGGCTATCCATAACTTATCGCAGCGCAGAGACAAACCTTTTGTCGAAATTAATTGTGGTTCTTTGCCATTTAACCTTCTCGAGACCGAACTGTTTGGACATGAACGGGGTGCTTTTACCGACGCCAAAAATCGGAAGATCGGGTTATTCGAAGAGGCTGATGGCGGATCGATTTTTCTGGATGAAATTGGAGAAATGGATATCAGTCTTCAGGTTAAGCTCCTGCGTGTGCTTGAAGATCGTAAACTTCGCCGCCTTGGCGGCAACCGGAATATAGACATCAATGTCAGAATTATCGCTGCGACTAATGCTGACTTGAAGGGTGCTTTGGAACGCAAAGAATTTAGAGAAGATCTTTACTACCGTTTAAATGTTTTCCCTATTCATATTCCGCCACTAAGGGAACGGCGCGAGGATATTCCAATATTGCTAGAATACTTTTTACAGCGCTTCAGTAAAGAGTTCAATAAATCAATGCGCGGATTCAGCCGTGATGCAATAGATCTGGTTATGCGCTATCATTGGCCGGGCAATGTCCGGGAACTCCTCAATGTGGTTGAACGAATCTGTATTATGTACAATGTTGAAAAAATTACCCCTGAGCAACTTCCTCGTGAAATTTGGGGTGAGTCACCGCAGAGTGAAATGCCCTTCAAATATGCGATTCCTCCAGAGGGGATTGTCCTGGATGACGTTGTGGGACAGATAGAGAAAGAACTGGTCGAGCAAGCCTTTCAAATTACCGGAGGGAATGTCGCAAAAACCGCGCGAATTTTGAATGTACCGCGAGGAACCCTGCGTTATAAATTGGAAAAGTACGATCTCACAGGTGAGTAATATTGACTCAATTTATTAATAGGCTGGATGAATACCTGAGAAGAATTTAACCACCTTCAAGAAGTGGAAGTAACATCAGTGTATCACCCTCATGGAGAAGAGTATCAACACTCGCATGAACCCCGTTGACTAGAATAACACCTAATAGTTGCTCAGAGATTTGTAGGTCATCAATAATATCCTGTGTGCGATTGCCGGTTGGATATTCCCGAGTTTCATTTTTAAACCGACCGATGCGAAAAACTCCGTGCAGGCTGATTGTAATTTGCATATACACCTCCCATGCCTGTTTTCTGTCCTATCTTGGTTCTGCAAGGTTATGTTGTATAAAATGAGGAAAGAAGTATGAGGAAATGAAGTTAAATTTTTTAACAAACGGGGCAAATATACTTGCCCCGTTTGTTGATGTTACTTTGTCTAATCTAACAGCTCCACAATTTTATCAGCGATACCTGTATAGCTGGAGGGTGTCATTTCAAGTAACCGTTGCTTGTCTGTGGGTTTCAGATCCAGGCTTTGGACAAAATCTTGAATGGTCTCGCGGTTTATGACTTGCCCACGAGTCAATTCTTTTAATTTCTCATATGGTTTTTCTATCCCAGCTTTCCGCATAACCGTTTGAATGGGCTCAGCCAGGATTTCCCAAGCGTTATCCAGATCTCTTGCCAGAATATGTTCATTTAATTTCAGCTTGCTTAACCCTTTGATTGTAGATTTATAGGCAATCATGCTGTAGCCAAAACCAACTCCCATATTGCGCAGGACCGTGGAGTCAGTCAGGTCGCGCTGGAGACGTGAAATGGGAAGCTTGGTTGATAGATGATGAAAAATGGCGTTAGCAAGTCCACAGTTCCCTTCAGAATTTTCAAAATCTATCGGGTTGACCTTGTGTGGCATGGTTGAAGAACCAACTTCACCTTTAATCGTTTTTTGGCCGAAATATCCCATGGAGATGTACGTCCAGATATCACGATTAAAATCGAGAAGAATGGTATTCCATCTGGCCAAAGTGTCAAATAGCTCTGCCATATAGTCGTGTGGCTCAATTTGGGTTGTGAACAGGTTTTGTGCTAGCCCAAGCTTTTCTTCAATAACGTTCTTGGATAGTTCGATCCAATTGATGTCTGGGTAGGCAGACATGTGGGCGTTAAAATGGCCGACAGCTCCGTTGAGTTTACCAAGGAGTTCTATCGAGGAAACTTTGTCGCTCTGTTTCTGTAGCCGCTGAGCAAACACTGCCAACTCTTTACCAATGGTGGTCGGGGAAGCGGTCTGTCCATGGGTGCGAGCGAGCATTGGAACTGATTTATAATCCCTGGCAAGATTACTTATGATGCTGATAATATCTTGCTGTAGAGGGCACAGTTTCGAAAGCCCGTCTTTAAGCATCAACGCATGGGACAAATTATTGATATCTTCAGAGGTGCATGCAAAATGGATAAACTCAGAGACATCATTCAGAGAGCTATCAGCAATTTGTTCTTTCAGGTAATACTCTACAGCTTTGACATCGTGATTTGTGACTGCCTCTATTTTTTTGATTTTTTCTGCCTCAGAGGGACTGAAGTCAGTTATGATTTTGTTTAGTTTTTGCTCCTCAGCATCCGTCAAATTTCGACATTCAGGAATAGCCATTTCATCACAAAGGGCAATCAACCACATAACCTCAACCTTAACCCGATTTTTGAGCAGTGCGTATTCTGAAAAGCATTCAGATAATTCGTTGACTTTTGAGGCATAGCGGCCATCAATAGGACTGATTGCAGTAATCATTGATTCACTCCTTTAGCAGTATTTAAAGCGGCACTATAACTTTGACAGCATGTCCCTGCAAGTTCTTTGTCAGCCCTTTTTTCTGTTCATTTTAGATTACCCTACAACGATAAGTTTCGGGTAGAATTGATAAAATTTTTATTGGGGAAGGAAAGATGGAAATGGATAGCGAACAAAAAACAATCTCTTTGGTTCTTGGTAGTGGCGGAGCACGTGGTTTGGCCCATATTGGTGTTATTCAGGTTCTTAAAGAGCGGGGGTATCAGATCCGTTCAATCTCCGGATCCTCGATGGGAGCACTGATTGGTGGAATTTATGCTGCAGGTGAATTGGATGCCTACACGCAGTGGGTTTGTGCTTTAGATCGGCTGGATGTCCTCCGGTTACTTGATTTTTCATTCAGCGGGGCCGCCTTTTTTAAAGGTGACAAGATCATCAATACTCTGCGCGAACTGATTGGCGATCGAGATATCGAAGATTTGCCAATCTCGTTTACTGCTGTTGCAACAGATCTGGAAGAGGGCAAAGAGGTGTGGTTGTCCAGTGGGCCACTTTTTGACGCTATTAGAGCGTCAATCTCGTTTCCAACTATTTTTTCTGCTTTTCAATACAGAGGGAAAACCCTTGTTGATGGGGGGCTATTGAATCCTATTCCCATTGCACCAACTCTGCGGGATCAAACGCAAATAACCATAGCAGTTGGTTTGTGCGGTAAGGAAAGGCATATTTTGGATCAACCGCTAGTGGTTCAGGGTGCCCCTGAAAAACGCAATAAATATCACCATAAAGTTATTGATTTTATTGATGGTTTACAACGAAAAAACCACGGCAAAGAAGAAGATACCGGGATGTTCGATGTTGTTTCTAAAAGTATAGATGCTATGCAATCGACGATCTCCAAGTTTAAATTAGCATCTTATACTCCGGATATCGTGATTGAAATACCCAAGAATGTGTGCTCAATCTATGAATTTGATCGCGCTGCAGAGCTGATCGAAATCGGTCGTCAGGAAGCAACGGCAAGATTAAATGAATTCGTCCCCTCTATGTCTTAGGCGAGCAGTTTATTGGCAAGCATTGGCAGCATGGGGTTGATGGGTCGGATTGCTGAGGATGTGACTTTGAGTAAATCGGTCAGAATGACATCAGAGCCTTGTAGCCCAACCATCATTCCCCCTTTTCCGTTGATCAGACTTTCAACTGCCACCTGTCCGAAACGTGCCCCAAGAAGTCGGTCAAAAACTGAAGGTGACCCTCCACGTTGATAGTGACCAAGAACAATGACTCGGGTTTCGAAGCCAATTCGATCCTTGATCTGGTTGGCAATGTCTTGGGCCTTGCCCGCACCTTCTGCGACCATGATAATCGAATTGGTACGTCCATCCTGGAAACGCTTGCGTAGATCTTTACAGATATTCTCAAGGTCATATGGTTCTTCCGGGATCAAGCTGTATTCTGCTCCCGCAGCGATTGCTGAGGCAACAGCAAGATAGCCACAGCTGCGCCCCATTGTTTCGACCACGAAGGTTCGGTCATGGGATGAAGCCGTATCTTTTAGATTGTCAACAGCATGAACGATGTTATTCAGAGCGGTATCAACTCCCAGTGAAAAATCGGTAAAAGGGATATCATTATCAATCGATGCGGGAATCCCGATAACCTGGATTCCTTTCTGCTGAAGAGCATATCCACCTTTGAGTGAGCCGTCTCCACCAATGACTACAAGTCCTTCAACCCCCATCCCTTTTAAATTTTCACTGGCTAAATTTAATCCAGCTTCAGTTCGCATTTCTTTGCAGCGGGCACTCTGCAAAAAAGTTCCACCACGTTGTAAAATGTTACTGACTGATCGAGTCGACATAGGTTCGTAGAGCCGATCAATGAGCCCTTGGAACCCTTTTTGAACACCAATAACTTCTAAATCCGAAGCCAGACCCGCTCGGACAACAGCACGCAGCGTTGCATTCATTCCTGAACAATCTCCGCCGCTAGTTAAAACAGCAATTCTTTTCATATATAAAGACCATTTCCAAAATATTTAGAAGCTTGGGTAGCATCTGTACAAGACAATGCGATATTATAAGCTTATTTTTAAAATTAATCATATATTTAGGGGAACCAAAATGTATCGTTTATTTATTTCAAGTTTTTTTCTTTTTTTTCTGATCGTTCCTAATGGGGTCTTAGCGCAGACACTGGTCGATAAAGTTCAGGAACATCGTCTGGAAAATGGTGCAACAGTTCTGTTGGTTGAACGGCACAATTCACCCACTGTTGCAGCATATATCAGTTTTCGTGTCGGTGGCGCAAATGAGACAAGTCAGGAGCGCGGTGTTGCTCACCTTTTGGAGCACATGCTTTTTAAGGGAACTAAAACTCTGGGAACTAAAGATTATCCTGCTGAAAAAAAGATGTTGCAGCAGATCAAAACCGTTGGTCAGAAGATTGATGCCCTAAAACTGAGTTCAGATACCGAACCTGAACAGCTACAAGCACTTCGTGATCATTTGCTTCAATTACAGACTGAACACAGAAAGCTGGTGGTTAAGAATGAATTTTCTCGGATTTATGGAGAAAATGGCGGGGTTGGCTATAATGCCTACACCAGCAAGGATTCAACAACATACCTGATCAATTTGCCTGCAAACAAGCTGGAGCTCTGGGCGGCAATTGAATCGGATCGGCTTCAGAATGCCGTTTTTCGAGAGTTTTATACTGAACGTGATGTCGTTCATGAAGAACGGCGGCGCTCCTATGAAAGCAGTCCTGGTGGTATGATGTACGAAACCTTATTGGCAACAGCTTATAAGGTTCATCCCTACCGGAATCCTGTGATCGGTTGGAATTCAGATATCGAACACCTTGATCCCGATCAAATTCGGACTTTTTTTGATAAATATTATACTCCTGTGAACATGGTCATTACTCTCGTTGGGGATTTTGAGAGTGAAGCAACATTGCAAATGGTTGATCGCTATTTTGGTAAGTTAGATCGAGGTGTCCCTGTACCCCCTGTTGTTGATAGAGAGCCGGAGCAGAAAGGGGAGCGTCGAGTTACAATCAACTTTGACGCTGAACAGCAATTGATGATTGCTTACCACAAGCCCACCATGCCACACCGGGATGATTATGCGTTTGATATTCTCATGCAAGTTCTCAGTGAAGGGAGGACTTCACGACTCTATAAAAATCTGGTTGTCGATAAACAACTCGTGACAGATGTCAGCGTTTTTGGTGCTCCAGGTTCCCGTTATCCAAATTTAATGGTTCTTGGCATGACACCCCGTTTTGGCTCTTCAACGACTGATATCGAGGATGCCGTATATGCAGAATTGGAACGATTTAAATCGGAGCCACTCAGCCCCAGTGAACTTGATATTGCCCGGAAGCAGATTATGACCTCAATTCTTAGAGGCTTAAAAGGAAACAGTGGTCTGGCCAGAATGTTATCTTCCTATCAGACTCTTGGTGATTGGCGTTATCTGGTTGACTATGAAAAGCATCTGAATTCGATTACCTCTGAGGACATTATGGCTATTGCGCAACGCTATTTAAATGCGGATAACAGAACAGTTGTCACCTTGATTCGAGGAGGCCAGAGCTGATGCGTTATTTGTATTATTTGTTTGTTGGCTTACTCCTTTCAGGTTGTGCTCAAAACTTTTTGAATTCATCGGTACGTCCTGATGAGCTGACTTTTCCGCCTCTTGAGTTCAGTTTTCCTGTCGTTGCACAGCAGCAACTTAATAACGGTATGAAGCTCTATCTGAAAGAAGATCATGAACTCCCTTTGGTCGAATTGACTCTGCTGATTGAGGGTGGCAGTATCTATAATCCTCTTGATAAGACTGGATTATCCCAGTTTTTTGCCAAGACTTTATCAACAGGAGGAACTGAAAACATGCTTCCTGACGCATTGGAAGCGGAACTTGAATCTATGGCAGCCATTCTTACCGTTTCCAGTTCTTCTTATGCATATGAAGTTGATCTTTCTTTGCACCGACGAGATTTACAGCGGGGTATAGAAATTTTGGCCGACTTGCTTCGACGACCACGGTTTGATACTGACCGCATGGAATTGGTACGACACCAGATGCTGGAAAGTATTCATCGTAAAAATGATGATCCATCCTCAATCGCTGGTCGTATTCTGGGAGAAGCTGTTTATCCTGGACATCCTTTTGGTGCATATCCAACGACTGAAGTTGTTTCTAGCTTCAACCGTGATGATCTGCTGAAATTGCATCAGCGTTACTTCCAACCACAAAATATCTGGATAGCTGCTTCCGGTGATGTACAGCAAGCCGAGCTGGTGGCACTTCTTGATCAACATTTAGGAGATTGGAAATCAACCGAAAGCCTTCTCCGTGAAATACCCTCTCTCCCAGCTGCTCCAGGCGGTGAGATTTATCTTGCTGATAAAAACATCCCCCAGACAACTATTTTAATGGGCCATCCAGGAGTCAGCAAAGATAACCCTGATGTCTTTGCCTTGCGGGTTGCCAATTATATTTTAGGTGGTGGTGGCTTTAACTCTAGAATGATGCGCGAAATCCGTTCTGATCGTGGTTTGGCATATTCGGTTTATTCCTATTTTCAAGTCGGTCGACAACTACCGGAAATGTTTATTGCCAGTAGTGAAACCAAAAGTGGATCAACCGTTGAGGTTGTAAGGTTGATGCGACAGCTTATAAGACAAATCCGTAATGAGCCTGTTTCAGCCGCTGAACTTGATCTGGCAAAGAAGAGTCTGATTAATTCTTTTGTTTTTGCATTTTCTGACACCCATTCGGTCGTCAGTCGAAAAGTACGTCTTGACTACTATAACTACCCGGAAGACTATTTGGAAAACTACCAGCAGCGAGTTGCTGCTGTGACCGTCGAAGATGTACAGCGGGTTGCTCGACAATATCTACATCCGGACAAATTACAGATTGTTCTGGTGGGGGATAGTGAAAAATATGCTGATGCTGTCGGGAATATGGACTTGCCAGTTACAAAGATTGAATTACAGTAGGGTCAACTCAATGCAAGGTCAGGGACTATGGCGGATGTCAAAGCATCACAACTGAAACTGCGTGGCAAAATAAAACATCTGCTATGGGAACAGAACCCGGCGGATTTATCACTATTGCAGCGGATATTTTTGCGTCAGATTCAAACCGTGGCCTTGGTGATCAGGGATTTTGGCGTTAATCAGTGTCTCCTCCGAGCATCCGCTTTAACCTATTATACGATGCTGTCGCTGGTTCCTTTATTGGCGTTAACTTTTGCTTTGTTGAAGGCTTTTGGTGTGCAGAATTTACTGCAGCCATTAATAATCGAAAAGCTCAATGTTGGTGATGGTCGGGTTGCGGATACTCTTTTAGGCTACATTAATAATACCCAGGTTACGCAGCTGGGCGCAGTTGGGCTGATCTTTTTGCTCATAGCCGTTGTTTCATTACTGACGAATGTTGAAAAATCGTTTAACCATGTCTGGGGAGTTAAAAATGTCCGTCCGTTATTGCGGCGGTTTTCCGACTATCTTTCCGTTATTTTAGCCGGCCCGGTTTTGATCATTAGTGCTATTTCGATGACATCAACATTGGCCAGTAATAGCCTGGTGCATAAATTTATTGAGATGCAAATGATCGGTAATTTTATTTTGTTACTGTTCAAAGTGGCACCATTTATCTTTATGTGGCTTGCGTTTACTGGTCTGTACGTCTTTATGTCCAATGTTAAGGTGGAGTGGCGTGCGGCTTTTGTTGGTGGTGTCGTTGGGGGAACCCTGTGGCAAATTGCTCAGGTTGGTTACGTCCATTTTCAAGTTGGAGTCGGTCGCTATAACGCCATCTATGGCACGATGGCAGCACTGCCGATATTTATGGTTTGGCTTTATCTTTCCTGGGTGATTGTTCTTTTTGGCCTTGGTGTATGCTATGCGAAACAAAATTTGCGCACCAGTGGTAGGGATCTGCGTGGAACGGAGGTCAGTCGAAACAGCTTTGAAGAGATTGCGCTGGCGTTGCTGGTAACTTTGGCGGATCGTTTTTCTAAAGGGGAACCCGCTTTAAGTAATGAACAACTGGCCAAGTACCTTTTTATTCCACCTCGACTCTGTCGTAGTATTATTAGTCTTTTACTGAAAATAGGATTTGTCTCTGAACTGCGTACTCTTGCAGGACGTTGTCAATATCAGCTTGGACGATCTGCTGAAAATCTCAGCCTCGCTGAGATTTTGAAGAAAATGGGAGATTGTGGAGAGGAGCCTCTCCATTTACATTCACATCCGCAAACATTGATTGCTCTGGAAACATATCGTCAAGTGAAAGACCAGGTCAGTGTGAGTTTGGATGGGACAACTCTGAAAGATTTAGTGATGCGTTGTCAGGACATCGATAAGACTCAGCTGGCTGCAGAATGAAATCTGGTTAGATTGAATAGTTTTTTAGTGAAATCACACCATCTTGCATTTCTGCATAGGAAAACTGGGAAATCCAGTCACCTAAAGCAATAATTTTGACACCTTGATGTTCACGCTCAAGTGGATGATGGAAATGACCACAGATGACGATATCACTATTGCTGGTCTCTGAAAATGGGATTAAATAAGGTGATGGATCCTGGTGACACTTTCTTGGGTCGTTTTTTGAGCTCTTATTACTTAACCAGATAGCAAAGGACCAGACGAGGTCAGGATGGATAATTCGTGAAAGAGCTTTTATCGGCCAGCTGCGCCAGAATGTCCGCAGATGTCGATAGTTACGATCTTGTTTTACCAGATCACCATGGCAGATCAGAATTCTTTTTCCGTCCCAATTCACCAGTTTTTGTTCAGGAATCACTGTACAGTTGAGGTTGTTAGTGAAATATGGTCCAAGATGGAAATCGTGGTTTCCCTCGACAAAATAAAGCTGAGTCCCCGATTCCGAAAATTGCCGCAGTTTTTCCAGTAACGGAATGTAAGCGCTAAAAACCAGGTGTTTATAGCCTAGCCAGAACTCAAAAATATCCCCGAGCAAAAAGAGGGCATCAAGATCTTTTTGTTGATTCAAAAAATCAAGTAGCCTCAGGTAGTTTTTATCCTGTGGGTTACGCAAGTGGGCATCTGCTAGAAATATTGCTTTCATGCTCGCGACTATAAAGAGCTGATTGGTTATTGTCAATTTACAAACGAGGAGATACTTATGGACTACCCAATGATTCACATTTGTTATCGTGTTATGGATTTGGAAGCTTCGGAGAAATTCTATCATGATGCTTTCGGGTTCGAAGTTTCGCGTAAAAAAGACTACCCCGATGGTCGGTTTACCCTCAGCTATATGACTTCTATGGGGCTTCCCTTCGAACTTGAGCTGACCTATAACTATGATCAAAAAGAACCCTATGAAATAGGCAATGGCTATTCACATCTTGCTGTTGCCACAATGGATTTGGAAGCATCGCACAAACGACATTCAGAAATGGGCCTTAAAGTGACACCATTGAAGGGGCTTGTGGCTGGAAAACCACGGTTTTATTTTGTGACCGATCCAGACGGATTTCTGGTTGAAGTTGTTCGGAGTTCTTAAGATAGAGGAGAAGAAAAGTGTCTATTGAAGATCTATTAGAAAAAGGTATGCAAGCTCAAGATCAGGGTGACCTGAAAACAGCACAGCAACTGTATCAACAGGTTCTGGGAAAGCAGAAGTCTGCTCACGTCTGGTTATTGCTGGCTGAGGTCCAGATTGAGAGCGGGGCCTATGCGAATGCGCACAAAAGCTTGTCTGCCGGATTGCAGTTGGATGCTGAAGATATTGATTTACTGTTTTTACTCGGTGATCTCTATCTTGAGGAAGAGGATCTAGATAATGCGATTGGAGCGTATCAGACAATTATAGATATTGATCCGCAAGAGGCTGATGCCTGGGTTTGTAAAGCGGTTGCACAGATGAACCGCGATGATCTGAACGCAGCAGAGCAGACATGTCGCCAGGCCCTTGAAATAGATCCGGAGTTGGCTTTTGCACACAATGCATTGGGTGATATCTGTGTTGCTCAGAATAATGTTGATGCAGCAACAGAATCCTTTCTTACAGCGATAACGCTCGATTCAGACGATCCCCAACCTTATCTAAGCTTGGCCGAACTTTACTATGATGCCAATGATCTTGACCGGGCAGAAGAATATTGTCTGAAAGGCTTAGAATTAGATGCTGGTCTAGCTCCGGGCTATCTGACTCTTGGCTATATCTGCCTTGATCAGGATCGCACCCAGGAAGCAGTTGATTATTTTCAACAATTCCTGCGTTTGGAAAAAAGTGCCTCAGCAAAAAGTATCCGTGATGAGGTTGCTGCTGTCATTGATGGTCTCAAGTAACAGCTGCGCTGTCCTACCTGATAATGGAATTTGAATGACTCTGAAGGGCGAAATACGAAACTTCCTCTATATCTCTGCAGGAGCGGTAGCTCTTGCTTTAGGCATCGTTTTATTCTTGGCTCCCAATAAAATTGCTACGGGTGGGACACCCGGGATGGCAATTCTTTTGAACTTCTTGATCAGTTTGCCAATCGGCAGTCTGATGTTAATGATCAACCTTCCGTTATTATTGATCAGTAGCAAAATGCTTGGAAGGGCTTTTGCTCTTCGTTCAGTGATTGCTATTTTAATTGCATCTATCTGTATTGATTTTTTTTCTGAAGTTCTCCACCTGCAGGCGATTAGTCAGAATGTTTTGCTGGCAACTTTATACGGCGGTATCGCAGTAGGCATTGGGGTTGGCTTGATCTTGCGTGGTAACGCTTCGGCAGGTGGGACGACTATCATTGCACGCCTGATTGCTGCTCGCAGCCAATATAAACCTGGACAAATTATTCTTATTTTTGATGTTATGATTATCGTGGCATCAGGATTTGTATTTGCGGATATTGAACGTGCTCTTTGGAGTATGATCAGTATCTATGCAACAGCTAAATGTATCGATATTATCCTTACTGGCACCTTGTCTGAGAAAGTTGTCCATATCGCAACCAATAAGGTCGAAGTCCTGAGTCAGAAGATTATTGATAATCTTGGGCGACAGGGGACAATCCTGACAGGGACGGGGCTGTATAAAAATGAACAGAAAACTTTGATTTTTGTGACCGTTGAAGCTCGCCAGATTGCTTTGCTAGGTGACATCATTCGCAATAACGATCCGGATGCTTTTATGGTGGTTATGGACGCCGCTGAAATGCTTGGACGTGGACACGGAGTATAATTTAGCACTATGGGAATAGCCGCTGACATCATTATTATTATCGTTGCCGCTTTATTGGGGGGGCTGATAGCACAAAAACTGCGTCAACCGTTATTGCTTGGCTATATTCTGGTCGGAGTTATCATTGGTCCATTTTCCGGAGGGCTTGTTTCTGATCCTCATGAAGTGGAGAAACTCGCAGAAATTGGAGTTGCTCTTTTGCTGTTTGCGCTTGGTCTGGAATTTTCGCTGCAGGATTTAAAACCGGTTAAATATGTGGCGTTGATTGGTGGCCCGATTCAGATTCTGTTGACGGTTGGTTACGGTTATATGATTGGGCGCTGGCTTGGATGGGAGAGTGGGCCATCTCTTTGGCTTGGTGGCCTTATTTCGCTTTCCAGCACCATGGTGATATTGAAAACCCTGATGGCTCAAGGGATGATAGGGACGTTGTCGAGCCGGGTAATGATCGGTATCCTGATTGTCCAAGACCTTGCTGTGGTTCTGCTGTTGATTCTGTTGCCACAACTTTCCAATCCCACAGCGGGCCTGCCGATCATTGCTTTTGCCCTGTTGAAGTCGATTATCTTTCTGGTGGTGATGCTTCTTCTCGGGACCAGATTGTTGCCACGTCTGCTGGCAATTATTGCCCACTGGAATTCACGGGAATTATTTTTGCTGGCAATAATTACTATCGGATTAGGAATCGGCTATGCAACTTATCTGCTAGACCTCTCGTTTGCCTTCGGAGCTTTTGTTGCTGGCATGGTCCTCAGTGAGTCAGATTACGGACATCAGGCGCTGAGTGATGTTATTCCTTTACGTGATCTCTTTGGGCTGCTTTTTTTTACCTCTGTGGGTATGCTTCTTGACCCATTTTTTTTACTGCAACATTGGTCAGGAGTCCTGCAACTTGTGTTGTTGGTTGCCGTCGGCAAAAGTTTGCTTATGGCGGTTATCGTACGCAGTTTTGGCTATGGCAATGTCATCCCTCTGGCCGTTGGCCTGGGGATGTTCCAAATCGGTGAATTTTCTTTTGTATTAGGCCGGGTTGGGATAGAAGGTGGTTTTCTAAGCCTTGAACAATATTCCTATGTCCTGTCAGCAACAATTATCAGTATGGTGATTACTCCGATGCTCTCGGCATTGACAGTTCCCGCTTATGGGCTGCAGAAACGTTATTCCAGGAAAGAGTTGCTGGAGTCAATCAATATCCCTCAGGACGGATTGCACGGACATATTGTTATTGCCGGCGGGGGACGAGTTGGTCGGCATGTTGCTCATATTTTAGCAAAGCTTGAAGTCCCTTTCGTTATAATTGATCTTGGTCATCGTATTATAGATGATTGCAAACGCCAGGGGTATCCAGCGATTTATGGGGATGCTTCACAACCCGTTGTTCTTGATGCCGCTAATCTTGCAGAGGCGAGACAGCTATTGATCACGATTCCACATATTATCACTACGGAAGCTATCGTCCATTTTGCGCGTCGGCATTACTCGGGGTTGGATATTGTTGTTCGCGCAGTTGGAGCAGAACAAATGGCATCGCTTTACGACGAAGGTGTTTATATGGTCATTCAGCCAGAATTGGAAGCGGGGCTGGAGATTGCCCGGCAGGCGTTGTTGAATTTGAACTTTTCTGTGCCACTGATTCAAAAATTTACTGATGCCGCCCGGCAGGATAATTATCAGCAATTATCTGACGAACAAACAAGTCTTGACGATGTGCGTCGGCTACAGAAGGCCTACGATTTCCTTGAATTAAGCTGGGAAGAGCTGGATGAAGAGAGTTCGTTAGTGGGGAGAAGTTTGCGTCAACTTGATGTACGCCAGAAAACCGGGGCTTCTGTTGTCGGGATTCTCCGAGGTGGGACCTTCATTGCCAACCCTTCAGCAGATTTGGTTTTTCAGTCAGGGGATATGGTCGCATCTCTTGGTAGTCCGCAATCGTGTCATTGGCCGCGACAAAAAAAACAGGACAAATAAAAAGGCTACCAGAAATTTGGCAGCCTTTTTATCAGGAATATGTCTTTACAGGCCTGCTTATTTACCCTTACCTGCCGCAGCCCGTTTTGCTGCTTTCAGTGGGTTGACACGGACATCATCAGTCTTAAGGTCAACCTTTTTATGGGTTGCAAAATTACATAAACCGTTAGCCCACTTTGCTGCGGGATCAGGGTATGCGGTACAGACATCACCGATGCTACCTTTAGTAATGCGCTCGCATCCTTGACATTCTTCAACAATGACTTGGCAGCTGCCGCTTGGTGCGGAGCAACCAGCTTTTTTCCAGAAACTACATTCGGTACCTGCGAGAACCGTTTGGCACTGCATATCGTTTTCCTCCATGAATTATACTTATGGTTGAGACTCAGAACTCGTAGTAATAGCGAATTTATATTATTGAGTCAACGGTTATTTTGTTATCGTTGTCAGGCCGCAAAACTTTCTTTATGATAACGAAGAGTGACAATAGCCACAAAAATAATAGCGCCAATAAAGTACAGTGGGATCGTAAAACTGCCTGTTATATCGTAGAAAAAACCAGCAAATAAGGGCGCAACTGCGCCGGGAATATTGGCAGAAAATAACCACCCGTAAATAGTCCCAACTTTATCCGCTCCCCAAATTCTGGCAACAGATCCAGCATATACAACCAGAACTCCTCCATAATTAAACCCTGATATGATGGCAAAAATCTGTAACCCGGTGGCTGACGTAAGGATAAATGGCGAAGTCAGTAGCAAAAGAGCTTGCGCAAGGAGGTTGAGTTGAATGATGGTACGACTACTGAACCGGTCAAATATGCTTCCCCAAATAACTCTGCCTGCAGCATTTGCTATAGCAAAGAAGGAGACAGCAGTGACTCCACTCATTAATGTCGCTGATTTATAGAGTTCCTTGATGTTTGCATTCACTGCAAAGCCTGCTGCCAAACCGGTAAACATGGCAAAATAGAGAATGATGAACCGTTTGTCAGTGACAACTTCTCGAAACCTGAGTTTAACTGTCTTTGTTTTTGAAAAATCGGGTGGATTCTGCATAAAGAATCCAGAAAAAATGATAAGGACAGTAAACGTAATTCCAAAATAGCCAAATAATGTAAAGGGGGTCAGGTTGAGTTTGAGCAGGTAGCCTGCAACAGTGCTGACCAGAGCCGCCCCTCCACCAAATCCTGCAACTGCAACGCCTGTAACTAGCCCTTTATTCTCAGGGAACCATTTAATGCAGGTCGAAATAGGAACGATGTACGCGATACCGGCCCCAACGCCTGCTATGATGCCATTTCCCAAGATAGTATAAGTAAAATTATCAACTCCAAGTGAGGAGATAAGCCATCCACTACCAAACAAAATTCCTCCACTGATCGCGGCAATCCTGGGACCAAATTTATCGACCAGAGTTCCAGAAAAGACCATGGTTAGTGGAAAGACAAAATAAAAAACCGAGAATGGAATCTGTGCCTGTGTCTGGGAAATACCGACAATGGTTTTTATATGTTGAACATAGACTGACCAGGAGTAAGTTGCTCCCAGACAAAGTTGCATCAATAATGCAGAGAGGATGACCATGATGCGCATATTTATCTCCATTATCTCAATATATGAATAACTCAGGTCTCGTCAAGGTATGTTTATTTTAAAACATTGTCAATTCACTTGGTTTGTTGCTAAATGAATGAATTGCCAAAAATCGATATGGCTGTAGAGAGGTTGGGCTTATCATGAAGAAGGAGAATGGCGCTGTATCTTCTGTTTCAAAAGAATGGGAAGACATTTGTGAGCGTTGCGGTCGCTGTTGTTATGAAAAATATGAGTACAGAGGTAAAATATTTTATTCTGATACTCCCTGCCAATTTTTAGATACAGAAACGAATCTATGTCGCATCTATCACCAACGTTTTGAGCTTAATCCAGAATGTGCTTGCCTGAGTCCAGATGTGATACGCACAGGTGTTCTTCCTGAGGATTGCCCATATGTGAAAAAATGTAGATAATTGCCTGGCTACAATTGCAAAACTGAAGCTTCATTTGTATGATAAACTATCTGTAGAAATTATTTATCCACTAACAACGGAGTGTTTTATGTCTCATATAAAATTTGGCACATCGGGCTGGCGCGGCATTTTTTGTGAAGAGTTTACTCTGGAAAATGTACGTGTGGTGATACAGGCGATTGCTGATCATCTTCACGCAGAAGGTCTGGCTGAACGGGGGATTGTCATCGGTTATGACGCCCGCTTTATGGGAGCGGATTTTTCACGTGAGACGGCTCGGGTCCTCGCAGGAGCAGGGATCAAAAGTTATTTTTGTGAGCGTGACACCCCGACTCCTGTGATTGCTCATGAAATCTTGCGAAGAAAAGCTGCTGGAGGGATCAATTTTACTGCCAGCCACAACCCTTATAATTATAACGGGATTAAGTTTTCGCCTGTGACGGGTGGCCCAGCTTTGCCCGCGACAACAAATGATATTGAAAAACGAGCTAATGCGATGATTGGCGAAATTGTCTTCAAGGATATGGATCTGAAGACAGCTGCTGAAAAAGGGCTATTTGAAGAAATCGATCCCCGTGAAGAGTATTTTAAGACCCTGAAAAATTTAATTAATTTCAAGGCAATCGCTGATGCCGGGATGACCATTGCGGTCAATCCGCTTTACGGCTCGGGGCGTGGCTATCTTGATCGCATCCTCGAAGAAACGGGCGTTAAGGTTGTCAAGATCAATGACCATCTTGATCCCTATTTCGGTGGTAACCCTCCAGAACCAGCGGAAGAATATATTCAGGATTTTATTGGCTTGATCAAGGGGAATGATTCCATTGTCCTTGGACTTGGGACCGATGGTGATGCAGATCGTTTCGGGATTATTGATGCTGATGGTAGTTATATTGAGCCAAATTATATCCTTGCACTGTTGTTTGATTACATGATTCGCCAGAAAGGTCTGCGGGGGGATGCTGCGCGCAGCGTTGCGACTTCTCATCTTATAGATGCTGTCGCAGCGCACCATGGTGTTAAGGTTCTGGAAACGCCAGTAGGTTTCAAATTTATTGGTGAATATATCAGTGAAGATAAAATTCTTATTGGTGGTGAGGAGAGTGCCGGATTAAGCATCAAGGGACATGTTCCAGAGAAAGATGGTATTCTTGCTTGCCTGTTAGTCGCCGAAATGGTGGCCGTGGAGAAAAAATCGCTTCGAGAACTATTAGCCGACCTCTATTCAAGGGTTGGTGAAATTTATACCAAGCGTATCAATATTCATTTGTCCCCACAGCTCGAAGCCGGGCTGCCTGATAAATTTGCAAATCCACCAGAAAAAATCGGGGAGCTCAAGATTGTTGAAGTTATCCGTATTGATGGCAATAAATATCTGTTAGAGGATGGTTCATGGCTGTTGTTCCGTAAGTCAGGTACCGAGCCTGTCGTAAGATTGTATGCTGAGACGAAACGCTTTGATTCTTTAGCGAAATTGATTGATTTGGGCCGCGAATTTATCCTTGGCTTATAATCTGTCGGAGGCCGTTGTCATTGACTTATCATTCTTGATTTGTCTCTTTGGCAACTTGTCAGAAGTGGAATTTTTCAGTAACCCTGTTATACTGCGAGGTGAGTCGTTTTTTTAATGTTCTGATTTTTTTTTGGGGGGGGGACATGCTTGAGCAGGAAAATAAAAAGCTTCTACTCTTAGATTTGAAAGCAAATAGCACAAAGTTGGAAAGATTGTTTTATCAGATCAGCACAGAGCCTAAAAATATCTTTGAAACCTCAGCGATCCATCCTTCCCTAAAATATCAATTTCAGCTTGAAGAAAAAATCATGGGATATCTGGGCGTTGAATTTTCAGCTCTTCATCGTGAAGAACATATAAATATCTTAGAGGAAACAAAGAAACTACATGAGCAGTGGGAGGCGAAACAAATTTCCGACTCAGAATATGCTGATGTTGTTTTAGGCTATTTTCTTTCTCATAGATCACAATATGATGATTCCATATTAGCATCGATTGAAGGATGAATTTGCTTTCTGTGAGGCAAAACCACCTGAAAAGTTAATAGCTATCGCTTTATTTGTCCGCTGAAAAGGGTTAGCTGGTTATTCTGTCGTTAAGTTTTTTGCCAGTTCCAGACTGAAGTGGTTAATGCCATTATTCAGACCGATAATCAGATCCTGGTATTTGTCTCCAATGGGCTGCTGGTCGGTAAAATAACCTTGTTTTGATTCCCCTGAACCTTTGACGATTGCCCAACGTATATCAATTTTCGTGTGCTTTCCAAGCTGTCCAGAAAATTGATTGAATACCAACTCAATTTTTACTGCGTTGTTAGTTGAATTTTCCCAAGGACCAATTGAAATAACACTCCCCGGTATCGATTTTGCCAGGTTCTCGCGAACCACCCGCATTATGTTGTCTTGTACGGGTTCAGCCCAACGCTCATTATCTTTGAAATTAATACCATTGCTACCGTTGTAAGTGACGATTTGTAAACGGTCTAAATACTCAGGGAAACTTTTAAGTTCCAGATGGATATTTGAACTGTTTTCTGAGGAAGCTGTAGGGAGTTCGGTCAAGCTTTCAAGGAGATAATAATTCATCGGTGGAGGAGCATCCCCGATTTGAATACAGGAAGTACAAAGCAAAAGTAAAATCAGAAGCAGATTACGCATTATTTCTTTCCTCCATCAACCCTGCCACGTAAAAGCAATTGTGGATCACGCTCCAGCTCAGTTGATAAATAACGAAGGCTGCGAGCGGTACGATTTACTTCCTGAAGGGTCACTCCGAGTTGTTCTAGTATTTGTGAATCATTTTTAGTGAGCCCTTTGATTTGTTGCATGGCATCTGCTGTTTTAATCGAGGCCTCATTGACGGCTTGTACCGCCTGGCTAAATTGGTTGGCGAGGGGATCAATCTTACCATCAATATGGGCGATTGTTGTTTGCGCATTTTGCAACGTTTGATCGAGCTTGCGATCAACATTGACGATTGTTGTCTGCCCTTGTTTTAAAGTCTCTTTGAGCGAATTTGCGATAGGGAGTAATTGTTCGTTCATGTTTTGCAGTAATTGGTTCAATTGCGAGGTGGTATCATCAAATTTTGCCAGTGCATTGTGGAGGCTTGGAGAGTTGATGAGTTTTTCAAATCCTTCGGCAGAACTGATTAATTTATCCGTAAGCTCCTTCAACGGAATATCGGCAAAGGTTTTAGTCAACTCTTCAAGGCTTGAGGTGATAGCCGGAATTTCAGGGTATTCATGGGGGTAACCGGTGAGAGCCAGAGGGGTGTCCGGGAGCATATCCAGATTGACATACAACTGTCCGGTGACCAGACTGTCCAGCTGCATTTGCGCACGTAAGCCTTTATCCACAAGTGAGATCATTGGATCATCACCCTTTACCGTAGTCTTAATCGAGTCAAGGACGCCTTTACCTGTCCCTTCGGCTTTAAATCGGGATGGTTCAATTTCTATAACAACAGGTATATAAAATTTAAATTCCTGTGGACGAACCCTGACGTTTATTTCCTTGATTTGGCCAATTTTGACCCCACGAAAACGTACTGGTGACCCGACATTGAGTCCTTTTACTGAACTGTCAAAATAGATAACATAACTTCTGGTTTCAGCTAAAAAACCACCTGGGCCAAAGAACATTAAAGCTGAAACACTTAAAATAACAGCGCCAACAACAAAACTGCCAATAACCCGAGGATCAATTCTTTTTCGTCTACTCATAAAAACCTCTAAGCTGTCCTATGACTTTCATTTTTGCCATATCAGGTCGTTCTGGTTAAAAACTGCAACACCCTTGAATCTTCTGAAGAATCAAGCAAATGCTTGGGGGAACCACTTGCAATAATTGTTTTTTCGGTCGGGTCGAGAAAAATTGAATTATCCCCAACGGCAAAAATGCTCGCCAGTTCGTGACTGACAATGACGATGGTTGCACCCAGACTGTCACGCAGCTCTAAAATTAAATCATCCAACAATCTTGAACTGACAGGGTCAAGTCCGGCTGAGGGTTCATCAAAAAAAAGAATTTCAGGATCTAACGCCATTGCCCTGGCAAGACCTGCTCTTTTGCGCATGCCACCACTGATTTCTGAGGGGTAATAGTTCTCATACCGGGATAGACCCACAAGGGAAAGTTTGTAGGAAATAACTTCCTGGATCTGTTTTTTATTGAGGTCGGTATATTCTGTCAACAACAACTCAATATTTTCAGCAAGGGTCATGGAGCTCCAGAGTGCACCACCTTGAAAAAGAACCCCTGCACGGCTGATGATTTTGTTGCGTTCATTCAGTGGAGTCTTCCACAGGTTTACGCCATTGATCAGAATCTCCCCTTCAGCGGGTTCCATGAGACCAATGAGGTGCCTGAGAAGAGTGCTTTTGCCACAGCCACTCCCTCCCATAATGATAAATATTTCACCATGATTAACGGAAAAGTTAAGGTTTTTCTGAATCACAGATTCCCCGTAGGCCATGGTTAATTTATGGATCTCCAGATGAGGAGTTTTTGCCATGATCAAACTCCTAGAACCTGACAGAGTACCGTAATAATAGCGTCTGCAACGATAATGAGAACAATTGACGTTACCACTGCACTGGTAGCAGCAAAACCGACAGCTGAAGCACTACGCCCACACTGAAGACCTCGAAAACATCCTGCCGTCGCAATCAGGATTCCAAAAATAACAGCTTTTACAATTCCTATGATGAAATGTGATATGCCAACAAAACCCTGAATTTGCTGAAAATATTGAAAAAACGAGATGTCCAGCATGGTTGCGCTGACAATAGCTCCGCCGATGATTCCCATAAAATCAGCGTAGATGCAAAGTAGGGGCATTGTAATGACTAACGCAATCAAACGAGGCAGAACAAGAAACTCAATAGGGGAGACAGCAACTGTCTGCAACGCATCTATTTCTTCATTGACTTGCATGGTTCCCAAAAGTGCAGCGTAAGCAGCCCCGGTGCGACCAGCCATGATAATCGCTGTCATCATAGCTCCCATCTCACGTGCCATACCAAGGCCAACAAGGTTGGCTATGAAAATTTCTGCACCAAACAAACGCAGCTGTACTGCGCCGACAAAAGCTAATATCATTCCAACTAAAACACTAATCAAAGTAACAATGAATAAAGCTGAAGGACCCGCCGCTTCAATTTGAAATAACAGATCAGACGTGCGGAAATGGGCCCGCCCACGCAGAAAGTTGATAAAGGCAACAAACACATCACCAATAAACGTCAACATTGCAGTCCAACTGCGGTGCATTTCGATGGTCACATTGCCAATTTTGGCAAGGATGGGCTGTCCGAGAACCTCTCGACGCTCTCCCCTTCGTTCAGGTATTGCAAAGGAGAGTTGTAGCAGTTTCTGAACTCCGTCTGGGAGGGACGTGCGTATAACTTCGATGTTGCTGTCCTGGCAATTCTGAATCAAACTGACAAGAAATGTCATTAACCCTGTATCCCAGCGGCCTAACTTTTCACAATTGAAATTAAGTTTTTGGGGAGATGATGATGGAAGCATCTGCAGAAGTGGTTCAATATCAGGGATGCCAGTTTGGAACAGCCAATCTCCAGACAATCTCAGGGTAAGTTCATCATCAGTGATGAGCTGATATTTTTCAGAATGATTGGCTATCATGGATAAATCCCTTTCCCTCAGGGAAGTTTAGCAAACTAGCATGACAACCTTAAAAAATCCAGTTATTGCAAGGGAGTGGGAACTTTTCATTGGATAACCACTTAAATAACAGTTATTTCAGGTTCAAGAACTGTCACCTGGTTGCGACCGTTTTGCTTTGACATATAGAGGCCTCTATCAGCCGTTTCTATTAAAATATCTTTGCTTACAGCAGCCCCTTTTTGTGTGAATGTTGTGGCTCCGGCACTGACTGTAACGTATATCTGCTGTCCGTCGACTAAAGTCGCAATTCCCTCGACGCATCGCCTCAGTCTTGCTGCAAAAACCTTGACACCTGCAGCACTGGTTTCCGGTAGAATAACAGCAAATTCTTCACCACCATATCGGGCAACGATATCACAAGGGCGGACTGCGCTCATCACCGCTCTGGCAATATTCATCAGGACCAGGTCACCGGCGGGATGACCGTGGGTATCATTGACTTTTTTGAAAAAATCGATATCAAACATAATCAGCGAAACAGATGATTGATATCGGCTAGCTCGTGAAAGTTCGTTTCCCAGGGCCTCTTGAAAGTAACGATGATTATAGAGACCTGTCAGGCCATCGCGGTAAACCAGCTCTTTTAAGCGGGTGTTAGCGTCTTGTAACTCACAGTTTAATTTTTCTGCCTTTTCTTTGGCCTCCTTCATCTCCAGTATTAATTGTTCATTACTTATATACAGCTTTGTCAGTTCGGCATTTGCTTCCTGGAGCAGTGACGAATAGGGTCTGATTTCCTCAGGACTCAGTTCGAAGGTTGTAATCATTTTACTGCTATTAGTTGCCACCGTATCAAGAAGATCAAGAGCCTGATTTTTATCCAGGTTGAAATTTTCAATCAAGGACTGCTGGCATTTTCGTGCTGTCTCTGCTGCCTCAGTTCCGGTATAGATAGACGCAAGCTGATCGCTTAATTGAAGGATTTCTGCTATTTTCTTATGAAGATCAGACGCTTTTTCTGGATCGTGATGATAAAGGATTGGTTCACATATCGAGATGGGTAACCGCCAGTCCGTCAATAGGGCATAGCCGACTTGCTGATGGTTAAAACCGTATTTTTTACTTTCTAATTCTAATGAATTTGAGCTGGACAATTGTGCCTCTTTAAGGACCCTATTGTACTCATCTCCTTTGGTCATGCTGATGGCCAACATGCCAATGTCTTGAAGAAGCGAGGTGATAAAGATATCATCGCACTTAAACTGTATTGCTTTTGATAACAACTCTGCTGCAACGGCTGCAGTGACAGCATGCCGCCAGTAGAGATCATGATTGAAACCACTACCATCGGAATGATTAAATTCGGCTGCAATAACAAAAGAAAGGGCAATGCTTTTTATAGTATTAGTTCCTAGAACTGACATGGCTCGATTGATGCTGGTAATCTCACCGTTGCAAGCAAAGAGAGAAGAGTTGGCGACCTGTAACATCTTTGCGGTCAGAGCAGGATCTGCTGAGATAATGTTGCCCAGTTCAATCAGGGCGGCATCATCCTTTCGTACTGCATTGAGGATTTGCACCGCAATTGCGGGGGGAGAGGGCAAATTGAGTTCACTATTGATCAGTTGTTGGATGTTGCGATAGTTCTCATTTGTTTGCATGGTATTCCACTTATAGTCTTCAAGGTGAATGAGCTTTTTCTGTAGCTAAAATTGTGACGAGATTACGACCGTTGTTTTTTGACATGTATAATCCGCGGTCAGCCGTCTGTATCAAATCATCTTTACTGATTTCTGTAAATTCTGGATTAAATGTTGTTCCTCCCAGGCTGATTGTCACCATTATCTGATTGTTTTCGACGTTCGTAATCAACCCTTCTATACGATTCCTAATCCGAGCAGCAAGAACTTTAACACCAGTAATATCTGTCTCTGGAAGTATGACCATAAACTCTTCCCCTCCATATCGGGCGACAACATCACAGGGACGGACTGTTTTTTTTATTTCTCTGGCTATATTTATCAAGACCTGATCACCGGCGGGATGACCATGGGTGTCGTTCACTACTTTAAAAAAATCAATATCAAAAATAATTATAGAAAAAGATGAACAATGCCTTCGAGCTCGTGAAAGTTCATTGTTTAAACTTTCCTGACAAAAACGGTGGTTATAGAGACCTGTTAATGCGTCCATATAGACAAGATCTTTGAGCCGCAGATTTGCATCTTGAAGCTCACGAAACAGTTGATCAGACCTTTCTTTTGCTTGTTTGAGTTCGATAACAAGCTGTTCATAAGAGAGATTGAGGCGGCCCAACTCTTCATTCGCCTCTTGAAGCATTTGTGAATAAGGTTTCATATCCTTTGGATCAATGGCAAAGGTTGCCATGATGCCAACACTTTTTGCAGCAACATCGTCAAGCAGGGAACGAATTTGTTCGGTCTCTAAAGAAAATTTGCCTGCCAGCTCCTCGTGGAGGGTTCTGACTTTTTCAGAACTACTCTCTCCATTATAAATAGCGGAGATCAGGTCGGAAAAATATAGAATTTGTGTGACTTCAGCATTCTTTTCAGTTGCTAATTCAGGGTTATGGTGATGTCCAATGGGCTCTGAAATACTGTTGGGCAACCCCCATTTATTAATCAGTATTGATCCGACTTGTTGATGATTGAAGCTATACTTTTGTTGTTCCAGATCCTGAAGGGATTTCTCCGAAAGAATTGAACTCTGGACAAGTTGACTATATCCGTCACGTTTGTGCATAAATATGACCAGCATGCCAATGTCATGCAATAAGGCCGTAACAAAAATATCATCATTTTTTAAAGCCAGCTGTTGTGTTAAAAGCTCAGCAGCAACTGCTGATGTCACTGACCGACGCCAAAAGTTATCAAAATCGAAACTTGATTGATCTTCTCCACGTAGGTCAGTTGCAATAACAAAAGATAAAGCTATATTTTTTATGACGTTAGTTCCAAGTACTGATAGTGCTCGATCAATAGTCGTGACTTCATTTTTTAATGCATAAAAGCCAGAGTTGGCAATCTTAAGCATTTTACCAGTTAGGGCTGGGTCCGCTGAGATGATTTTTACCAGTTCTCTTAATGCCCCATCTTCCTTCTGAACAGCGTTAAGGATCTGCACAGCAATAGCTGGGGGCGAGGGCAGGCTAATCTCATTCTCAATAAGTTTATGAATTTGTGAAGCTCTCATAGACTCCTATGCTTGTTAAGCAGCCATTAGTGATAGTATTTTAATTTATAATATTATCTTAATATTTGATTAAATCAAGAAATAAAGGATTAAAAAATAAAAAACTATCTATAGGGCTGTTTAGGCGTAATTCCACATGGGATTTTGTGTAAGAGAATTCAACGAAAAGACGAGATTTTTTCATTCTTCATGATTGCAAGTTTTAGAATTCGTTCAGTTTCTCTGCTGCAGTTCTTGAATTAAAATCCAGCACGTTTTTTCAACTCTGTTTCAATTAAGTGTTTCCGAGTGGGGTGCGCTCGAAAACTTCCTGATAATTGCTTCAGGATGACGGTATGTAATTGAGGTAACCAGAGGGTAAACCAGATTTCAGGAGTTTTGACATTTTTTAAGATTGCCAGGCGAAGGTTCGGGCGTTGATTCCAACGATTGTGCCGGGCAACCATCGATATCGTTTCGGCACTCGCTGTCGCTCCGCGCAAAAATTGATAAATTGCTGCTTCTCTTAGTCTTGGACTGCCAAGGCAAGCTTCAAACAGTTGCGGTTGCCCTTCTTTCATCAGTTCCGCAACGACGTTGGTTGTGCCACGTCGTGCCAGAGTGATTTTACTACCAAGAGGAGTTGTTGGCAGTCTTTGCAGTATAGTCCGCTCCGCAGCTAGCTTTTGATCTGGTGTGGCCCCGGGCAGATGGCAGAGATCGACTAATTCAAACAGGCGTAATTGAGGGAGCAGAATGCGTATCAGTGTTCCTGGTGTCGCAGGATTTCTAACGAGAGCCAGAATTATTCGATGACTGAGAGATTGCTTGTTTTTATTGAAAATGGAATTGATCAGCTCCTCGGATAAATCACGTCGCTTGAGCAGGCTTAATAAATGTTCTTCATTTATTTGTGGATTTTTCAGTAAGGTTTTTAAGAAACTGGAATCTGGATCTAATATCAACTGGAAGAGTTCTTCAGTACTGGCAGTTAGACCCGCGTGTAGCTTTTTTAAATCACCAGGAGTGATGTCTGAGGCCGGTTTCTCCATTGTTATCTTCAGCCCGAAAGAATTTTATTTTTCAGGATGAGCAGCTTAAATGACATTTCCGCTTTATCAACAATGTTTTGAAATATTGCTAACCGTTTTTCCAGAACATCAAAGTTCCCTTGGATGTAAAGGAAGGATACGAGCCTTTTTTGTACAGTGATGGGCAGTACCAGAACATCCTGTGGCAATGCAGTGGAAAAAAAATCAAGTATGATGTGATTTTCACGGGAATCCAGCATTGGACCCAGATAATAACTGCCGCTTGCAGCAACTAAACCGAAAACAGAATTTTCTTTTAGTGCAATATCAATATGTTCAAACTTCTTTATTCCATTTTCCACGGCAGCTAACCAGCCAGTTGCGTTTTCCTTGCGAACCATCAAAAGTGCACACTCGGGAAACTCTGTTTTTAAATGAGAAATAATGGCTCTGGCAATGTCTTCGCGATCTTGCGGATCCGCTAGTTTTTGAAAAAGAGAAGTAGTACGTATCTCTTCCTTATGAGTCGATCCATCATAATAGTGATGGTTTTGTTCTTCCTCCTCGACTGGAGGATAGACCGTATCTCCCAAAAGAGGCCAGGCAGAGACATCTTGAGTAAAGGGCTCAGTTTCAATCTCAGAGTAGGGGGCTCTATGTGGTTTTTTCGTCTGTGATTGTTTCGGGGCAAATTTCTGAGCAGCTTCCATACGTCGATTTATTTGTCCCGCTATGGTTTCGTAGCGGGGTGGTAGCTGCATCCCATAATGCATTTTCAGCGCTAACATGAGACGGATCTCGGGAATAGCCAGGGGAACAATGGTGCAGTTGAGTTGAGACGATAGATCATTTATAGCAGAAAGATTGCCTGTCTCGTTCAGAGCAACATAGAGTTTCTGGCCGTCTTTATGGTATGGGACAGCCTGATATTTAAGAGCTGTTTCTTTTGGAATAAGACTCAATACTGAACTGGAAACTTTCATCAGTAATTTGGGTTTTATATAGTGACGTTTCAATTGCTTGCTGAGGGCTTTGGCAAGCTGCTCTTCATCGATTAATCCTAACTCAATCAGGCTTGTCCCAAGTTTGCCACCATAGATACATTGGTATTCAATAGCTTCACTCAATTGTTTTGAATCTAATAACCGTGCTGCTAGAAGGAATTCCCCCAATTGGCGTTGAGGCGATTTAGAGGCAGTTGAGTCTTTTGGTATATTCAAAATTATCCCTCCGTGGAAGTCTGACAAATAAATTTTAACAAATATTTGTAAAAATAGGAAATTTGTTTCATAGTCCAAGAATGGTGACGTACTTATATTCCAATAGGCTTTGTGTCTTTTAAAAGATATCGATTAAGGATAGAGATAAAATGACTTTTTCTGAACAACCACTGCTGATTTTTGATGGTGCTTGTGGGACCAGTTTACAGTTGATGGCTATTGCTGAAGATGACTGGGCTGGAGCCGAGGGGTGCAATGAGATCCTCAATCTTTCAGCACCTCAACATATTATTCAATTCCATAAGAGCATGCTTGAAGCTGGAGCCATGGTTCTTGAAACAGATACCTTTGGTGCTTCACGGGTCGTTCTGGCTGAGTACGGATTGCAGGATAAGGTCAGAGAAATCAATACTCGTGCTGTTGAAAATGCCCGGCTGGCAATTGCCGGCATGGAGAATAAATATATTGCCGGGTCGGTGGGTCCAGGAACAAAATTGCCATCGTTAGGGCATATTGAGGTAAAAGATTTGGCCGTAGCTACGCGTGAGCAGGTTGAAGCTTTATTGGACGCTGGCGTTGATTGTCTGATTATTGAGACCTGTCAGGATTTGCTGCAAACCAAAACAGCCATGGTTGCGGCATTTGAGGTTTTGGATCGCTCCAAAGATGCTGTTCCGGTAATGGTTTCGGTAACTATAGAACAGCAGGGAACAATGCTTGTTGGCTCCGATATTGCCGCTGTTGTAGCGACTCTGGAACCCTTTCCATTATTCTCATTGGGACTCAATTGTGCCACGGGTCCACAGGATATGATGTCACATGTCAATTATTTGAGTGAGAACTGGCCACGGCGTATCTCAGTCATTCCCAACCAGGGGTTACCTGAGGTGGTTAATGGTCAAACCCATTACCCACTGAGCCCTGAGGATTATGCGGAGCAGATGTATCAATTTGTCGTTAATCAAGGCGTCAGTATTGTTGGTGGCTGCTGCGGGACCAGTCCTTCTCATATCGCTGCTTTGGCGAAACGGGTGGCAGGGGTGACCCCTAAACAGCGGGAGGTATTGTCATGAAGGCCTCAGTAGCAAGCCTCTATCAGGCCGTTGAACTCCAGCAGGAAATTCCACCGTTGTTGATTGGTGAACGCTGTAACCCAAATGGCTCTAAGGCTTTTAAAGATGCTCTGCTCGCTGAAGACTGGGATGCATGTCTGAAGATTGCATTAGATCAGGAAGCTCGCGGTGCTCAGGTCATTGATCTTTGTGTTGCTTATGCCGGGCGGGATGAAGCCGCCGATATGCTGCAATTGACTCAACTGTTTGCTGGCTCTTGTAAAGCCCCGCTGATGTTTGATTCGACTAGCCCGGAGACTTTGGAGTTGGTGTTGCCTCTCTATCCGGGGCGGGCGATTATTAACTCAATCAATCTGGAAGATGGTGGCGAAAATCTGGATCGCATTTGTCATCTGGCCAAAAAATATGGTGCCGCGGTCGTGGCACTGACGATCAATCTTGAAGGAATGGCACTTACCTGCGAAAAGAAGCTGGAAGTGGCCAAAGACATCTACAATCTGGCAGTGAACAAGCATGGTTTACGGCCTCAGGATATTCTCTTTGATCTGCTCACGTTTACCGTTGGTTCCGGTGATGAAACCATGCGTGATGCTGCAATCGAAACTCTCGAAGCAATCAAGCTTGTCAAAAAAGAACTGCCTGGCGTCGGTTTTACTTTAGGGGTTAGTAATATCAGTTTCGGGTTGCGTCCCGCGGCTCGAAAGGTTCTGAATTCTATCTTTCTCCACGAAGCCGTTGACGCTGGATTAAATACCGCCATTGTTGATGCAGCGAAAGTACTTCCCTATGCGACGATTAGTGAGGCAGATCGGAAAATATGTTTTGATCTACTGTATAATCGTTACCCCGATGCGTTGATGGCTTTTATTGATCATTTTGAACAAGCGGTTGAGGAAGATGATAGTGACAATGAAAGTACTCTCAAGCCTGAAGAGCTTCTGCACCAAAAAATTCTCAAAGGCGACAAAGATGGGTTGGATGACTTACTGACGTCTTTGCGCGGACGTTGGCAGCCTCTTGATATCATTAACAATCTTCTGGTCCCTGCAATGCGCGAAGTCGGTGAACTCTTTGGTCGCGGTGAGTTGTTACTTCCATTCGTATTGCAATCAGCGGAAGCGATGAAACAGAGTGTCGCTTTGCTGGAACCCTACATGGAAAAGTTGGAAGAAGAGGGTAAAACCTCCATATTGCTTGCCACAGTTGCAGGTGATGTCCACGATATCGGTAAGAATCTGGTTGATATTATTCTCACCAATAATGGCTATAAAGTGCACAATATCGGGATAAAAGTTCCGGCAGAAGAAATTATTTCCAAGGCGAAAGAGCTGCAGGTCGATGTTGTCGGATTGTCTGGCCTTCTCGTCAAGTCAGCTCTCCTGATGAAAGACAATCTCAAGCAGTTTCAGGCTGCCGGATTGACACAGCCAGTTTTGCTCGGCGGTGCAGCATTAACAACCAAGTTTGTCGCACTTGACTGCGTACCAAATTATAACCAACATGTCATCTATTGTGCTGATGCCTTCGCGGGTCTGAAAGCGATTCGCGAATTTGAGGCAGGAAAGCTGACGTCAACTCAGTGGGAGGATAATAGCGTAGTTAAAAATCGCCCTAGCCCACAGCATGAAGTCTTAGATCGCTCTTTTAATGTCCCTGAAGTTCCTTTCGTTGGGCGTAAACTTGTTACAGACATCGATGCTGAAAAAATATTTGCTTACCTCAACGAGGCAGCTTTATTTAGAGGTCGCTGGGGCTACCGACGTGGCAAAATGTCAAAAGAAGACTATGCGGAATTAAATGAAAAAACTGTTCTGCCATTGTTTCAACGCTTAAAAGAGCAATCTTTGAATGAGGGATGGCTGCAACCACAAGTGACCTATGGATATTTTGATTGCGTCAGTGACGGGGACCAACTGCTGATCGATAGTGACACGGGAACGAAGACTTTCAGTTTCCCACGACAGGTTAATGCTCCAGGACTCTGTATTGCCGATTATTTCCGTACCGCAGAAGAGGGTGGTGACAAGGCAGGTTTCTTTGTGGTGACCATCGGCGGGAATCTAGCCTTAAGGACAAAAGAATTATACGAAACCGATAGTTATCATGATTATCTGATGCTTCATGGGCTTGGTGTTGAACTCACTGATGCGCTGGCAGAATACTGGCATGAACAGATGCGTGTAGAAATGGGAATTCAAAAAGAGCGTGGCAGTATGGAGGCCTATGTTGCTCAAGGGTATCAAGGCTCACGGTATGGGTTTGGGTATCCTTCCTGCCCAGATATGGGTGCGCATCAGCCATTGTTTGAACTGCTGCGACCAGAAGAGATGGGGGTGAGTTTGACTGAATCTTTTGAAATGGTTCCAGAGATGAGTACCTCGGCAATTGTTGCACATCATCCGCAGGCTAAATATTTTGCTGTATAATCTTAGAAGCTGCTGTTTCTAGGTTTTTTCAAATAATCACTTTTTCAGTGGAAGGTTTTTTTATATGCGATATATATGTACCTGTTGTGGCTATGTGTATGATCCCGCAAAGGGTGATGAGATGAATAACATCCCTGCGGGTGTTGAATTTGATGACCTTCCCGAGAGCTGGGTTTGTCCCCTCTGTTATGCAGAGCCTGATAAATTTGATCCGTTGGATTAACTCTCAACAGGTTTTATAAATGTCCCCGTACGAAATGCAATCAATACCTGTAACCCTTGATAAGATGAAGATGCTCTTCTGGCGTCTGGACTTATCTAAACGTTCATTTATGAATCTGAATGAATGCACTGTTGGGGTCCTTGGTCTTGAAAATTATCGTTTTTTTAAAGATCGCGACTATCGGGAGAAGATGGTTTATCCTGATGATCAAGTTCTTATTGATCGCGCTATGACAAACTTTAAAGAACGTATACCCGTGCGTGCAGTTTTTCGTGTTAAGTCTGAAAATACAACTTACTGGTACAAATTGACGGGTTGGCCAACTAACGACCACCGCTATTATGAGGGAGCTGTTGAAGAAATTACTGAACATATTGCCTGGTTAAAAGACATTTTTGCTCAACAGGATAAACGATTATTGAGTATAGACGATGATAATTACCCGGTTGCTTTATTTAAAGAGCCCGGTAATAAGTTGGTGAGTGCAAATTCTTCATTTAAAGATCTCTTGGGCTTTGATGATGTCACCTTCAGTAAAAAATATAGACTCGAAGATCTGGTCATGGGTGAAATTAACATGCCTCAAGTTCTTGAAAGCTTATTGCTGCACCGTTCCTTGACAACAGAGTTCACCCTCAATGTAAATGATCACCCGAAAATAAAAGCATCTTGCCAACTCGAGTACTTTTCTCACGAAGGGCAGGGGTACATACGCTTAGCGGTGTTAGATCTGCTAAATAAAGCCTCTTCTATTGCTCCGAAAATTGAAAAGCCAGTAGAAAATCCAAAATTGACACAACTTTGTCATGAACTGGCTCAATGTGATTCAATTGATGCCATGTTGGAGAGTATCTATAAAACAAGAGATCTGTTTCCTGGGATGGATGTCATCATGTTTTCTGATATTTATGCTCGCAAGAATAAGGTTATAGTTTATTCTAAGGGCGAAGTGTTGGAATCTCTGGAGCCCGGAAGTTCATTTCCATATGCCGGCACAATTGCAGAGAATATTGAAAAAGAAAACCTTGAATACTTGATCGTTGATGATACTCAGAGCAGCATAAAAGCTATAGACTGGATGTTGTTCGTACCAAAAGGGTTGTTTTCATATGTTGCTAAAGCTCTTTATGTACGTGGAGCGATGCGGACGGTCCTGATTTTTTGTTCAAAGAAAAAAAATATTTTTTCAGAGGATCAAATCAGTGATGTCACTACGATTGCGAAGGCATTTCATCAACAATTAAAACAAATTCGCAGACAAGCTAAACGGTAAATATAAATTTTTTTCTATAATCATGACGGCCAGTGAATTAAATGATCTACCGGCTTTTATTGTTTTGGTTCTGATCAAAGTGAGAATCAAATTCTCCCGAAGCTTGCTTTAATGCCTGGCTGCAGAATTGAGAGGCAGGCTTTAAGTAGATGGCTGCGGTGTTCGTTTTTACGTAGTAACAAAGTCAGCGGACGCTGCAAACTTAATCCTGTAGCAATTTCCACAAGCCAACCATGTTCCAGTTCTCTCTGCACAGCAAGACGGGAGAGACAGCTGACTCCTAAACCTGCTTCAACAGCTTTTTTTATAGCTTCGGTGTGTCCAAGTTCTATGACCGAGGGTAAATCTGTTACTTTTATTTCCAATGCTTGCTCAAAAACTTCCCGCGTTCCCGATCCCACTTCTCGAACGATCCAGTCTGCATCAATCAAATCTTGACGTTTGACCGATTTAGCAGCACTCCATGGATGCCCCTGCCCGGCAATAACAACCAATTGGTCTTCTCTCCAGAGATACTGTTCCAGTTGGCTGAGATGACAAGGCCCCTCAATCAAAGCCAAATCAAGCTTTCCCTGCACCAGTAAGGTGCTGATAGTTTCACTGTTACCAACCTGCATAGCAAAGCTGGCTTTTGGATAGTCTTTCGAGAATTGCGCCATAAGTATGGGGAGCAGGTAGTTAGCGATTGTTGTGCTTGCTCCCACCTTTATTTGACCGACAGGTTCGGAGGCTGAATCGTTGAGCAATTGGTCGATGGCGATGGATTGCTGAATAATTTTCTGAGCATAGGGAAGAAGGAGTCTACCTCGATCATTCAGCCAAATTTTTCGTCCTTGACGGATGAATAATGGTTCATCGTAACGACTTTCAAGATTAGCGAGTGCCATGCTGATCGCTGATTGGCTGAGTCGAAGTTTTTCTGCAGTTTTGGTTACGCTGCCAGAAACTGCAACTTCAACAAAGATTTCCAGTTTTCTAAGGCTGATACTCATAAATAACCATCAAATAAATTGATATAAAACTCAATATTTATATACTTTATATTATGTAAAAAATCAACTACATTGCTGCTCAGGAAAGTATTGAAACCATTGTCCCGGAGTCCCCGCAGATGACCAAGATTTTATTTATCCTTTTGCTGACCCTTTGTATGTTGCCGGTTGTAACAACGCCAATGGCTCTGGCAGCTGGTATCTTCTTTAGCCTGGTGTTCGGTAATCCCTGGCCAAAAGAATCAACGATCGCCAGCCAGATGTTGCTTAAGGTGTCGGTGGTGGGCTTGGGGTTTGGACTCAGTATTCAGGAGGTCTGGCTTGTAGGCAAAGACTCTGCCGGTTATACAATTATCGGCATTATCGTGACGATCGGGGTGGGTTTGTTTCTTGGGCGAATGTTTTGTCTTAAAGACAATACAGCTGCACTTATTGCGTGTGGAACCGCTATTTGCGGTGGTAGTGCTATTGCTGCAATGGCACCAGTTCTACGCGCAAAAGATGATGAAATTGCCGTTGCTCTTGCGACCATATTTTCTTTAAATGCAGTTGCATTGTTGCTCTTTCCTGTCATTGGACATCTTGTCGGTTTAAGTCAGCACCAGTTTGGATACTGGGCCGGCATGGCAATTCATGATACCAGTAGCGTTGTTGGTGCTGCTGCGAGTTATGGTTCTGAAGCATTACGTACCGGGACAACTGTTAAACTGACACGAGCCGCATGGATTGCACCTATCGCCATGGTGACTGGTTTGTGCATGCGTTCAGAGCAAAAGGCCAAATTTCCATTATTTATTGCTGGGTTCGTAGTTGCGGCTATTTTGCATAGCATCGTGCCACAGCTTAATAGTCTTTGGGAAATTTTGAGTGCAGTTGCCCGGCAATGCCTGGTTATTACCCTCTTTTTGGTGGGTTGTGGTTTAAGTCGTAATGTTTTGAAACGGGTAGGTCACCGGCCATTGTTGCAAGGTGTCACTCTGTGGGTTTTTGTCAGCTTGTTGACTTTGGAAGGAATTATCCACGGCTTGATCAAGTAGCCAGATTAAAATGATCGCGTATAAGTTTCTATTCGTGGATGATCTGACCGCTGAAAATATAAATCTCAACATCAGGGTGCTGCCATGAATTTTCAGGTAGCCCTGCCTTTGCGCAGGTTTGTTGCAGGAAAGTTTTTTTATCCCAGCCATATTCAGTAGCAACTTGTGGTAGTAACACTCCCCGGTTGAAACCCTTGATAATATAGATTCCGTGGGTTCCAACTTCTATCTGATCAGTGTTGTCAATCTTTTCCAACGGCGACAGGATGGTGATTTCAAGATTGAAATTGTCCAGTTCATTTCTATTCATCGGTGGGAAGCGTGGGTCTTGGCTTGCTGCTGCCACTGCCATAGTCGCAACTTCTTTAAAAAGTGGTTGTTGTGACTGAAAATTTCCGATACAACCACGTAAGTGACCATTTTGCTTGATGGTGACGAAGCACCCGGAATGAATGTTAAGAGTTTTTTCCTTTCTTGGTTCCAGATTATAGGTTCCGCCCATAATCTGCTGCGTAATTGCATGCCGAGCAATTTTCAATAATTCTGCTGCTTCGGTTTTGGAAAGCATAAATACCCCTTAGCTATGGTGATTTCTTGTCACTTGAGTGTTAATTCATTTATAATCAAAACTTAACTTGTATTTAACATTATTTGAGAAATTGTCAATTGGAACGGTTTTTATGAAATATCTTCTGCTATTAAGTTTCATTATAGTTTTGAGCAGTTGTGCAGTAAATCCCACTTCTGATCAAAATAATAAAGGCTCTTTGAATGTGGTGTCGACTGAACAAGAAGCCCAACTTAATCGCATTATACACGACCAGGCTTTACAACAATTGAGTGAGGTTCAACCTGAAGCTCGCCTGCTTTACGAACATGCGCACGTTGCTGAGGTACAAGGTGAGCTGAAGGCTGCCATCGAGCTATATCATAAGGCGATGCAACAAGCCCCTGAGAATGGATTTTTGCTGACTAGCCTTGGGTTGGCATATTTGCGCAATGAGGATACAATTCCGGCGCGACGCTATTTGCTTAAAGCCGTAAGTTCTGACCCCGGTTATTATAAACCTAAGCTCGGATTAGGATATATCTACCTCCAGGGACAGCAATGGCAGAAAGCTGTTATCCAACTGGAAGATTCTTTGGAATTGCTGGCGACAATTGAGGGTACGTTCCTCCTTGGTAAAGCCAAACAGGCTCAAGGTGATTTTCCGCGAGCAAAGCAACTTTATCAGGCTGTCGTGCAGGTTGATGGCGGTGGCAAATTAGGAAAAGCAGCAGCAAACCTGTTGAGGAGTTTACCCAGATGAGTCAAGGTGGTTTTCAATGGTCTTTGGAGGACGGTGAATCTGTGCTTTGGCAAGGGCGACCGGCCCCTCGTTGTTATACTTTTCGACATTGGTTGCAGGCCACGATAGGGACAATTCTCTATCTGGCCAGTTGTTTCTGGTTGATGGTTGGAGTCCAGCTTGTCCGCTACGAAGGCTATTCGTGGTGGTTGGCTGTTGCCCCTTTTTTGTTGGCTCTGGCTGCTTTTTTCGTTGGCCCTGGGCAGTTGATTCTGGCCCGGTTACGTTGGGAAAAGATCTTTTATGCTTTAACTGATCAACGCCTTTTGGTTCGTAACCGGTTGTTCAGCGCTAAAACAGTTTCTTATCAGCTCTGTGATTATAAAAAAATGAAAAAGAAACGCTACGGTCAGGAGCTGTATAGTATCCGCTTATCTTTTAGTGGGAGCCCTGCCATTGTTCTGGAATGTTTAGAACATCCTGAAAACTTACTGATGCACCTGCCTGAGAATGAGTCTTTTTCTGAGAATTCTGTTTGACTTGCCTGGAAACAGGTCGTTATGATGCGCGACTTTCCAAAATCTAACTTTGATGGTGATGAATGAATAAAGCTTTTTTCCTGGAAACCTTTGGTTGCCAGATGAATGTTGTCGATTCTGAACAAATTGCGGCTTTGCTGACCGGGATTGGATATTCCCAGGTTAATTCGGCTGATGAAGCTGACTTGGTGCTGTTGAACACTTGTTCTGTGCGCGATAAGGCTGAACGTAAGGTTTACGGTCATCTTGGACGTTTTAAGCCGATCAAGGATGAACGCCCAGATTTGATTATTGGTGTCGGTGGCTGTGTTGCACAGCAGGAAGGGGAGAAGATGCTGGAAAAGGTGGCGTACCTTGACCTTGTGTTTGGGACCCACAATATTCACCGTCTTCCAGAATTGGTCCGGGAGGTTGAAGAAAATCGTAAGCGTGGGTGTGCAACCAATTTCCAGGATCGTGATACCCGTCTTAACCTATTTCCTGAGCGTAGTGTTAAGGAATCTGTGACCCGTTTTGTGACTGGTATGCAAGGGTGTGATAACTTTTGCTCCTATTGCATTGTCCCCCATGTCCGTGGACGAGAAATAAGCCGCCCCAGTGATGACATTATTGCTGAGGTCAAAGGGCTTGTGGCTCAAGGGGTGAAAGAGATAACCTTGTTGGGACAGAACGTTAATTCTTACAATCTGAAAAGTGATGAAGACGTTTCCTTTCCCCAACTTCTGGAGCGGATAAATGGTATTGATGGCCTGCAGAGATTACGTTTTGCAACTTCACACCCTAAAGATATGACTGCAGAGTTGATTAACTGTTTCGGTTCACTGGACAAGTTGTGCAAACATATTCATCTGCCATTTCAGAGTGGCTCTGACCGGATTCTCAAACTGATGAACCGCGGTTATTCGGTTGCGGAATATTTGCAGAAAGTTGAACGATTAAAAGAAGTCTGTCCCGATATCCGTTTGACAACAGATATCATTGTCGGCTTTCCGGGTGAATCCGAGACTGATTTTCAGGCAACTCTCGATCTGGCAAAGCAAGTCAGATATGCCGATGCTTTCACCTTCCTCTATTCTCCACGGGTGGAAACCGCTGCGGCAAAGATGCCGGATGATCAATCGAGTATACAGAAGCAGCAGCGTTTCGATCGATTGCTGGAATTACAGCAACAGATCAGCGCGGAAATCTGGAAAACAGATTCTGACCAAGTGTTAACGGTTCTGGTTGAAGGAGAAAGCAGGCAGGGAGAAGGGCAGATGTTTGGCCGGACAACCTGGAATAGAATCGTTAACTTTCAAGGATCAACAGATCTCATTGGTCAAACTGTTGCAGTTAAAATAACCAAGGTTTTTCGAAATTCCCATATTGGCGAGCTGGTTGAACCCAAATAGAAGGCAGGAGCAGATCATGATCGATTTACACACACATACTTTTTTTAGCGATGGCGAACTCGTTCCGACTGAATTGATCCGTCGCGCTTCTGTCGCTGGTTATAAAGCTATAGCGATTACCGATCATGCTGACAAAAGTAACACCAAATGGCTGCTTGATAATATTGTCGGTGTTGTTGATGAAATAGGGGCAGCAAATAATATTCAAGTGTTGGCGGGGGTAGAACTGACCCATGTCCCCCCGGATTCTATTGCAGAGGTTGCCCAGCTTGCCAGAGATCATGGCGCCGAATTGGTTGTTGTTCATGGCGAGGCGATTGTTGATCCGGTGATGCCGGGTACCAATTTGGCTGCAATTAAGGCGCGAGTCGATATCCTTGCCCACCCCGGTTTAATTACAGCTGAGGAAGTTCAGTTGGCAGCAGAGTTAGGTGTTTGTTTAGAAATTACGACGCGAAAAGGTAACTCCCTGACCAACGGCCACGTCGCCAAGTTGGCTATGGAGTATGGTGCGAAACTGGTAATTAATAATGATGCCCATGCTCCATCGGATATTCTCCCTCCGGATCTGGTGCATAAAATCGCGTTGGGTGCCGGAATGACGGAAGAACAATTTTTACAGGCACAAAAAAATTCAGCAGAGCTGGTTGCCAAAGCCAAAGGTCATTAGATGAAAAAACAGGACTTTATTTTTTTAAAGGAACTCGTTGAAACACCTAGCCCCTCAGGGTATGAGCAACCCGCTCAACGGGTCATAAAACGTCAACTTGAGGGTGTTGCTGATGATTTCAAGACCGATGTCATGGGCAATCTCATTGCCCGTCTTGATGGCCAGGGTGGCCCTAAAGTCATGCTTGCAGGGCACTGTGACGAGATTGGTTTTATGGTTCAGTTTGTAGATGACCTTGGTTTCATCTACTTTGGTGCCATTGGTGGAGTTGATCCCCACCTGTCTCCCGGACAGCGGATATTGATCCACACAGAACAAGGGGATATCCCCGGTGTGATCGGTAAAAAAGCGATTCATCTGATTGAAGCCAAGGATCGGGATACGGTTATCAAGTTGAAGCAGCAGTTTATTGATATTGGTTGTTCAAGTCGTGAGGAAGTTGAAAAGTTGGTCCAGATAGGTGATCCAGTCACCTTTGCTGTCGGGGTTCAAACCTTGCAGAACAATCGGGCAACATCGCGGGCTTTTGACGACAAGATGGGGGCCTTTATTGTTACTGAGGTGATGAGACAGATCAAGAAATTCGGTAAAATTGAAGCGGATCTTTATGCCGTATCTACGGTTCAGGAAGAGATCGGTTTACGCGGAGCAGCAACCAGCAGTTACGGTGTAAACCCTGATGTCGGTATTGTGGTTGAGGTGACCCATGCCACCGATTATCCCGATGTTGAACAATCTTCAATTGGCCGGGTAGAACTAGGCAAAGGGCCTGTTATTGCTCGGGGAGCCAATATTAATCCTGTTCTGTTCAAATTACTGGTTGATACTGCCGCAATTGAAAAAATACCGATTCAGATTATTGGAGTTCCTCGGGCAACTGGTACTGATGCCAATGTGATGCAGCTATCTCGTGGTGGTGTTGCCACAGCGTTATTGGGCATTCCTCTGCGCTATATGCATACCCCGGTTGAGACCCTTTCTCTTGCTGATTTGGATCAAGCGATCAAGCTGTTGGTCGCGGTAGTGAAGCAAATTGGTGCAGATACGTCTTTTATCCCAGAGTGATGAGGAAAGAAATTACTTTCAAGCCAGGGACAATAATCAATATCTGTGTAGCGAGTTAAGCACAGCGAACATTACCGTGGAAAATGATAATTATCGGTAAGTCCTTGTTTTGACAAAACAATTTGCCATAGCTGGTTTTTCCTGGCTCTGAATGAGCCAGCGCTGGCAAGCAGGTAGTAGCTCCACATGCGGCGGAAGCGTTCATCGTACTTTCCCTTGATTTTCGGCCAGGCCTTATTGAAATTTCTATGCCAGGACATCAGGGTCTTGTCATAATCGGGACCGAAGCTATGCCAGTCTTCAAGAACGAAATAATCCTCAAACGCAGAGCATATCTGTTGTGCAGAAGGCAGCATACCATTTGGAAATATATACTTGTCAATCCAGGGATCAGTATGTACGGCAGGGGTGTTTTGGCCAATGGTATGAAGTAAGAACAAGCCATCATCATGTAACAGCTTCTCTATTGTCTCGAAGTAGGTTCGGTAATTTTTATAGCCAACATGTTCAAACATACCGATTGAGACAACTCGATCAAAGTTCCCCTGCAACTGCCGGTAATCTTTTACCAGAATTTTAACTGGTAAATGACGACAATTTTCTTTTGCTAGCTCAGCTTGTTCTGTTGAGATTGTAATGCCAACAACTTCAACGTCAAAGTTTTCAGCGATATAGCGGGCCGTGCCACCCCAGCCACAACCAATATCCAACACCCGTTGCCCTTTTTGTAGTTGTAATTTTCTGCATGTCAACTCAAGCTTATCTTGCTGGGCATCGTCAAGAGTTTGAGCATTTTTCCAATAACCACAACTGTAAATCATTTTCGAATCAAGCATATGTGCATAAAGATCATTGCCAATGTTGTAGTGTTTTTCACCAACCTGATAGGCGCGCTTTGATGTCTGGCAGTTCAGCATTTTTGCTTTTAGAGCTGTCATCATTAAGGCTAAGGATTTAAAGCGCTTATCGAGCTCAGCTTTAATCAGGCGTGAGAATAGTTCGTCAAGGGATTCAGAATCCCACCAGCCATCCATATAGGCTTCACCGAAGCCCAAGCTCCCTTGCGCAAATACGCGGCGGAATAAACTTTTGTTATTAACTTGGATATCCCAGGGGCGATCACCATCAATGGCAATATCGGCATGTTGAAGCAAGTTCTCTGTGCGTTTTCTCAAATGGGAGTCAGTCATTGCAACCTCCTATTATGTATTATGTCCATAACAGTGACTGTATAACTGGAGAACGGAGAGGGAAGGATTGAAGAAATTCTCCAGGAATATAGAAAATCCACAATTCAACATAAAAAGTGTAATAATTTGATATGTTGCAGTCTTAAAATTTACAGCCCTTCTAATGAGTTGTCAAGAAAGTGGGGTGGTGAATAGGACTCTAAGTGTGACAAACGATAACCTGTTCAGTGAATATCTGTATAGTAATGACAGCAGCATCGGGGTATGGATAATCTGAAGAGAAGATTGTCTGATTTATTTTTCGGATAGATCAAGCCCTTTATAATCAGCAAGAAACGCCAGGATCTTTGCGGCGATCTGTTCAACCCCGCCACTCTCTTCACTTTCGATGTTGAGGGGTAATTGGGGGTCATGAAGCGATTTGCGTAACAGCGCCCAACCATTCCCGGTTGTTGCATCGCAGGTGACGTGTACCCCTTCATAGTTGTTCGGTGTCAGGCTCCACCCTTCGGACTGTGCAGCAAATACAGCGAAATCCTCCAATACTTTATCGGCATAGGAGCTGAAGTCAGAAACTTTGATTTTAGGACGATATTCTTTAGCCTCGACAGGTTAGGGTAAGTCAGCAATAAGTTCGTCGATGGTTTCTTTGCCAGACATATTGAGCTGAGCAATTTTGATCAGGATTTTGGCGATCTGGTAGGCCCCATCATCAAGAAAATAATTCTCTTTCAGTGCCCCGTGCCCAGAGGTTTCAAGTGCCAACCAGGACTCTTTCCCAATCCCGTTGAGGCGAATTGCTTCGTTGATGACGTTTCGATAGCCACGCTGAAAACGGTGATGTTTACCACCAAGTTTTGTTTCGATCCACCATTTAAGACCTGTTGAAGTGACTGAGTCGGTAACAATGACTGATCCGGGATGTTGTTCGAGAACGATACTTGCCATCAGGGCAATAAAGCGGTTGCGGTTGATAGGTGTCCCATTTTTATCAACAGCACCGGCACGATCAACATCAGTATCAAAAATAATTCCAAAGTCTGCACTATTATTTTTAACAGCACTTATGATTGCGGACATGGCTTCCTGGTCTTCGGGATTGGGAATATGGTTTGGAAACATCCCATCCGCCTCGAGAAACTGACTTCCAGTGGTGTCTGCTCCGAGGGGTTGAAGCACCTTGCCAACAAAAAAACCACCGGCACCGTTTCCAGCGTCAACAACAATCTTCAAACCATCCAGTGGGGTCTGACTCCCGGTTCCGTTGCGGATTATTTTGACAAGATGAGAGGCATAATCATCCATGAGATTAACAGTTGTAGCGTTAACAGCGGGTGCGCTGGAGAGTTCACCAGCTTTGGCCGCCTTGGTAAGTATTTTGGAAATGTCTTGTTTTTCCAGACCACCTTCAGCGGTGAAAAACTTCATCCCATTGCGATTGAACGGCAAGTGGCTGGCGGTCAACATGATTGAGCCATCGTAGCAGTGGTTCTGGAAAACGGTGGACATGAACATGGCTGGAGTGGAAGCAAGACCACAGTCGAATACTGTGACTCCTGCTGATATCAATCCTTGAAAAATGGAAGTTTTAATCTGCTTGGCAGAAATTCGAGAATCGTTACCAACAGCAACTTTAAGCTCACAGACTGGTTTGTTAATTCGCTCCGAAAGCCACTGGGCAAATGCGAAGCCTATGGAACGGACAATCGGATCGTGCAGCGTGATTTGTTGTCCAGGGACTCCGGCAGTCGCAACTCCACGAATATCACTTCCATTTTGTAAGTTGAGCCATTGTTCCATTTATAGACCTCTTTTAAGGAAATCGAATGATGAACTGTGTTTCGGATAATACCGTAACTTCAGTGGAGAAAAAAGGGGGCGTTGTTCATCAAAAAAGCGCCCCACAATTCGTGGTGCGCTTGATTAATTTATGATTTCAACGATTGATTACTTATCCCTTTTGCGCCGACTTATTGTGGGTTTTTGGGGACGGGAACCATATTTCTTAAGGCCGGAACTTCCTTTACCAAACTTTTTCCGTTTGGAAAATTCATTGGCAGGTGAGTTATATGAACCTGAATCTGGACTGATTTGCAATTGTTCGTCACAAACCCAGACCCCTTTCAATTTATGTAAAACATCCTGTGAAAGGTTTTTGGGGAGGTCAACCAGACTGAACTGATCAAACAGGCGAATCCTGCCAATATCACGGCTGTTAAGCTTGCCTTCATTACTGATAGCGCCAACAATATTGCCTGGCTCAACCCCGTGTTTACGACCGACTTCAATGCGATAGGTTTGCATCTGCTCGTCGCTGGTTTTTCTTTCACGTCTTGGTGCAGTATTTCGTTCCGGACGCTCTTCGCGCACTTCTTCAACGGCCTGTTCGTCTGGATTTAACGGACGTTCTTTCTGTAACAGATAGGCGAGGGTGGCTGCGATCTTGCGGTGGCCAACATCATATTCGCTTTGGTACTGGTCAATCAACTCCTCGAAGAATTCCATATCTTCAGATTCCATTGCTGTTGAAATCTGTTCTTTGAACTGATTGATGCGACGATCCGTAATATCTTTGCGGGTTGGTAGTGCCATAGCCTTTATCGGCTGTCGAGTTGCCCTTTCGATGGCAGCAAGCATCCGTTTTTCTCTTGGCGCAACAAACAGGATAGCTTTCCCTTCACGACCAGCACGACCCGTCCGACCAATGCGGTGGATATAGGCTTCCGTGTCATAAGGGATATCATAGTTAACAACATGGCTGATACGCTTGACATCCAGACCACGAGCCGCGACGTCAGTTGCAACGACAATATCAAGAGTTCCATCCTTTAATCGTTCTACGGTTTTTTCCCGCAACATTTGCGTCATGTCACCGTTGAGGGCTGCGCTTGAAAACCCGCGCGCTTCAAGTTTTTCAGCCAGTTCAACTGTTGCAACTTTAGTGCGGACAAAGATCAGCATCCCATCAATTTCTTCAGCTTCAAGAATGCGGGTCAAGGCATCCAGTTTGTGTAATCCTTTGACCTGCCAGAAATGTTGGGAAATTTTATCAACTGTTGATGTTTTACTTTTAATCCGGATTTCAAGAGGGTTACGTAGGTGTTTACGGGCTACATTTAGAACTTCTTTGGGCATGGTTGCTGAGAATAGGGCGGTCTGATGTTCTTCAGGGGCATGTCCTAGAATTTGCTCCACTTCTTCAATAAAGCCCATTTTCAACATTTCATCGGCTTCATCAATAACCACGCAACTGAGTTTGTCGAGCTTCAAGGTTCCTCGGCGCAAATGATCCTGAATCCGGCCTGGAGTACCGACAACTGCTTGAACACCACGTTCTAACTGGCGTAACTGCTGTCCCATATTCTGACCACCATAAACAGGTAAAACCTGAAACCCTTTAAGGTGGCGGGCATAGGTTTGCATCGCCTCTGCAACCTGTAAAGCTAGTTCACGGGTCGGAGTCAATACTAGAATCTGCGGGGCTTTCAGTTTGGGGTTAAGGCGGCTAAGTAATGGCAGTGAAAAAGCAGCTGTTTTTCCTGTGCCAGTCTGTGCCTGTCCTAACAGATCACGACCCTCCAAGAGGGGAGGGATACTCTGTGATTGAATGGGCGTGGGTGTTTCATAACCAATTTCTTTGATGACTTTAAAAACGTTTGGTGCAAGACAGAGGTCTTTAAAGGTAATTTCTTTTTCTTCAGACATAGATTTCCTGTTGTTGTTTTAAATAAATTTGGACAAAAGACGCGCACCTTAGCCTATTTAGGCGTTTAGTGCCAGTTATTTTATTGCTGCAATGGCTTTGTCATGGTTGTGTTTTTAGGTTTCCAGATCAGCAGCAGTAGAGCTAACAGGGTTAAATTCGCAAACATGGCAATCAGCATGGCTAACCCGGTGAAGAGTCCAAAATAAATAGTAGGAATAAAGTTTGACAGGGTCAGAATTGAAAAACCGATGATAATCGTGATGGAGGTATAATACATGGCTCGCCCGACACTATCGTGGCAGCGCTTCATCGCCGCCAGATAGTTTCCATCAACCAGAATTTCTTCATTGAAACGATGAACATAGTGAATTGTATCATCAACAGCAATGCCAATAGTAATGGCGGCGATGGTTATAGTCATGATATCGAGGGGAATGTTGAGCAAACCCATTAACCCAAGAACCATTCCTGCAGAAATCAGGTTGGGAATAATCGAAATAATGGCCAACCGCAAAGAACGGAATTGCAGAACAAACATCACCATGATCACCAGAAAGACCACACCAATCGTCATGATCTGGGAACTGAACAGACTTTGAAGGACATTGTTGTAAAGAACAAACATTCCTGTCAGGTGAATCTGTTCAGGCTTGAGATTAAACTTATCGACTAAATCGGACTGGATTTTCTTGAGTAAAGAGTCACGACGCAGGTTGGGATTGGAGTCGATGACTCGGAGCGAAAAACGAACCTGGTTGCCATCAGCTGACATGTAAGGGCGAAAGAGGGACTCATTGATAACTTCAGGCAGTTTTTTGTGGATAACCGCCAGAGAAATATTGTCCAGCGGTACATCTCCATTGAGTTGCTGCATGAGCATCATGGTGGTTGCTATTGAGAGAACTTTACCTGTTTCGGGAAGCTCATCGAGGTATTGATGGATCTTTTTCAGGGTGTCAATCTGATAACTGTTGTACCAGTAACTACTGCCGGAAAGACCGACATCTGCTTCCTCATCCGCAAAAAAATCATCCTCAAATGGATCATCTTCGGTGTTGTTTTTTTCTACGCTTTTGGGAGTAAAAAAGTCTGGATCTGCATCAATGATGACATCCAGTGGAGTCGTGCCTCCCAGTTGTTTGTCGATGAGTTCCATCCCCTGATAAATCTCAGTTGTTGGTTTAAAATAATCGATGAAACGATTTTCGACAGTTAATTTTGAAATACCAATAATGCTGACAATTACCAATGAGGCGAAAATTACCAGCGTCAATTTGCCATGATACTCAACCCAGTGTGCGCAGGTACGGGTAATGACGCCGGTGATATCAAAGCGAGGTGAGAAATGGGCCGGTTTCTTGTAGAGCATTAATCCCGCCGGGAAAAGGGCAAACGAAATGAGCAGAGCAAAGCTGATCCCTATGGCCATCATCCAACCAAAATCAATCACCGGTCGGATATCGCTGGTTAAGAGTGAAGCAAAGGCAACAATTGTTGTCAGCGAAGTGTAGATACTTGGAATGGCTTTGCTGCGGACCATCTCCTTGACCATCGTGGCTTGATCGGCACCGGGTATTTCTTCGTATAACTCATTGTAGCGGACGATCAGGTGTACACAGAGAGAAAGAGTGATGATCAATAGTAGTGAAGTGAAATTGGATGAAACGACAGTCACTTTCCAGCCGACCAAACCGAGGAATCCGAACATGAAGAGGACAGAGGCAAAGCAGCAGAGCATTGGTAAAACGACCCAGCTAAGTTTGCGGAAAATCAGAAACAGCATTGAAACGAGGAATATCAGAACCCCGATACCGAATGCAGCTAGATCGTGACGGATAAAACTGATCATATCAGCGACAATCATGGGAACACCACCGAGGAAGAGTTCACCGTGGTTGTGATGTCGTTTCATGATTGTGCGGATTGTGGCAATATCATTGGCTTCCTGATCTGCCATCACGCGCGAGTACTCATCGAACTGTTGACTGCTTTGTTCCAGTTGGGCTGTTTCTGTCTCTGATAGTGGCGCTGTCAGTCTTTTTTCTCGCAGTGAATTTCTCTTTTGTAACAGTGAGTGGTACGTTTCATCACGCTTGAAAATGACTTGCAGCGCAGTTGTTTTAGCGTCAGGGCTGACTAAAAGATTTTTGTAGAATGGGCTGGTACTGAATTCCTTGCGGACAAGGTCAGTGTCTATCCCTGGGGTTTCCAGAGTACGAATCCCATTTTTTAAGTCTCCCAGACTCAAGCGAGGACTGTCAATCAAAGGGACGTCAAGAATGCTGAGAACCGAGTCGACCCTATCAATTTCCAGTAGACTGTTACGGAGTTTACGTAAGTCGTTCAAAGTTTCAGAGCTGTATAGATCTTGTTTCGGGGAGTAGCTGATGACCAAAAAATCGGCGCTGCCATATTTGGCATTAATCGCGCGGAAATATTTTAGATCCTGATCATTCTCCAGAAGGAGAGAGTCGGCAGAAGCGTCCAGACGGAAGTCTTTGATAAAAGTTCCAATACCAAGGACCAGAAGAAGTGCTAGACAAATGGTCAGTAAGGGATGTTTCAGAACCAGACTTTCATAGAATTTAGCGATTTTTTCGCCCATGGAAATCCCGTGTAATCATTGAAGGGTTGCAGTTCGAGTCTACCTGATCCGATAATTACCCATTTTTGACAAAAAGAAAAGCCCCGGCTAAATAACCGGGGCGATTCAAGGTGAATAAAATAGTTTTAAATTATATGTTACAGACCAAGGGTTTTGAAGAAATCATTGCCTTTATCATCAACCAGGATAAATGCCGGGAAGTTTTCAACTTCAATTTTCCAGACAGCTTCCATACCCAGTTCTTCAAAGTCAATACACTCAACTTTTTTAATATTCTCATGTGCAAGAATTGCTGCTGGGCCACCAATAGAACCAAGATAAAAACCACCATGCTTGGCACAGGCGTCAGTGACTTGCTGGCTACGGTTACCTTTAGCAATCATAACCATTGAGCCACCATGACTCTGTAGCAGATCGACATAGCTGTCCATCCGACCAGCAGTCGTCGGTCCAAAGGAGCCAGATGGTTTGCCTGCAGGAGTCTTGGCAGGACCGGCATAATAGATTGGGTGGTTCTTCAAATAATCTGGAAGTGGTTGACCACTGTCGATAATTTCTTTGAATTTTGAGTGGGCAATATCACGACCAACAACGATAGTCCCTTTCAATCGCAATGGTGAGCCAACTTCCAACTTGGTCAAGTCAGCCAGGATCTCAGTCATGGGGCGATTCAAATCGATTTCGGTGCCAAGACTTTCTTTAGTGCGTAACTCTGCCGGGATCAAACGTCCTGGATTGCGATCCATTTCCTCAACAAAAAGTCCATCTTTAGTGATTTTTGCCTTGATGTTGCGGTCTGCTGAGCAGGAAACCGCCATGCCGACTGGGCAGGAAGCGCCGTGGCGTGGAAGGCGGATGATTCTGACATCATGGGCAAAATATTTACCACCAAATTGTGCTCCGATGCCAATATCTTGGGCCATTTTCAGGACCTTGGCTTCAAGCTCAAGATCGCGGAAAGCCTGACCGTGATCATTCCCTTCTGTTGGTAATTCATCAAGATAGCGAGCTGTTGCCAGTTTTACTGTCTTCATGCAGGCATCAGCAGAAGTGCCACCAATAACGAAGGCCAGGTGGTAAGGGGGGCAAGCTGCTGTTCCGATAGTTTTCATTTTTTGCAGCAGGAACTCTTCGAGTTTTTCTGGGTTCAGAAGAGCTTTTGTCTCTTGGAAAAGCATGGTCTTATTGGCTGAACCGCCGCCTTTAGCAATAAATAGAAACTTGTAGGCATCACCTTCAGTGGCATAGAGATCAATTTGCGCTGGCAGGTTGGTACCGGTATTCTTTTCCTTGTACATATCAAGGGCGACTGTTTGACTGTAACGAAGATTTTCTTCCGTATAGGTTTTGTACACCCCTTCAGAAATTCTTTCTGCATCGTTGCCGCCGGTCCAGACTTGTTGACCTTTTTTGGCAACGACAGTTGCAGTACCTGTATCCTGACAGAATGGGAGCTCAAAATTAGCCGAAACTTCTGCATTACGCAGGAAAGCCATCGCTACGAGTTTGTCATTTTCAGAAGCTTCTGGATCACTGAGGATTTTGGCAACCTGCTCATTGTGATCTGGCCGCAGCAAAAATGAAACATCCCGCATTGCTGTGTTTGAAAGCACTGTCAACGCCTCCGGGTCTACCTTGAGGACTTCCTTCCCCCCAAATGATTCAACAGAGACAAACTTCTCAGAGCCTTCAATTTTGTAGTACTTGGTTTTGTCGGCACCGAGTGGCATTGGATCCTGATACTTGAAATCTGGCATCTTCTCACTCCTTATAGGGATAGAATAATGGATCAAAATATCCTGCATAAAAACTCACGCATTATAGGGGATTTTTATACTGTTGTCGACTAATAACAACGGTAATAATACAGAGAATGTGACTTAGGCCGGGCATAGAAATAATACCTGACTAAAATGTTTGATTATAATTGACAGAAATAGTCGGGTATGATAAATCTGCCGCAGATCAAAATGGTGGGTGATATTAAATAACATTTGGTGTGTGATAGTTGAGTCTTTTAATAAGTCATAGATCTGTGCGATAATGGCAGTGACTTGGAGGTAAAAACAGATGTTCTCTCAACTCAAGGAAGATATAAAAGTTGTCTTTGAGCGCGATCCGGCAGTTAGGAGCGTCTTTGAGGTGATCTTTTGTTACCCCGGTTTTCACGCCATGCTTTTTTATCGTTTTTCACACTGGCTGTGGATCAACCAGGTAAAATTTCTGGCTCGCCTTGTCTCTCATTTTGGCAGATTTCTGACCGGGATTGAGATACATCCGGGAGCCACAATCGGCCGTGGTTTTTTTATCGATCATGGTATGGGTGTTGTGATAGGTGAGACTGCCGAGATTGGTGATAACTGCACTCTCTACCATGGCGTCACCTTAGGTGGTACGTCTTGGGCAAAAGAGAAGCGCCATCCGACTTTAGGAAATAATGTCATTATTGGTTCCGGGGCAAAAATTCTTGGTCCTTTTAAGGTTGGTGATGACAGTAAGATCGGTTCCAATTCAGTTGTTGTTAAAGAAGTTCCCGCGACAGCGACTGTTGTCGGAATCCCTGGAAGGGTCGTTTTGTCCGGTGAAAAAAGGATAGGTTTTGATCTTGAGCACGATAAGCTTCCAGATCCGGTTGCTAAAGCTGTTAGTTGCGTCTTTGAGCAAATCCACCGACTCAGTGAGCAGGTGGAGGAATTGCAACGCGAGCAGAAACACCTGAAGAAAGAGCTCGCTCAATATGAAAACCAGGGACAATCTGAAACGATGAGAGAAGAAGCTGTCTGATGAGAATGTCAACCAAAGCGCAATATGCTGTTCGTGCACTTGTCAGCTTGAATTTAACCAGCGATGGTTTTCCTGTTTCCATCAAGGATATTTCAGAGCGCGAAAAAATTTCTTTGAATTATCTAGAACAACTCTTCGTAAAGTTACGTCGCGGGGGAATCGTCAACAGTGTGCGTGGTCCAGGAGGAGGGTATCTCCTCGCCAGGTCTGCAGCTGAGATACGGATTGATCAGATTATTGATACGGTCGAGGAATCTATCATGCCCCTATCTTGTATGAACACCGACGGCTCCTGTGGTTGCGGAACGGAATGTGCGACACAATCGGTCTGGCACGGCTTGGGAAATCAGATTCGCTCTTTCCTGGCTTCTGTGTCTCTTGAGGATTTAACCAATGAAGGTCGGCAACAATTAAGTGGTCGAGTGGCTAATTGCTAATATTTATTCAGCTTTACCGGAGGCTTTTGTGAAAAAGATCTACATGGACAACAACGCAACAACAGCAGTCAAGCCTGCAGTTCTTGAGGCAATGTTGCCCTATTTTTGTGAGCAGTTTGGTAATCCATCGAGTGTCCATTGGGCTGGACAGATGGTTGGTGGCGCTATTGAGAATGCGCGTGAACAGGTTGCAGCTTTGTTGAATTGCTCAGCTGCGGAGATTATCTTTCTCTCCTGTGGCAGTGAAGGTGACAATCATGCCATCAAGGGAACAGCTGACGCGTTAAAGCACAAGGGGAACCATATTATTACGACTTCTGTTGAGCATCCGGCTGTTCTAGAAACCTGTGAAGCTCTTGAGAAGGATGGTTTTGAAGTCACCTACCTCAAAGTAGATCAGGATGGAATGCTTGATCTGGCAGAGCTGGAAGCTGCCATTACCGATAAAACGATTCTGATTTCGGTTATGTGGGCGAATAACGAAACCGGGAACATTTACCCGATCGAAGACATTGGTCAGATAGCTAAAAAGCATAAAATTCGTTTCCATACGGACGCTGTTCAGGCTGCCGGAAAAATTCCCATTGATGTCCGTAAGGCAAATGTCGATATGGCCGTTATCTCAGGTCATAAGATTGGGGCTCCTAAAGGGGTTGGGGCGATGTACCTGCGTCGTGGCACGAAAATATCCCGCTTTATGCACGGTGGACATCAGGAGCGAAGCCGGCGCGCTGGAACACATAACGTGCCAGGCATTGTCGGTTTGGGGCTCGCTTGTGAATTAGCCATGCAGAATATGGACAAGGATTATGCCTATGTACGTCATCTCCGGGATAAGCTGGAGAAAGGGATCCTGTCGACTATTCCTGAAGTGAAGTTAAATGGTCACCCCAATGCCGATTTACGTCTGCCCAATACATTAAATGTCAGCTTCAATTATATCGAAGGGGAGTCATTGTTACTGTTTTTCGATATGAAGGGGATTGCAGCGTCCTCTGGTTCTGCTTGTACTTCCGGCTCTTTAGAACCCTCCCATGTCATGGGTGCGATGGGCGTTGATATCGTTCTGGCTCACTCCAGTACCCGCTTTAGCCTTGGGCCTGATAATACTGAAGAGGAAGTTGATTTTATCCTCGGAGAGCTTCCTGCAATTGTTCAAAGGTTGCGAGAAATGAGTCCATTGTACAATCGCATTGAAGCCACACCATTGACCTGTGATGAGTGTCGCATGGTGCACAATGCTTGCGGATAGTGAATAAAGAATAAACATATAAGGAGTCAATTATGTATACAGAAAAAGTTATGGATCACTTTTCCAATCCGCGCAATGTCGGTGAGATTGAAAATGCTAATGGTGTTGGTGAAGTTGGAAATGCTTCTTGTGGCGATATCATGAGAATTTCACTTAAAGTTGAGGACGATATTATCAAGGATGTCAAATTCAAAACCTTTGGTTGTGGTGCTGCGATAGCGACATCCTCAATGGTGACCGAAATGGCGATTGGTAAAACCATTGACGAGGCGCTGATTTTGACGAATCAGGCGGTTGCTGAAGCTTTGGATGGCTTGCCTCCAGCAAAAATGCACTGTTCTAATTTGGCAGCTGATGCTTTGCATGAAGCGATAAAAGATTATAAAAAACAAAACTCTTAATTCGAGCTCTTAGAGTTTGGTTTAACTTTTTAAAAGGGTTCTACATTCTGTGGAACCCTTTTCTGTATTTGAGGGTCACGTGAAGAAAAAGGTTGTTGTTGCCATGAGTGGCGGTGTCGATTCTTCTGTTGCTGCTGCGCTGTTGAAAGAGCAGGGCTATGAGGTTATTGGTTTGACCATGCACCATTGGGACGCCTGTGCCAAGGATAATGGGTGTGAAACTGCACATTCTAACGTTGCTGTAGCTGAAGCTAAGAAAGTCGCCGAGCAATTACAGATCCCTTTTTATTCCGTCAATTTTGAAACCGACTTTCGCCGGCAAATTATCAACCATTTTTGTGCGGAGTATTTATCCGGACGCACCCCAAATCCTTGTGCTGTTTGCAATAAAAAAATTAAGTTTGGTTTGCTGTTAGAAAAAGCTTTGGAATTGGGAGGCGATTTCCTTGCTACAGGGCACTACGCCTCTATCATGGCGGATGATGGCCGTTTATTTGTTCGTAAAGGAGATGATCGGAACAAAGATCAGAGTTATTTCCTCTTTTCCCTCAATCAGCAGCAGCTCTCTCATTGCTTGTTCCCTTTGGGGGAATTAAATAAGCAGCAGGTGCGGCACTATGCCGCCCAGTTTGATTTGCAGATCTCCGAAAAAGACGAAAGTCAGGATATCTGTTTTATTCCTGATGGCGATTATATCAGCTTTCTGGAACGAGAGCCTGGATTTGTAATCCTCCGTGGCGATATCGTCCACGTTTCCGGAGAAGTCCTCGGTCATCACCAAGGGATTCATCGTTATACTATCGGTCAGCGTAAAGGGCTTGGGATCGGCTGGAAAGAACCGCTTTATGTCGTTGCCATTGATGCTGCCAAGCAGCAGGTCATTGTCGGAGAAAAACAGTATCTCAGCCGTGCGGAAATGACTGTTGAACAGTGTTGTTGGAGTATCCCGGAACCAACACAATCATTTTCTACAACCTGTCGTATCCGCTATCGGCATATAGAGGTCCCCGCAATCGTGGAACCTTTTAATAATGGCCTCGTGAAAGTTGTTTTTGATTCTCCACAGAAAGGGGTCACTCCAGGGCAGGCTGCTGTTTTTTATGCTGATGATCTGGTTATCGGTGGTGGTTGGATTCAATGAGTACATCTGTTTCCATTGTCACTCTGGGCTGTAAAACCAATCAGTTTGAATCTGCAGCGATGGCTGAGCAATTGCAGCAGGCAGGGTATCAACAGGTTGCTTTTGACGCTGGGGCCGACCTCGTTATCGTCAACACCTGCACTGTTACCGCGGCAACCGACTCACAATCACGCAAGCTGATTCGTCGTGCCAGACGTCTGAATTCCGAGGCACGAATTGTTGTCACTGGATGTTACGCCCAGATTGACCCGCACAGTTTAAATCAGCTGCCGGGGGTTTCGCTGGTTATCGGTAATAATGAGAAAAGTCAATTGCTGGAGTATCTTCTGGAAAACACTGTGCCGGGTCAGGTCCAGGTTTCTGATATCCGTGACAGCAGGGTGATTGAACCCCTGAGTTTGACTGGTTTTGAACAGCGCAGTCGGGCATTTGTGCAGATCCAGAATGGTTGTGATGCTTTCTGTTCCTACTGCATCATCCCTTATGCCAGGGGACGAAGCCGTTCAGTTCCAGTTGCA
>JAZBPC010000221.1:0-4778 GCA_036351455.1 Desulfuromusa sp.
CGGCAAATGTCAGTGCGGCGAGGACCGTCAGTTTATCGTGCCATGCGTATGCCGAAACCAGTGAGAGTTCTTTCCTTAAATCGATATCCCCGCAGACAAGGAAGAATTATCTATCGAAGTTGAGGTTGTGGTTGAAGAATGCATGTTGAAATTGTTTGACAATAAGCCGCAAGAAAATTTCTACTTGGTGCAACATTTTTCTGCTAAAAATATTAATGGATTTAGTCGATTGTTTTAAGGCTGTTATTCCTGGATATTAAGAAACCTTTCTGGAACTCTGCTTTTGCCAATTGTGCAGTTCTCTACTCCCGGACAATTATCAACGACACAAGGTTCAATGTGGATAATAACGTCTGCACCCGGAATTTCTCGTTCGATTTTTTTCTCCAGACTGTCTGAAAGCTGATGAGCTTCTGCAACAGTCATGTCTTTGCAGACTTCCAGGTGAAAATCCATTATTTTTAATGACCCGGCGCGCCTGGTACGTAACCCGTGGTAACCGGCTAACGGGCCCTCGTGGTTACTGATAAGTTGATGAACCTGTTTTTGTATCTCCTCTGGAAGTTCATGATCGAGGATGTCGGTCAGGCTCCGCTTGATCAGTTGTAGCGCTTCGTGAAGGATATATGAGGCAACGAGAATCGATAAGGCAGGGTCTAGCCAATAAACATTAAACCAACGCACCATAAGCAATCCGGCCATTAAACCAAGATTGCTATAAATATCCATACGAAAATGGAGTGAGTCTGCCTCTAATGCCGAAGAGTCGGTTTGTTTGGCTATTTTGCTTAAATACTGAGCTATAAACCAGGAAGCGATAGCGCTGAAAGCTAAAACCCCGATCCCTTGATCAATGTTTTCAAGAATTTTGTTTTGATTTAACCGAACCACAGATTCATAGATGATCCAACCACCGGATACGCTGATGACCAGTGCTTGAAACAAGGTTGCAAGGGTCTCGAACTTACCGTGTCCGAAAGGGTGCGATTGGTCGGGGGGTTGCTCAGCATGACGGATGGCCATGAAGTTAACCCCTGACATCAGGATATCAAGCAAGGAGTCAATCGCTGATGCCATTACGGCCATAGAACCACTCAGCAGTGCTACAACTAATTTAATGATGGCAAGAGTCAAAGCACCACAGATAGAAAATGCTGCAGCTTTTATTTTGGGGTTAGAGTTTTTCAACACAACCGTCCTCTAGTTTGTAACGGACATTCGCTGTTCCAGACGATATATCCATCGCCAGAGATATTATGGAAGCTCTCTATACGCTGCTGATAATAATCGGTATGAGTACAGGCCTGATGAACTTTTTCCGCCAACTCCGGATTCACGGTTTTTTTTTCGGCGCAAAAAATATAGAAATGGCTGATGCCGGTTAAGATACTTTCAAGTTCGGTCATGTTGGGTTCGAGTGTGCTGGTGATGTACCAGTTCCCGGCAAAGCTGCGAACCAGATCAGGGGATATATCAAAAATGTTTGTGCGGCGATTGTCGATCATGAAATCTCGCAAAAAATAATCTGTTCCACTCGCCATACTGCCCGCTTCAATGGGGATAATATTCTTATCTTTCAATAGGTAAGAATGAAATTGCTGAAGTAACACTTTACAATTGTTGTCCGCCTTAATTTCGTCTTCCAGGGTTTCGATTATATAGCTTTTTCGGTTCAATGGGTCTATTGGCATTATTTTTTTCTGTGTAACACTCATAACTTTCCTGTTCATTGATTTATGCCCGCGTAAAACGAAGGACTGGTGGAGTTTTCTAACATCAGAATGGCAGGATGGTCAAGCAGTCGGCGGTGGCGCCATTATCGTTCTATTTACATACCGGGGTGCCTTTGCTAGGATACGGCGCTTTGTGCAATAATTTCCTTTAGTCTCATTTATCCCCACGTAAAATCAGGATCTTAGCATGTCAACAACAACTCCGGTAATGCGCCAGTATTTAGAAATCAAGGCCGAGTATCAAGATGCCGTCCTGTTTTTCCGTCTAGGCGATTTTTATGAAATGTTCATGGAAGACGCCGTCCTTGCTTCACGTGTTTTGGGGATTACCCTGACCTCCAGAAATAAAGGGGTTGAAAATTCTGTTCCCCTTTGCGGCATTCCTTACCATAGCAGTCAAGGGTACATTGCCAAACTGATAGCTGCTGGGCATAAGGTTGCTATTTGTGAACAGATCGGGGACCCCAAGGCTGCTAAAGGAATTGTGAAGCGCGAAGTTGTACGGGTTGTCACCCCTGGATTAGTAACAGATACAGAAACTTTAGAGCCGAAAGAGAATAACTACCTCCTTGCTATTGTCGGAAATCAACATTCGTACGGTATTGCTCATATTGATATCACCACTGGGGAATTTCGGGTGACCGAAGTTGATACTCTGCAGCGAATTGAGAGTGAATTGGGTTCTTTGCGACCCCGGGAAGTCCTTTTCACCGATACCGAGGAGAGTCGAGAGTTAAAACAGCAGATTGGTTATCCTCTTGATGGTGTCATGTGTAGTTTTCTTCCTGAGTGGATCTGTGAAGCCGATTATGCCCATGAACAACTTTGTACCTTTTTTGGCGTCTCTAATCTGCAATCCTTTGGCTGCCATGATCTGGTAGCGGCACAAAAAGCGGCTTCTGTTGTCCTTTTTTATCTGCAGCAGACGCAAAAAGATGAGCTGGGGCATATCAGACCTCTGCAGACCTACTATACACAGAACTTTATGGTTCTGGATGATTCCACCCGCAGAAATCTGGAACTTACGGCAACGTTGCAGGACGGTAAAAAGCGGGGCTCGCTATTAGGTGTGCTTGATCGTACAGTCACCGCAATGGGAGGGAGGACGTTAAGGCACTGGATTCATTATCCCTTGATTGACCAGGTTCAGATTAAGCAACGGCAGGAAGCTGTTGCTGAATTGGTTGATGATAGCTTGCAACGGATCGAACTGATCGAAGCTCTTGATGGGGTTTATGATCTGGAGCGGTTGAATAGCAAGATTGCTATGGCAAGTGCAAATGCGAAAGACCTTTCAGCGTTGCGATCTTCTCTTGGCAAGCTTCCGCGACTTGATGATCTGCTCAGACCTTTGCAAAGTTCCTACCTCAATGATTTACGCCAGAAAGTGGATCTTTTACCTGAGTTGCTTTCTTTACTTGATAAAGCCATTGCAGATGATCCCCCCTTTGTTCTACGTGATGGTGGCATTATAAAGGATGGTTTTAATGATGAACTTGATGAATTAAGAACCATCAGCCGTGACGGTAAGAGCTGGATTGTTGCTTTAGAACAGCAGGAGCGGGAGAGGACCGGCATTCCATCCTTAAAGGTTAAATTTAATAAGGTTTTTGGATATTTTATTGAAGTGACCCATCGCAATCTGGATCGCGTTCCTGAAGATTACCACCGCAAGCAAACACTCGCTAATGCTGAACGGTTTATCACCCCTCAATTAAAGGAATATGAAGATAAAATTCTGGGCGCTGAAGATCGCATGGTAGAGCTGGAATATAACCTGTTTCAACAAATAAGGGGCAAAGTTTCCGCTGAAGGCCGACGAATTCAACAGAGCGCTGATGTTCTGGCAACTCTCGATACGTTACTTTCTCTTGCCGATCTTGCTCATGAGCGAAACTATGTATGCCCAAAAATTGATGATTCCGGGGTGATTCATATTGAAGGCGGGCGTCATCCTGTTGTTGAAGGAATGCCTCTGAAGGAGGCTTTTGTCCCCAACGATGTCGAGCTCGATATGGAGAAAAATCAACTGCTGATTATTACCGGCCCGAATATGGCGGGTAAGTCCACTTTTATGCGTCAGGTTGCCTTGATTACGCTGATGGCACAAGTGGGCAGCTTTGTCCCTGCTGACAAGGCACAAATAGGTGTTGTTGACCGGATCTTTACTCGAGTGGGGGCAAGTGATAATCTTGCTAAAGGTGAGTCAACATTTATGGTGGAGATGAACGAAACGGCAAACATTCTTCGTCATGCGACCCCGCGCAGCTTAATCATCCTTGACGAAATTGGACGTGGAACCTCTACCTTTGATGGTGTTAGTATTGCTTGGGCGGTTGCGGAATATCTCCACGACAACACAAGTGTTGCCGCTAAAACTTTGTTCGCGACTCATTACCATGAATTGACTGATTTATCACTAACCCGTGAACGGGTCAAAAATTACAATGTTGCGGTTAAGGAATGGAATGATCAAATTATTTTTCTAAGAAAAATAATTGCCGGAAGTGCAAGCCGCTCTTATGGTATTCAGGTTGGTCGGCTTGCTGGTTTACCGGATCTTGTTATTGATCGCGCTAAAGAAATATTGCGCAACCTCGAGTCCGGGGAGTTTGTCCGCTCGGGAGAACCCCGTTTAGGCGAGAGTAAAGATCAATCTAAAAAACAAGATGTTGCACAACTGTCACTGTTTAATGCGGAACAGGAAGACATAATTCGCACGCGCCTGGAAGCAATCGATGTAAGTTGTACCACTCCGATTGAGGCATTGACTTTGCTTGATGAACTTAAAAAGATGCTCTAAACAATGAAATTCAGATATTTTCAGATTTTTGTCGTGTTGTTGATTCTGTTGACAACCCTGCCTTGCAGTGCTTATGCAGAAAATTACTTTGCTCTTCGTCAAGACTATCAACAGTTAATGAAGTCTTCGCAGGCGCAACGGCAACGTAACAACTGGGAAAAGCTGATTGTCCGGTTTGATGACTTTATCACTCAACATCCACGTGATGGGGAACTTGAAAAGGCACTGTTTCTACGTGCCAG
>JAZBPC010000222.1:0-6872 GCA_036351455.1 Desulfuromusa sp.
GAACCCCTCAAGGGGCTAGAAGCTGTCAGTGGCAATGATTTATTTTACTGGCCACCACGCAATACGGTCAAAACTGATCAAGAGAGCGAAATGGTTCTGCTTAGCCCACAGCATGACCATAGCATGTTTATTGACTACATCCTTGAAAAGGTACACGGCTAGAAACAGAGAGGATACCGCTTGGTTAGAATCTTAACACTTGAAAAGGTCGCTGCAAATGCACAGCAAGCATCCTTATCTTTAAATTGGAAAAGTAACAACTAAGAAGATCTATCAATGCCCCTCTTTACAGTGGGATACTAACGTTAATTTATATATGCATAAAGGAGAATGGCAAATGAAACGAAGTCTATATCTCTCTGGAATTGGCTTATCTCTGCTGTTTTTTTCTTTTGTCCTTCTTAGTTCAACTTTTGCTCAGAGCCCTCCAAAAAAAGAGTCGCCCAACTTCTCAGCAGATGCTGCCTATAAGAAAAATTGCAGCTCTTGTCACGATAACAAAGTCATGGATGCACCCAAACCCGGAGACCAGCGATTTTCTAAAGATATTGATTCATTAGTCAAAAATGCAATTAACGGGATAGGAAACATGCCAGCTCGCGGTCATGCTGCTTTTTTGAGTGATGAAGAGGTACGGTCTATTGTGGAATATATGGAGCATGCGCAAGAGTGATTGCTTTCAAAAAACAGTATTTCACTTATGACAGTGCTATTGAGATAGAGGCAGGCCGATTTTTTAAAAAGGAGTCTTTTCCTACCTGCGCAGATGCACAGGTAGGAAAAGAGGTTAACCCCCTCGCTTTTATTTTGAATGCCAAGTATAGAATACTGTGCTTTTTTTGTGATCGTCTCTATTTTAAGGTACCTGTCATGCTGACAAGCCCTCTACATACAATATGGGTCGCACGATTTTTTATTTTGATCTATCTATTGATCAGCGTCAGTACTGCGAATGCATCTTTTTGGTGCCATGAGCCGGGAAGTTCTCCCCACTTTGAGTCTAATCCCGCTGGAGAATGTTTCCCCGCTCGTCCAGCCGAGAACGATGAGTGTTGCGAAAAAACCACCGAACCGGGAGTGCTCCTGTCTGTACAGATGGAAGGCTGTTTTGATGCACCTGTGTATTCTTCGGTTATTACTCCCGCAAATCGAACGAGTCCGCTAAATAAAATTACTGCAACTGACCTATCCCAGATTAACCCGCGTCGTACTCTTATCAAAAGTTCAGGGACTGCACATGTCTTCGACCTGTCTATTGCGTCCAAGTTACCCCTTTCTCAGACTTTAAAAGCGTTACATTCAGTTATTCTTTTGCATTAATCCGCCTAGTGTCAGCCCCAATGTCATAAATTCATTCGTGACATCGGGTGAACAGATCCACTCCACAACGAATCTCGACAATAAAGTCTATTGCGCAGTGAATTGAAAAGGGAAGATGTATGAATATTCTAGTTCCAAATTTACTGATTTGTAACAGATTCATTCTGGTAAGCATGTTCCTAAAATAGGCGATTTGACGTTTAAAATCACAGGCTTTATGCCAAAACCTGCGTAGGCTTTCGATCCAAACAGGTAGATATAGATTATGAAAAAAGAAACTATTTTAATTATTGTTATAGCACTGGCAGTTGGCACCTTAGGTGGCATTATTTTCACCAATGCCAAAAAAGACGCTGTACCCAACAACCCCGCAGTCACATCAGCTCCACCTATTGACTATCAACAGAATATAAGAAATCTTGAAGCGATACTCATTAAAGAACCGAATAACCGTAACGCATTAGTTCAATTGGGGCATAATTACTATGATGCCAATCAGCCTATGAAGGCTATTGATGTCTACGATAAAGCACTTGAAATAGAGGGCAATGATCCCGATGTTTTGACTGACCAGGGGGTCATGTATCGCCGTATAGGCTGGATCGACAAAGCAATTAACAATTTTAAAAAAGCCAATGAGCTGAATCAGCGGCACATTCAATCGCTATACAACCTTGGCATTGTTTATCGTGACGATCTTGGTGATAAGGAAAAAGCCAAGGAAGCATGGACAAGATACCTAGCAATTTCCCCTGTCGGGAAAGATGCTGATCAAGTCCGGATTATGATCGACCACATGGAAAACGGGCATTAGCAGACTAAAAATATGTGATCAGATTCAAAACCAGATTCATGGAAAGGTTAGTTATGCGTTACTTGGTCTTAATTGTCTTACTCGTACTGATAGGCGGTGGAACCTACATTTATTCCAATCTTCCTTCAACGACGGCAGTGGTTGTCGGCGATGTTGCCCCTGACTTTCAACTTGAGGATACAAAAGGCAATACGTTCACTTTGTCCGAATTGCGCGGCAAGGTGGTCATGGTGAACTTCTGGGCGACCTGGTGCCCACCCTGTAAAGAAGAGATGCCTTCGATGGTGAAGCTCAATAAATTCATGGCAGAAGAAGATTTCGTCATGCTCGCCATCAACACAGAGAAGAACGGACGATCAGTTGTTCCTGCTTTTTTAAAGCAGAACCCACATGATTTCACTGTTCTTTACGATGACAAAGGGACCGTTCAGAAACAATATGGCGTTTATAAGTTTCCAGAGTCTTTTATCGTGGACAAAGACGGTACCGTTGACCAGAAGATCATCGGACCGATTGATTGGTCCAGCTCGACAATAATTGCCTATTTAAAGAGTTTAGCCAAAGGATAAATCCATTGTTGCAACAAACTGCCGACATAACTTACTGGATCGCGTTTACCGCTGGAATACTGTCGTTTGCTTCGCCCTGCGTGTTACCGCTGATTCCATCATACTTAACCTACATTACCGGACTGTCATTTAACCAGTTGGATGAAGCCCATCCCGGGGCCAAGGTCCGCTTGACGGTCTTGCTCCACACCCTCTGCTTCATTTTCGGCTTTTCGGCTATTTTCATTTTGCTCGGCGCGATTGCCGGTATCGCCTCCGGGCAGATCCAAGCTTTCCTGCGTGAGGGATTGGACTGGGTGGCCAAGATCGGCGGCCTGCTGATCCTTTTGTTCGGTGTCCACATGACCGGCCTGTTCTCTTTTCGTGCTCTTCTCGGCGATAAAAGGGTCCATCTGCAGAAAAGACCAGCCGGTTTTTTCGGCACCTTCATCATCGGTGTTGCCTTTGCCGCCGGATGGACCCCCTGCATCGGCCCGATTCTAGCGTCGATTTTGATGGTTGCAGCGACCTCCGGTCAGGTTGGCGAAGGAACTATTTTGCTGACCTTCTATTCGATGGGCCTTGGCGTTCCATTCCTGCTCTCGGGGCTGCTGTTCCACCAGTTCCTGGGTGCATTCAAGAGGCTTCGTAACCACCTGAGGAAGATTGAAATCGGCACCGGTGTCATGCTGATTGCGGTTGGCATCATGCTGATGTTCGGACTGCTGGGGCCGATCACCATGTTCTTTTACCGGTATATTCCGGTTCAGGGCTAGCTGTTGGTTGAAATGCGGAACTGGCCCGCTGGAATTATCACAACCATCGCCAGAGTTTGGAGATATAAATAATGTCACAACCTGACAAATCAATAGATATGAACTGGGTGTTGTTGTTCCTCTGCTGGCTTCAGGTCACAGTCTCAGCAACGATCAGCCTCTTTTTTAGCTCCGTTTTGGAGTATGAACCCTGTGTTCTCTGCTGGTATCAGCGGATCTGCCTGTTCCCGTTAATCTTCATCTTTGCCGCAGGCCTGTTCCCTGCATTTGACAAAAGTGTCATCAAATATGCCCTGCCGCTGACCATCGCGGGTGGGTTAACAGCTCTTTATCACACCCTACTCTATGCCGGAATCATTCCTGAGAACATCCAGCCATGCTCGCAGGGCGTATCCTGTACGGAAAAATATATCGAGTTGTTTGGCTTTATCTCGATCCCGATGATGTCATTTTTCGCATTCTCAATCCTTACAGCACTACTAATTACCCTGAAGAGGAGAACGTCTAAATGAAGTACGTACTTATTGGAGTCACATGCGCAATTCTTGCCTTTGCCTTTGTTGTTGGCAGCAACTACTACAAAGAGCAGCAGGTTGAAAAATATGGCTTTATGGCCACCAATAACGCTGAGCTTTTCGTCCGAGATCATTCGCAGACGCTTGGTAGTGACGATGCCAAGGTTTATCTGGTGGAGTTTATGGACCCGGCTTGTGAAACCTGCGCCGCATTTTCCCCCTTCATTAAAAAGATCATGGATGCCAATCCTGGCAAAATCAAGTTAGTGCTTCGCTATGCCCCTTTTCACGACGGCGCTGATGATTTTGTTAAAATCCTTGAAGCTGCAAAAATGCAGGGAAAATATTGGGAAACCTTGGATGTTATGTTTAAAACACAGCATATCTGGGCCAGCCATCATAACTATCAACCTGAAAGGCTATGGGAAGTTCTTCCTCGGGCAGGAGTGAATATTGAGCGAATTAAAAAAGATATGCATGACCCAGCTATTGCCAGCATCATTGAACAAGACATGGCCGACGTAAAAGCCCTGAATGTGCAGAAGACGCCAGGCTACTTTGTTAACGGAAAGCCATTGGTGACCTTTGGCTACAAGCAATTACACCAATTGATTCAATCGGAACTGGATGCGAAATATTCGAAGGAATTGTGAGGTATATTTTCAGTTGATCAACAAATAATAGGATTTCACAGTTTTGTAGGAGCGATCTCCGAGAAGATTTAACCTATAAACTTTCTAAGTGAAATTTTAGATTTATGCTGAGTTGCAGGTAAACGAGTAAGTATTTTTATTCTCAAAAACCAGTTACATGTGAAAAAGCCGCAGGAGCGTTTCCGGCGGCTTTTTTGTTTCAAAAAGTCTAAGTTTTTGAAAATCGATCCAGTCCGCAATTATTGCTTTTCTGGGTCCTAAGTATCTGAAGTTTTTCTGTTTTCAACCTTTTAAAATCAGATGGCCCAACCTATTAATCGACGATAAAATACTTTTATTATTGAAACAGAAACAATCGGGGTGTCTTGAACGTAAGCAGACCTGAATAAAAACGGTCCGACTATCTCTAGTGTCGTGTCATGCATGAACTATTGCATCTTGCTTGGTCTTTCACGCGTCAACCGCGTTGCGACTTTCGCTGTATAGCTATGGCTATGCACCGAAAGCCACGCCTTGTTGACACGCAAAATCCCGGCGCAATTTTGCGACATTTCATACATGACACGACACTAGCGAACCGTTTTTATTCTTCTCAGCTTCAAGTTCATGTTGTTCATTCCACCTGCAGGAATCCATGTAATGGCTTCTCATGCCATTCATATATCCGGGTCCCATCGTGATCTTATCATCATCTAACATCCCCCTGCTGTGCCATTACGGGAGAGGCAAGCGTCAGGGCCAAAAACAATGTTGTCACGATAATTTTTCTTTTCATGTTTTTTTCTTCACTCCAAGGGTGTGTTCGGGTTTTGTTCCCGAAGCATGGAAATACTTATTTATTTTATTTTCACCGAACGTAAGCGCAGTGCGTTACTGATCACCGAGACCGAGCTCAGACTCATTGCTGCTGCCGCTATAACCGGGCTGAGCAGGATACCGAAGACCGGATAGAGTACTCCGGCAGCCAGCGGCACACCCAGCGTGTTGTAGATAAAGGCAAAAAACAGGTTCTGCCGGATATTGTCCATGGTCGCCCGGCTCAGTTTGCGGGCTCTGATAATTCCGGTCAGATCACCTTTGACCAGTGTTACCCCTGCAGATTCCATCGCCACATCGGTGCCGGTGCCCATGGCGATCCCGACTTCGGCCTGGGCCAGAGCCGGAGCATCGTTGATACCATCACCTGCCATCGCCACTAGTTCTCCGGCGTCCTGGAACTTTTTCACCACGGCGGCTTTTTCATCGGGCAGGACTTCAGCAACAATCTCATCAATGCCAAGTTTTTTCCCGACCGCTTCAGCTGTAGCACGATTATCTCCAGTCAGCATGACGATCCTGATTCCTTCAGCGTGTAGCTGTTTAATCGCTTCAGGGGTGGTCTCCTTAATCGGATCGGAAACTGCCAGCAGTCCGGCGATCTGCCCGGAAACAGCAACGAACATCACTGTCTGCCCTTCACTGCGCAGCTCTTCAGCCTGTGCAACCAGTGAACCTGGGTCAATGGTAAAATCGTTCAGCAAGTGAGCATTGCCGAGTAGCACATCGGTACCATCAACCTTGCCGGAAACCCCTTTGCCCGTGTGAGAAGCAAAATCGGTTGCTTTCTTGAGGGTTAATCCTTGTTTTTCGGCACCCTCAACCAGCGCTGCGGCCAGTGGATGTTCACTTCCTTTTTCAAGGCTGGCAGCCAAAGTGAGCAGCTGCTGTTCATCGATATGTTCAGCCGAAATTACGCTGGTCAGTTTAGGTTTACCAATCGTCAAGGTGCCGGTTTTATCAACCACCAGAGTGTTGATCTTGCGCAAGGTTTCAATCGCCTCGGCATTCTTAAACAAAACGCCCAGTCCGGCTCCTTTACCGGTTGCCACCATAATTGACATCGGTGTTGCCAACCCCAAGGCGCATGGGCAGGCGATAATCAATACCGAGACTGCAGCAATCAGCGCGTAAGCGAGGCGCGGTTCGGGTCCGACCATGAACCAGACAGCAAAGGCGATAATGGCGACGGTGATCACTGCCGGGACAAAGTATCCCGCCACCTGATCAGCCAGCTTCTGAATTGGTGCGCGGCTGCGTTGGGCTTCAGCAACCATCTGGACGATTCGGGCCAGCAGGGTGTCGCTGCCGACTTTCTCAGCTTCCATAATCAGCGACCCGGTGGCGTTGACGGTAGCACCGATCAACTTGTCTCCTGCCTGTTTACTCACCGGAATTGGCTCACCTGAGATCATCGATTCGTCAATCGC
>JAZBPC010000223.1:0-45698 GCA_036351455.1 Desulfuromusa sp.
AATGATGCAAAAACGTTTGCAGAAACGTTTGCAGGCATTAGAGAATGCAGTTCTTATTGAAGAGGCCTTGGATAAGTTCAAATCTCAAGAAGGACGGACGCCTAAAGCGTTGTCTGAGCTTGTGTCTATGGGTTATCTGATTGCTCTTCCTCCCGATCCCTATGGTGGCACGTGGGGGATTCTTAAAAACGGTCGGGTTTTCAGTACCAGCAAGTTTGCTAACCCACCGCCTGAGAAGAAATGACAGAATGCGTTAGCGTGGAATGAGGAAGGCTTGAATGCTGAAGAAGAAAGATGAAATTATCAAAGTTTTGCTTGAGTTGCTTGGCGATAAATCGGACTTTGCTTTGCTTTTCGGTTCCTGGGCTAAGGATGAGATGCGGGTGACCCATGAAAGTGATGTCGATTGTGGAGTGTTTTTTTATCCCGAAGTCGTCGCGGATAAATCATACTTTGACATAGCTGAACAGTTTGAATTTCTTGTTGGACGAAAATTGGATATTGTATGTTTAAACACGGCAGATATCATTATTGCGTCTCAGATTATTGCAACGGGTGAAGTCGTTTTTACCCAATCACAAGGACAACTTGATGCTTACAGGGCATATGTCATGAGTCGATATCTCGATTTTAAACAATCAAGGAAAATTATTGAGGATAATATTCTGGTGAGGCCAAATTATGGGCAATGAAGAAGATGTTGTTCTCGCAAAAATAGCAATCATAAAAAAATGCGTTGCGACCATCGTTGAAATACAGGCTGCAGATTTAACCCCATGGATGAGTCTGGATCTGTCGGTTCTAAATCTTCAGAGAGCAATTCAGGCAGCCATAGATTTGGCTCATGTGGTGATTGCAAAGTACGGTTTTGGATTACCCAGCGATTATGGTCAGTCGTTTGATCTTTTGGCTAAGCATCAAATCATTGATTTGGAGATTAGCAAAATTCTCAAGAAAATGGTTGGTTTCAGAAATATTTCTGTCCACGAATATCAAGAAATTAACGGTGAGATCGTGCAGTCAATCATTAAACATCACCTTGGTGATTTTGAAGTTTATTACACCCAGATTCACAAATTTGTATTTGTATCGGAACCGCTGAGCAAGGAATAATTTACTGCATGTTATCTGGTATGAATTTTGTTCTTATTGCTAAGCTTGATAAGGTTTCCGGGAGTTGAGGATTAATCGGTATGCCGTTTGAATTCTATTTTTTCCTCAGCTCCGCTTTTATCCTGGGTGCTGTGATTGGTTCATTTCTCAACGTTTGTATCTACCGCATCCCTGCGGGAAAATCGATTGTTTCACCCCCCTCAGCGTGCCCTTATTGCGGACATCGGATCCGCTGGTTTCAAAATATACCTATTCTGAGCTACATGGCCCTTGGTGGGAAATGTGCTTCGTGTAGCGTTAGGATTTCGTTTCGTTATCCCGCCATTGAGATTTTGACAGGCCTGTTGTTTACCTTGGTCCTTTACTATTTTGGATTCAGTGCTGCAACCTTGGTCTATTGGTTGTTTATTGCCGCATTAGTGACCATCACATTTATCGATCTCGATCATCAAATTATTCCTGATGTCATCAGTCTCCCCGGAATTATTGTTGGTTTTGTCTGTTCCTTCTTTGTCCCTTGGCTCACCTGGATTGATTCCCTTCTTGGCATTGTCATCGGTGGTGGGGTTTTACTGGCCATTGCATGGACTTACGAAAAAGTGACAAAAAGAGAAGGGATGGGAGGGGGCGATATCAAGCTATTGGGAATGCTTGGTGCCTTTCTGGGTTGGAAGGCAGTACTTCCTGTCATTTTTATCGCTTCATTATTTGGTTCTCTGATTGGTATTCCCCTGATGCTGTTACAAAAAGGAGATACGAAGCTGGCAATACCGTTTGGTCCTTTTCTTGCTTTTGCTGCGACCGTCTATCTGTTTTGGGGCCATGATCTGGTTTATTGGTATTTGAATTTGCTTCGTTGAATTAAATTATTTTGAAATTATTTATTGGTTTAATCTAAAACTTCTTGACAATAACGTTCATTGACCTATAATTACGCACAATTTGATTGTTTTTGCTGTTATGAGGTTAGGTGGATGATTAATCGCGTCAAGGAAATACGTGAGTCATTATTGATGAGTAAGGCAGAGTTGGCTCGCAAAGCAGATGTTTCGCCATTAACCATTACGCGGATTGAACGTGGACATCCTTGCCGTATGGAAACAATGCGCAAAATTATTTTGGCGTTAGGCTATAAGTTGCCCGATAAAACTAAGGTATTCCCAGGGTAGGAAGTTTCCTGGCCATCATGCATGGCTGTTTTTTGGACTCTATTCGGACTGGATAAGACATGTTCGCCTCGAAAAAAGATATTGTTGGTATTGATGTTGGCTCAAGTGCAGTGAAGATTGTACGCTTGCGAGAGTCTCGTGGTACTTACCATTTAGAAAATATTGGTATTATGCCTCTGGATCCAGAGATGATTGTCGACAATACCATTATGGACTCAACTGCAATTGTCGAGTCTATTCGCAATCTTCTCACTGCAATGAAAATCAAGACAAAGCGTGTAGCAACTTCTGTATCTGGCCATTCTGTCATTATCCGAAAAATTAGCCTGCCGGTCATGTCTGAAGCTGAACTTGAGGCGTCAATACAATGGGAAGCTGAGCAATATATTCCTTTTGATATCTCTGAAGTCAATATTGACTTCCAGATACTTGGTCCTGATTCAAGAGATCCGTCACAGATGAACGTTATGCTGGTTGCAGCAAAGAAAGATTTTGTTGACGATTATACAACAATATTTTCTGAGGCTGGACTTGAACCTGTTGTCATGGATATCGATTGTTTTGCTGTTGAGAACATGTTTGATTACAATTATGGTTTCGTTGAAGATGAAGTTGTTGCATTGATTGACTTAGGTGCTAGCGCCACAAGTGTTAGTGTCTTGAGGGGTGAGACCTCAATTTTTACCAGGGATATTCAGACTGGTGGAAATCTTTTAAGCGAAGAATTACAAAAGCGCCTGGGTGTCAGTAGCGAAGAGGCTGAACGCGCGAAGCTTGGGGATCGTAATATTGCCGATGTTGATCCTGATTCAGTTGATGATATTTTGGCTGATGCGATTGAAAATTTAGTGCAGGAAGTTCAGCGCTCATTGGATTTCTTTTCAGCGACGTCCAGCGAAGATCAGGTGTCCAAGGTCTATTTGACTGGTGGCGTGTCCAATTCTGTTAAGGTTCGCGAAAAATTGGAAGAACGTCTTGGTATTACTGCCGAAAGAGTTGACCCTTTCAGGAATGTGTCGATCAATGAGAAAGAGTTTGACCCAGAGTACCTTGATGCGATTGGTCCAATGTTTTCTGTAGCTGCGGGTTTGGCGATGAGGAAGGTTGGTGACAAATGATTCGAATTAACCTACTACCAGTCAGAGCGGCACAGAAAAAAGAAAAACTACGTTCGCAAATATCGATCTTTGTTCTTTGCTTGATTCTGGTTTGTATCGCTTGTGGATCGTTATATGTGCAAAAGACGATAGCTATTAATACTGTTAAAGATGAAATTGCTGATATTGATCAACAAAATAAGGCTTTGACCAAAAAAATCGGCCAAGTCAGAGATTTTGAAAAGAAGCAGGCTGATTTAAAGACAAAGCTCGATATTTTGAAGACATTGAAAGATGGAAAGTCTGGCCCTGTTCACCTGCTGGATGAACTCAGTGCAGCACTGCCTGATAAGTTATGGTTGACCAAGTTTACTGAAAAGGGTGGGAGTATAAATCTGCAAGGTGTTGCTGATAATGAGAATACAGTTGCTGTTTTTATGCGCAACCTCGATGCCTCGCCATATTATAAGAACATCGAATTGTCGGTAACTGAACAGACTAAGGCTGGTGAAATAAAGATGCAAAAATTCACCTTGAATTGTAGCGTTGAGACACCACCTACAGAAAAATAGGATTTTTAAACGATGAATTCACGAGTCGAAAAAGTCTTAAATCTTCCATCTTATCAGCGAGCTCTTATTGTTCTGGTCATTATGGCCGTGATAGCCGCTGGATTTTATTTTTTACTTTATAAACCGCAATTGGATCAGCACGCAGACTTGATATCAAAGCGCAGTGCTGCAGAGGTTAAATTACGAAAGAACCAGAAGATAGCCAATAATCTGCCTGTTTATCGTGCTGAATATGAAAAAATGCAGGTTATGCTGGATAAAGCTCTCGGGGAATTGCCTCTGGAAAAAGAAATACCAGGCTTGTTGATAAGTATCGGGGATCTCGCAAAAGAGAAGGGTTTGGAAATTTTACGTTTCAAACCTTCAGGAGAAACACTCAAGGGCTTTTATGCAGAGGTTCCAGTGACTTTGAAATTAACAGGTTCCTATCACCAGGCAGCGTCTTTTTTTGATGCTGTGAGTAAGATGGAGCGAATTGTTAATATCCAGGGCCTTACTTTAGGCGGAGCCAAAGATGTTGATGGTAAAACGTCCTTGGGGGTCGATTGCAATGCTATAACGTTCCGTTTTGTTGAGAATTATACGGAACCGCAGGGTAAGAAAGGTGGAAAAAGGAAATGAAATTAAAATTCCTTCAATCTTTCAGTCTTCTATCGGTATTATTATTTTTAGGATGGTCTGCTGTCGCCGCGCAACAGCCTTCTGCTCAGGATGAAGTTTTACCGTCTTTAGATGCTAATATCTCTTCAGTTGCTGAAAGTCAGTTTACTTATAGTCCCAAAGGACGTAGAGATCCTTTTAAGCCTTTAATCCAAGAAAAACAACCAATTGTTAAAAAATCAAAAGGGCGACCAGATAAAGTCAAGGGTCCTTTGGAACGATTTGAACTCAGCCAATATCGACTTATTGCATTAATGGTTGTTAAAGGGGTTCCGCACGCTATGGTGAAGGCCCCAGATGGTAAGAGCTATACGGTTAAAGTTGGCGAGTACATTGGTATGAATGATGGCATTGTTAAAAATATTGAGACTAAAATCGTTGAAGTCGATAAAAACGGGATGCGAATTGAAAAAAGTCCTGACCGTATTGTTGTCGAAGAAGTTGGTATAGATAGTTACACTGGAAGCGAAATTAAAGAAAATCGTTACATCGTTATGTAGTTTGTTTTTTCAAATTGTGAAGCGTAGTTGAATGCGAATGACTTTTAGGGGAATGATATGAGAAGAAGCGTTGTGCTCCTCAGTATGTTGCTGATGTTTTTATCCGTTGCTTTGGCCTCGCCAATTTGTGCTGCTGATTCACTCTCTGTAGTTTCTGTTGCAGAGAAAAGGGTGCAGTTAAGTGCAACGGCAGGAATCGAGCAAATTCGGTATTTCACCTTGGATTCTCCCAAAAGACTTGTTGTTGATATGTACGGTGTACAACCAGGCGATCACGATGAGAGTTTCAATTTAAATAACGGGTTTAATCTCCTCCGTGTGGGTCCGTTAGACAATAAAACCCGCTTTGTGTTCGATGTTGCTGGGGCTGTTTTCCCTACTTACAAAGTGAATACCGAAAACAATGAAGTTGTTGTCACCTGGGAACGTTCTCAAGAGACTGTTGAAAATGCACTCGCAGAACCGGCAACTGAAGGCAGTGCAAAAATAACGGCTATTGAGTTTGCCTCAGAACAGGGGCGATCCAAGGTTTATATTAAAGTCAGTGGTAAAACAGCAGTTGTCGGCCCGGCTCGTGATGGAAATAAAATACAATTTTCATTTAAAAACACAACTCTGCCCCGTGCGTTACGTCGTGTTTTCGATACTCTTGCCTTTCCGAGTGCTATCCACTCTGTAACCCCTTATTTAGTTGATGAAACTGGTCAAGCTGAGACTCGTTTTGTTGTTTTCCTGAAGGGTGATGTTCCTTATCAACTCGAAAAAATCTCATCAGGTTATGCCTTTATCGTTAATGATGAAGGGTATTCCTATGCGGAACCCGTCGTGACAGGAACCCTGCCTGTATCAGCACAAGGTGGTGCTGGCACAATGTCACAATCAGCACCAAGATTATCCCCAGGTGTTTCATCAATGTCGACAAATGCTCAAATGCCTGTACCTGTCATTGAACAAGTTGGATCTCAAGAAAAGAAATATACCGGTGAGAAAACTTCACTTGTTTTCGATAATGCAGATGTCCGTGATATTTTGAGATTGATCGCTGAAATCAGTGATCTCAACATTATTGCCTCAGATGAAGTGAAGGGTAATGTCACGTTGCGCTTAATTGATGTCCCGTGGGATCAATCATTAGAGTTAATCCTTGATGTTACTGGTCTGGGAATGGTTCAAGAAGGAAATGTTGTTCGAGTTCTTCCAAAAGAAAAAATTCGCTCAATGAAAGAGGCAGAGTTGACTGCAGTTCGCTCACAGGAAAAACTTGAGCCATTAGTCACTGAAGTTGTCACTGTTAGTTATGCTGATTTAGGAAGTGTTGCTGGCCCGGCAAAAGAAATTTTAAGTGACCGCGGAAGTATTACTGAAGATAGTCGTAACAAACTTTTAATAGTCACAGATGTCCCCCAGAGAATTGAAAAAGTTAAAGAATTAATCTCTATCTTGGATACACCAGAACGACAAGTCATGATTGAAGCGCGTATTGTTCAGGTCAATTCAAATTATTCCAGAGATCTGGGCGTCAATTGGGGAATTCAGGGTAGTGACAGAGATAATGCAAGTGATAATGCTTCAATCCAGGGAATTGCTGGAGCTGGTGGAGGTTTTTTGGTCGATGTCGCTGATCAGGGATCTTTTATTGCGACTCCCGGTTTAGGAACTCAGTTTCAATTTGGTCGAAGTCTGATAGATAATGTTCTGCTTGATATGCAATTATCAGCTCTTGAGTCAGACGGTAATGGGAAGGTTGTTTCAACACCTAGAGTCTCAGTTTTAAATGGTGAATCCGCTACTATCAGCCAGGGGACAACAATTCCATATCAGACTTCTGGTGCTGATGGTCCTAAGACTGAATTTGTAAATGCTGAATTGAAATTAGAAGTCACTCCGGTCATCAATCCTGACGGTTCTATCATTTTGGAAATACTAGCGACCAATGATTCACCGGGACTCACCGCTGGTGCTACTGCACCAAGCATTGATACCAAAAAAGCAGAAACAAAAGTTTTGATTCAAGATGGTGAAACAACTGTTATCGGTGGAATTTATGTAGAAAATACTCAGGATTCTGAAGAAGGTATTCCTGGACTAATGGGCGTTCCAATCCTGGGTAACCTGTTTAAATCACAGAAGAAGCAAACAGTTAAAGACGAGCTTTTAATTTTTATTACCCCAAGAATCATGCACGATAACTAACGACTTAATGTGAATTCCCAAAAAGGGCAGGGAGACCTGCCCTTTTTTTTTAAAATGGTTTGTTGATGATACAGAAAATGGAAGTTTCACTTGCGGATAGAAGTTATCCCATATCAGTTGGATCTAATCTCCTTGAGAGTGTTGGAATAGAACTCAATCGAATACATTTTCCGCAACGTATTGCCATTATTTCAAACCCAACCGTAGATAATCTTTATGGCCAGAGTTTATGTCATTCGCTTGCCTCCTCTGGTTTTAAACCGCTTCAGTTCAATGTTTCTGACGGCGAAGAATATAAATCGTTTGCAACTCTTGAATCGATATATGATTTTTTGATTAAAAATGGTTTTGATCGAGGTTGTGGCTTAATTGCTCTTGGTGGTGGCGTCATCGGTGATATGGCTGGATTTGCTGCGTCGACTTTCTTACGTGGTATTCCTTACGTCCAGATTCCAACAACTGTATTATCCCAGGTAGATAGCTCCGTTGGAGGTAAAACAGCGGTTAATCATCCTTTAGGTAAGAACTTGATCGGGGCTTTTTACCAACCTGAGATGGTTATTATTGACATAGATGTTTTGAACACACTGGATCCAAGGGAGGTTTCTGCTGGGCTTGCAGAAGTTGTCAAGTATGGGGTCATTCGTGATTATGAGTTTTTTTGTTGGCTTGAGGACAATGTTCAACAATTAATTGCTCTTGATCCTGAAACCCTTATCCATGCGATAAAGAAATCTTGCCAAATTAAAGCTGATATTGTTGCTGTCGATGAAAAAGAAGGTTCAATTCGGGCGATTTTAAACTATGGCCATACCTTCGGTCATGCGATCGAAAATTTGTCTGGTTATGGACAATGGAAACATGGTGAAGCCGTTGCTGCTGGAATGGTTGTTGCTGCGAAAATTTCAAATCAAGCTGGTTTATGTTCACAGCATGAAATTGATCGTTTGACTCAATTGCTAATAGCCCTTGGTTTGCCAATTGACCCTCCTGATTTTTCTTTGGAGGACTACGTTGTTGCGATGCAGAGAGATAAAAAAGTAAAGCAAGGTCAACTGACTATGGTATTGAACCAGGGGATTGGTGACGTTGTCTTACATAAAGTTAAAAACATTTCTTCGGTTTTTTCATCTATTCTTTAGCCTTATAAGAGGGACCTATGACAGATCAATATCAGCAGAGTTTGTTATTGGGGAAAATTGCTGCTTATACAGAGATTCTCGTTAAGGATTCCAACTCAACGATATTTGTATCACTTGCTGAAACCTATCGCAAATTGGGAATGTTTGATGATGCGCGTCAGATTATCTCAAAGGGGTTAACGCTTCATCCTGATTTCAGTCCAGCTTATATTGTATTAGCTCGAACATTATGTCAGCTTGAGGATTATTCGGGATCAGTCACTGCTTTTGAACAGGCCCTTGAATTTGATGATGAAAGTCTTGCGGCTCTTGTTGGCTATGCACGGGTGCAGATTTTATTAGGTGAAGAAGAGTCAGCACGAGAATTACTTCTCAAAGCAAGACATCTTACCCCTGCTGACCCTGTCATCAATAAATTGCTACTCTCTTTACCTGATAAATCTGACTTTAGAGAGGAAGACAGTGAAGATGGACATAGCGATGATGATATAGAAGGTGGTGAAGAGTCCGTTGGTCATTCTTCTCCTCTGGTTTCCTCGACATTAGCTGATTTATATTTAGCTCAGGGTTTGTCTGAAAAAGCACTTGAGCTGTATCAGCGGTTATCTATGAACAACCCTGATGACTTATCTTTACGCCGCAGAGTTAAAGAATTAGAAAAACAAATAGAAATAGATAGAAATGATATTTTAGAAGACGGTGGTCCTTTACCAAATGAATCGTTGGATGATAATGTTTCAGCAGAGACCGAAGCTGAGGATCATCACACGATAGAAACTTCCACGGATGATTTTGTTGCTGAATCAGCTATAGAAACCTTTGATCGGTGGCTTTCTAATATTCAGCGGAGGAGAGGGAATGTTTAAACAGATTCTTGAACGAATTGTAACAAACTGTTCTGGTGGGGTTGGGGCAGTTCTCATGGGTTATGATGGTATTGGAATTGATCAATATATCAATGAAGAATATACTCTCGACTTAAATCTGGTGGGTATAGAGTATTCAAATGTGACCAAAGAAATCGCTTCTGCTGCGGAAATTCTGAGTATTGGTGCCTTGCAGGAAGTTTCTATAAAGACTGAACATTTTTATGTGATTATTCATTCCTTAACCGATGATTATTTTGTTGCTTTGATGATCAATCGTTCTGGAAATTTTGGTCAGGGCCGTTTTTTGCTTATGCGTGAATCTTATGCCCTGCGGATGGGTTTGGAGTAGCTTTATGCATCTTATGGTGTTGAATGGTCCAAATCTAAATTTACTGGGAGTACGCGAACCCGAAGTTTATGGTCATACGACACTCGATCAAATTATGCAGGAGCTGACTGATGAGGCTGCTCTACTGGGATGCACAATTGAAACGTATCAATCGAATCATGAAGGAGATCTGGTTGATCAGGTACAACGAGCCAAAAAAGAGAAATTCTCTGGTATTTTGATTAACCCTGGTGGATATACACATACAAGTGTTGCACTACGCGACGCGATTAGTGGAGTCGATTTACCAACTGTTGAGGTTCATTTGTCAAATATCCATGCGCGCGAAGAATTTCGACACCACTCTTATATAGCTCCAGTTGCTGTTGGTCAGATATCAGGGTTTGGGGCCCTTAGTTATAGCATTGCTCTACGGGCATTATTTCAATATTTAAAAAGCAGGTCAATGTGTGACTGAGCTACGCAAACAACGTCTTCGTGATGTTTTGAGTTCTGAGAATCTTGAAACAATTATAATTTTTGGACTACCTAATATACGCTATCTGACTGATTTTACAGGCACGGATGGCGTTTTTCTTATAACGGAAAAGAAATCTGTCTTCTTAACGGATTCCCGCTATATTTCTCAAGCTCAAAATCAAGTCAGTGCTGACAGCGTTCTGTGTTATAAAAATAAACTCAAAGCTATCGCTGATGAACTTATCTCAAGCGATTGTAAAAGAGTGGGACTGGATGCAGAGGTTGTCAGTGTAGCACTGTTTCAAGAATTAAAGTCTCTCGTTGGCGATTCACTTGAATGGTGTTTACTCAATTCACAATTACACCCACTCCGTGGAGTTAAAACCAGAGATGAGCTTGTTTCACTTAAAGCCGCAGCGAATTTAAATTTTCAAGCTTTTAAAACTATCTTGCCAATGATTCGACCTGGTGTGACTGAACTGGATGTTGCGCGAGAGCTCGAGTTTTCTTTAAAGCGACTCGGTGGCGAGGCTAATGCGTTTGATTTTATTGTAGCATCAGGTGAACGTGGCGCCTTGCCCCATGGAGTCGCGAGTGAAAAACTGCTACAATCAGGAGAGCTCGTCACCATTGATTTTGGGACCAAGGTCAATGGTTATCATTCTGACGAAACGGTCACTTTGGCAATAGGTGAAGTTGATAGAAAACTTCGACAAATCTTTGATATTGTGTTAGAAGCTCATGACTTAGCCCTTGAGGCGGTTCGCCCGGGGTTTCAAATTAGTGATCTGGATGCTGTTGCCCGTGATTTTATTACGGCTCAGGGGTATGGTGATTCTTTTGGACATGGCTTAGGCCATGGGGTTGGTTTGGAAATCCATGAATACCCCGCGGTTTCTTCTCGTTCGGATCAATGTTTAGTTGCGGGTATGGTTATTACCATTGAGCCTGGTATTTATATCCCCGGGACTGGTGGTGTAAGAATAGAAGATACAATTGTTGTAACTGATAATGGTTTTGAAAAATTGACTTCAATCCCAAAAAAATTCAAGCAGTTAAGTCTATAATAGTTTTGTAGGAGGAAAATCATGGAACTGAAAGATCTTAAAAGTTTAATCAAGTTAGTCACTGATACTGATATTACTGAATTTAATATGGAAAACTCGGAAGAAAAAATTCATATTAAACGAGGGGTCGAAAAAGAATTCGTTCAGTTTGCTGCCCCTGTAGCTCCTGTTGCTGCTCCGGTTCCAGCACCATCTACAGCCCCTTCAGCCACTGCGACCAGTGAAGCAGCTGCACCTGTTGCTGATGATCGGTATGATGCTGTTTCTTCACCGATGGTAGGGACTATGTACCGTAAACCGTCACCTGATGCCCCTTCTTTTGTTGAGGTTGGGGATATCGTTGAAGCAGGTCAGACTCTCTGCCTGGTGGAAGCAATGAAACTCTTTAATGAAATTGAAGCCGATTTTAAATGTAAAATCATAGAGATTGTCAAAGATGACGCAACACCGGTCGAATTTGGTGAGACTCTTTTTCTTGTTGAGCGGTTGTAATTCCTTTGGAAATTGGAATCCCGGAATTTTAAATATGTTCCTAAAACTGTTTCGTAGTTCAGGATCGCTCTGTTCAGGAGTTATATAATGTTTCACAAAATACTCATAGCAAATCGTGGTGAAATTGCTTTACGGATTATCCGTGCCTGTAAAGAAATGGGCATTAAGTCTGTTGCAATCCATTCTGATGTCGATCACGATGCTCTTCATGTCAGCCTGGCGGACGAGAGTATCTGCATCGGCCCAGCTGCAAGTGCTGATAGCTATCTTAATATGAAGGCCATTATCAGTGCTGCTGAAATAGCAGATGCTGATGCCATTCATCCTGGTTATGGCTTTCTTTCAGAAAACGCAGAATTTGCAGAAATCTGTGAGCAATGTGGTATCACTTTTATCGGACCAACGGCTGATAATATGCGCCGTATGGGGGATAAAATCAGTGCTCGTCAGACTGTTACCGCTGCGGGTGTTCCCATTTTACCAGGAACTAATGAAAGTATTGAAACTGCTGAAGAAGCGCTGAAGATTGCAAATGATATTGGTTATCCGGTTATTATTAAGGCCTCAGCAGGTGGGGGAGGCCGTGGAATGAAAATAGTGCATTCACCCGCCTCTTTGGCGAATGCACTGGCTACAGCTCGCACAGAAGCTCAGGCCGGTTTCGGTAAAGCTGATGTTTATATTGAAAAATTTTGTGAACACCCTCGCCACGTTGAAATCCAAATCCTCGGGGATAAGCACGGGAATGTTATTCATTTAGGCGAACGGGATTGTTCCATTCAGCGCCGTCATCAGAAGTTGATTGAGGAAGCTCCTTGCCCTATTTTGAGTCCCGAGTTGCGTGAGCGGATGGGAGCTTGTGCTGTCGCTGCAGCGAAGGCAGTCAATTATTCCAGTGCCGGGACCGTTGAATATCTGCTTGATAGCGATGGTAGTTTCTATTTTATGGAGATGAATACGCGGGTCCAGGTTGAACATCCCGTGACTGAAATGGTTACCGGCGTGGATATTGTTAAAGAACAAATTAATTCCGCAGCAGGAATACCACTGCGTTATAAACAGGAAGATATCAAGATTACTGGGCATGCCATTGAGTGTCGGATCAATGCTGAAGATCCTGAAAAGTTCACGCCGTTTCCAGGTAAAATCAACGGCTACCACACTCCCGGCGGCATGGGGGTAAGGGTTGAGAGTGCGATGTATGATCAGTACACTGTTCTTCCCCACTATGATTCAATGATCGGTAAATTGATTGTTCATGCCGATACTCGTGAAGAAGCAATCAAGAGGATGGCGTGTGCTCTTGATGAATACATCATTCAGGGAATTAAAACCACGATTCCCTTCCATCAAAAGATGATGGCGAACAAAGACTTTAATGATGGGAATTTTGATACAAATTTTTTGGAGCGGATTAAAATTTAACTTAACTCATCCATTCATGATTCTTGGACAACAGGCGAGACTTTTCTCGTCTGTTGTTTTTACTGGACGTAATTTTTTCTATGGATTCCTCCTCTCAACTTAAACTGGGGTATATCACTTATTTAAATTGTGTCCCTTTTTTTCATTACCTTAAGAACAACGGTTTTTGTGGCCGATTTGTTACCGGAGTTCCATCTGAATTGAATCAGATGCTTCAGCAGGGTCAACTTGATGCCAGTCCTTCGTCTTCATTTGAATATGCAAGGAACTGGAAGAAATACCTCATTCTCCCAGATCACTCTATTTCTTCTATAGGCAGGGTTAAAAGTGTGCTTCTTTTCTCGCCTGTTCCGCTAAATGAGTTGTCAGGTAGAAAAGTTGCTTTAACAGGTGAGTCGGCAACATCAATTAATCTTTTAAGAATCATTTTTCGAGAGTTTTATCACCTTGATGATGTGACTGATGTCGTTCCTGATGCGCCCATAGAAGACTTGATCAGGCAACGTGAACCAGCATTGTTGATTGGGGATAGAGCCTTACGATTAGCCCGTGATTTGCCGCAAGGGGTACATGTCTTTGATCTTGGTGACATCTGGTATCAGCACACCGGCCTCCCATTTGTCTTTGCTCTTTGGATGGTTGATCGTAGTTCCCTGGGTACCTTTTCTGCTGCGTTCGCTGGTTTAGGTCAGCAACTGCACGACTCTTGCCGTCAACTCATTGAGGATCCATCACCTTTGGCTACGGTTCTCGCTCATAAGGCTGGTATTGAAGCTGAAGCTATTGTTGATTATTGGCAAACAATTGATTATCGTTTGACAGAGCAGCACTTGCAGGGGCTACAACTTTTTTTCCAGTTGTGTGTCAAACACCATTTATTGGAAGAACAACCAGAGCTCAACTTTCTGGATTAGCAATTTAGCATAAGTTTTATTTGGCAATAACCCTCTGGTTAGAGTCATTAGAACCAAAGACAGTAAAACTTTACACGTCGGAGTTTATATATATGATCAAAAGTATGACTGGTTATGGCCGTGGACAGGCTCAGATCGATGGTTTGTCTTTTTCTGTTGAAATTAAAGCAGTCAATCACCGCTACGGCGATGTCAACATTAAAGCGCCACGTATGCTCGCTCCTCTTGAAAACGAAATTAAAAAACAGGTCCTGGCGGTTTTAAAGCGAGGAAAGATTGACCTGTTTATAAGTCAGGAACATACGGGACATCAGGCAAATAAGCTAGCCTTAGATCAACAAGTTATTAAAGGCTATCTTGACGCATTTAAAGAGCTAAAAGAGTTTAGCGGGCTGTCTGGTGAAATCAGCCTTGAATTTCTGGCGGCACAAAAGGATGTGTTGGTCTTGAAGGATGCAGAGTTTGATCAGGATACTTTAAGGAGCTGTCTTTCTCAGGCAATCAATAGTGCCTTGACCTCAATCCAGGAAATGCGCCAGAAAGAAGGATCTGCTACCCAAATTGATATGGAAAACAGATTGGTTTTATTAGCAGAATCGATAACAGTTATAGAACAGTCAGCGTCTTTGGTTCCGATTGAATGGCAACAGAAATTGCGGGAGCGACTTGCGCGACTGGAAGAAAATGGGGGCGATCCGCAACGTGTGGCTCAGGAAATAGCAATTTTTGCTGATCGTTGTGATATTAGTGAGGAAATTACCCGCTTTAATAGCCATCTTGACCAATTCCGTGATCTGCTGCAACTGGCAGAACCGGTTGGTCGGCAGCTGGACTTTTTGGTTCAGGAATTGAATCGTGAAGCGAACACAATGGGCTCAAAGTCTAATGATGCCACCTTGACACGGCATGTGGTAGCATTGAAATCTGAACTGGAAAAAATTCGCGAGCAGGTACAGAACATTGAATAGTCAAAGTTCGAGAGAGGGTATTTTATTCGTCGTGTCTGCGCCATCAGGTGCAGGAAAAACCTCTCTATGTCGGGAATTGATTGACAGTTTTCCCGATTTGCGTCAATCTATATCGTTTACAACTCGGGGTGCGCGAGATGGTGAACAGGATGGGGTGGATTATTTTTTCACCAGGCCTGATGCATTTCAGCAGATGATAGAGGAAAAACATCTGGCAGAATGGGCAGAAGTTCATGGAAACTTTTATGGAACTTCTTTGCAAACACTGAATATTGCTGCCGGGGAGGGTGTTGATCTACTGTTGGATATCGACTGCCAGGGGGCGGCTCAACTCAAGAAAAATTATCAACGAGGCGTTTTTATTTTTATCTTACCGCCTGATTTTGCGGAACTTGAAAAACGTTTGTACAGCCGTGGAACAGACAACGAAGACGTCATTCGGCGGCGTTTGGAAAATGCTGAGAAAGAAATATCGGAAGCACCATGGTATGATTACTTGGTGATAAATGATGATTTTAATTCTGCTAAAAAGAAGTTGGCAGCGATTATTACTGCGGAACGTTGTCGTAGTTCACGAACAACTTTTCTGCTGGATCGCTTTATTGTAAAGGGAGATTAATAGATGGCACGTGTAACCGTAGAAGATTGTCTCGAAGTTATTCCGAACAGATTTTTGTTGGCGATGGTTGCCGCAAAGAGATCTAAGCAACTTTATAAGGGGGCAGAACCTTTGATAGAGAACAAATCAGGGAATAAAAAAGTTGTTCTTGCTTTACGTGAAATTGCCGCAAATAAGATTGAATTCCATATCCCAACAAAAAAACGTTAATATTTTTTCAGCCCTTCTACTGCGTGCTTGCGGTGGAAGGGTCATTTTCCTGTATTGCCTCTCAGAGTGTAGGATCGGATATTCTTTTTCCGGCGGACTCCTCTATGACCACAATAAATAATATTATTGAACAGTTACAGAATTACCATCCACAGGTGGATAAAGATCTTCTAACGAGAGCTTGTGAGTTCTGTCGTCGTGCCCACCATGGTCAGAAATTGGCTGATGGACGCGATTATCTTCAACGTTCCCTTGATATAGCATCTATTCTTATTCGTTTGAAGGTTGATGGAACGACTCTTATTGTCGGTATTTTGCACGATTCCCTGTCGCCCGGGCTGATTACAAGAGAAGAATTGCTTGATGAGTTTGGGGAAGAAGTGACCAGTTTAATTGAAACTGGTATTAAAATCAGCCACATTCCCTACCGTCAGAGTAATCAGCAGCAAGTTGAGAATTTTCGGAAGATGTTTGTTTCTATGGCTCGTGATTTACGGGTCATTTTGGTTTATCTGGCTGTTCGTTTGAATGATATGCGCCACATTGGACACTGCAAGGAGCAGGATCAGATAGCTCGTTCACGTGAGACACTCGAAATCTATGCACCTCTGGCAAATCGTTTAGGAATCAGTTGGCTTAAGGGCGAATTGGAAGATTTGTCACTGCAGGTTCTTGAACCAGACGAATATGCGGCTCTTGCCCGGCGGATCACAGCGCATAAAGAGGAACGGGGTGAATATGTGGCAAAAGTTCGTCAGCAAATTTGTGATCTGTTGACGCAAAATGATCTACAAGCAGATGTCACCGGAAGGTTTAAACATTTTTATTCGGTCTATCGTAAAATGCAACGTACAGGTGTGGGTTTAGATCAGATTTATGATCTGACAGCATTCCGGGTTCTGGTCGACTCTGTACGCGAATGTTATGAAGTTTTAGGTTTAATTCATGCCAACTGGAAGCCAATCCCCGGACGTTTCAAAGATTACATTGCCATGCCTAAAACCAATATGTACCAATCGTTACATACAACGGTCATTGGCCCTTACGCGGAACGGATGGAGGTTCAGATTCGAACTCGCGAAATGCATCGGATCGCAGAGGAGGGGGTCGCTGCACATTGGAAATATAAGGAAGGTGGTGCTATTCCTGTCACCGGGCGGGATGACCAACGTTTTAACTGGCTTCGGCAGGTTCTGGAGTGGCAGCGAGATGTCAGCACTGGTTGGAACACCTCTGACACTGCTTATATTGATCTCTTCCCAGAAGAGGTTTATGTATTCACCCCCAATGGTGATGTCAAAGAGTTGCCGCAAGGATCCTGCCCCATCGATTTTGCCTACGCGGTGCATACGGATGTTGGTATGCAATGTGTCGGTGCCCGTATTAATGGCAAGCTCTGTCCGCTTAAAACTCCGCTTAAGAATGGCGATATTGTTGATGTATTGACATCAGCACACCAAACTCCCAGTAAAGATTGGCTAGCATTTGTAAAAACATCAAAAGCACGTAATAAAATCCGTCACTGGGTTAAAGCAGAACAGCGCGAAAAAAGTATCGAAATTGGTCGTGAGCTTTTTGAGAAAGAGTTGCGTAAACATCAGTATAGCTTGAAAAGAGCCTTGTCTCTCGGCAGCTTCCCGCAGGCTGTGGACGAATTAGGTTTTAAGTCAGCGGACGATATTTTCGCAGCAATTGGTTATGGTAAGCTTTCTGCCGGTCAGGTTGTATCCCATGCATTGCCAAAAGATGAGCAGAAAAAACTACCTGGGAAATCTGGTCCTTTAGGGAAAGTCCTTGAAAAGTTTGGTCGCCGTAAGTCACAAAGTGCAATTCTGATAGGTGGCATCGATAATGTCATGGTCAGGTTTGCCAATTGTTGCAATCCTTTGCCTGGAGAACCTGTGACCGGGTTTATCACCCGAGGGCGAGGATTGGCCGTTCATGCAAAAGACTGTTCTCAGGTTTTAAGCAGTGACCCTGAACGCAGGATTGATGTTGAATGGGATATGCAGCGGAAGACAACGCGACCCGTTAAAATCCAAGTTATCTGTTCGGATCAAAAGGGTATGCTGGTTGGTATTTCTGGTGCGATCGCCGATGCTGATGCAAATATTTTTAGTGCCAGCGTCCATGCCCGTGGGGATAAAAAAGGGACTAACTTGTTTGAAATTGATGTTGAAAACCTTGAGCATCTCAATCGTGTCATCCGCGCAATTAAGAAGGTCAAGGGAGTTGTTCGGGTTGAAAGAATCCGGAATTAACAACGAGGAATAAATGACTTAAGGAGAGTTTTATGAGCTTAAATAAAGTTGAAACGGTTAATGCTCCAGCAGCTATCGGTCCCTATTCACAAGCAATCAAAGCAGGAGATTTCCTCTATTGCTCCGGTCAGGTTCCTCTTGTCCCTGCTACGGGCGAGATAGTTGCTGGTGGTATAGAGAAACAAACAAGGCAGTCTCTGGATAATTTACAACAAGTTTTGAGCGAAGCTGGTGTTGATTTTAATTCTGTTGTGAAAACGACAATATATTTGACTGACTTGGGTGATTTTGCCGTAGTGAATGACATATATGCCGGATACTGTGGTGCAGTTGCACCAGCCAGAGCCACAGTTCAGGTAGCTGCTCTGCCAAAAGGAGCGTTAGTAGAGATTGATGCAATTGCCTATCTGGGGTAATTTGAGTCTAGATTGTAACGACAAAAAGGGATGGCCATATTGACCATCCCTTTTTGATTAAATTGTGCGAGACGCTTAACTTAAACGACTTTTTGTACTTTTCCTGAACGGATGCAGCGAGTACAAACCTTTATCGTTTTCACCGAACCATTCTGGATGGCACGAATTTTTTGTAAATTGGGGCTCCACACTGTACGGGTCTTGTTGTGCGCGTGGCTGACATTATTTCCGGTTACGGGTTTCTTTCCGCAAATCTCACATTGTTTAGACATTTCGTCATTCCTCCTGATAGTTTCGAACGCGCATTACTAGCATATATTGTTCAGGGATGCAAATATTTTCAGATTTATTTGCCGGGTAAATTATCGTTACTAAAAACCTTTACACCATTTTTACGAAGTACGGCAGTGGTCATACCTATCCCCTCAACCAGTTCTTCATTTCGGTAAATTTTCTGTGATCCACAGGAAGGGCTACGTTGTTGTAGAATTGCCATTTGGCAATTTGTCAACTCTGCAATTTTAAGACATTCCTGAGCTCCAGAGATAAAGACTTTGGTGACATCATCCATATTTTCATTAATAAGTTTCCCGTGGCCAGATAAAACTGCAGCGCCATCGCCCTCACTGAACCAACATTTTGACCGAGGGGTTGGTAGTCCTGCTAATTGTTCAGGGCAAACCGGGATAGGGGTAAATCCATTGTTTTTAATAAAATCTACGACAGCTTGACAGTGATTATCGGTACCATCGTAGCGTGTTTTCAGTCCAAGCAGGCAACTACTCACGATTATTGGACGCATAAAACTTTAAGACCCGATTGAAGGATTGATAAGTGCAGATTCATTTTTTTTGCATTTCTCAATATGGACTTGCCGACCAAAAATCTTGACGCGCCCTTCAGCAATCCACTGAATGGCTTGAGGATAGATCTGGTGTTCCTGTTCCAGTATCCTGGCTGCAAGCGTTTCTTGACAATCATCGTTAAATATGGGCACAACTGCTTGGGCAATGATTGGGCCGGTGTCAACGCCAGCATCGACAAAATGAACGGTGCAGCCAGAAAATTTTGCACCATAGTCGATCGCTTTTTGCTGGACATGGAGTCCTGGAAACGCAGGTAGCAAGGCTGGGTGAATATTAATAATTCTCTGTGGAAAAGCATGTAGAAAAATTTCAGAAATGATGCGCATGAACCCCGCAAGGACAACCAGCTCTGCTCCAGCATTCTTCAGCGTGTCAACGACGGCCTGATCAAAATCTTCCCGGTTTTGAAATTTTCGATGGTCGATACAGATTGTGTTGATGCCAGCCTTTTCTGCCCGTTTTAGAGCTCCCGCTCCTGAATTATTGCTAAGAACCAGACAAATTTCTATATCTAATAATCCACGCTGGCACTGATCAATAATAGATTGCAGGTTCGTCCCGCCGCCAGAGGCTAGAATTGCAATAGGTAATTTTTTTTTGGTAACCATTTTATATCTACAATAAATAAAGGCTTAACTAAATCAGCTCAACCGAAGGGGAATCCGCAGTTGAAATTTCTCCAATGATGTAGGCTCGATCACCAAGACCGGCTAAGCGACCAATGATATCGTCGGCTTCAGCAGGTGGAACAATCAGGACCATGCCAATACCATAGTTGAAGGTTCGATACATTTCATCTTCCGGGATATTTCCACCTTGGCGTAGTAATTCAAAAATAGCAGGTTTTTCCCAACTGTTTCGTTTGATAACAGCTTTACAATGGTGGGGGAGAACACGGGGGATGTTTTCTAAAAGGCCACCACCGGTAATATGGGCAATCCCTTTAATATTAAAATCGCGGATCAGATTGAGAATGCTTTTCACGTAAATCCGTGTTGGGGTTAGTAGTTCTTGTCCAAGGGGTTTGTCAAGTCCCTCGGGTTGAGAGGACATGTCAAGTTGCAGTTTTTCCAGCAGAATTTTCCGAGCCAGTGAAAAACCGTTTGAATGCAGTCCGCTGGATGCAATACCGATTACGAGGTCACCCTTTGTGATCGATGAACCATCAATAATTTTGTCATTGTCTACAACACCGACAGAAAAGCCTGCCAGATCATATTCCCCACCGGTATACATCCCTGGCATTTCAGCGGTCTCACCACCGAGTAATGCGCAGTTAGCCTGCTTGCAACCGTCGGCAATCCCTTTAACAACCTCTACGGCTTTTTCAGGTGTTAATTTCGCCGTGGCAAGATAATCAAGAAAGAAAAGAGGTTCAGCCCCCTGTACAATAAGATCATTGACGCACATGGCAACAAGATCAATTCCAACCGTGTCATGTATATCCAGCATAAATGCCAGTTTCAGTTTGGTACCCACTCCATCAGTTGCAGCTACCAATGTTGGACGTTTATATTTACTGCTATTGAGTGAAAAAAGGCCGCCAAAACCACCAATGTCAGTGAGCACTTCGGGACGAGATGTTTGCTTGACCAAAGGTTTGATCAGGTCAACAAAATGATTTCCAGCATCGATGTCGACACCAGCATCTTTATAGGTGATAGGTTTATTATCGCTCAATTTTGGGCTCCTTGATCGGTAAAATGGTCGGCATTAAAGCACTCAGATCGTGGCTTGTCAATGTCAGAAAAAATAGTTTCTTTTTGCCACCTTATTTATGCTTGATAACCGATCTTTCACTGTATTGGATCGTCTGGATATGCTAATTTTAACAGAAATTTTTAAAACAAAGTTGGAAGTTTTTTTATTATAGATCAGATTGGTTGAAGATTGAATGACATTTACAAATAATGCCATCAGATTAATAACAGAATTTGATCTGGATGATGTCATGTCTATCGAGACGGAAAGTTATCCTCATCCTTGGTCTCTTCATCAATTTTCTCAGGAAATTGAGAATCCTGTATCTTCGATTCTTGTTTATGAGGCTGATGAAAGAATCGTTGGTTATATCTGCTTCTGGTTAATTGTCGGTGAAATGCAAATTCTCAACATTGCGACGTCATCACAATTCAGGCGGCAGGGGGTTGCTGTTCAATTACTTGAAGAGGCTTTTCGACGTTGTTCACAGGTTGATCTATCTTCAGCCTGGTTGGAGGTACGATCTGGAAATATCGGTGCGATAGCTTTGTATCAACAGTATGGTTTTATTTTGAGTGGAACTCGTAAAGCTTATTACCGCGATGGTGAAGATGCTCTTGTTATGGTCAAAACATTTAATAGCTCACATGTTCAGGAGAAAGTGTAATGAATAATATCAAGACGATTGTCTTATCAAATCAGGAAATTTCACCTGGATATTTCCGCATGAAAATTTTAGCTCCGGGCTATAACAAACTGGCTAGCCCTGGTCAATTCGTCATGTTTCGCGTGCAGCGGTCTTTGCCACCGTTACTCAGACGTCCATTTGGCATTTTTAGGGCCGGATATATGCCTGCAGATTGCGATAACATGCCCCCGAAAGAATTTATTGAGTTAATATATAAGGTTGTAGGTAGCGGAACCGAAATCATGCAGGGATTGCATCAAGGTGATCCGGTAGAATTGTTGGGACCATTGGGTGAAGGGTTTGATTTAGGAGCGCCGGATGAAGAAAAAATCCTCGTGGGTGGCGGTATAGGCCTCGTGCCTCTCTATATGCTGGCAGAAAAAATGGTCGATACGTCCAGGGTTCGACTGTTAATGGGAGGACGCACCCGGGATGATATAATTACTGTGACAGAATTTGAACGTCTTGGGGTCGAAACCTATGTTTCCACTGAGGATGGGAGCTTAGGGGAAGAGGGGTTGGTCACCCAGGTTTTGCAACGGAAGCTTGAAAAATATCCAAAGTCGACAGTGTTCGCCTGCGGGCCAATGCCGATGATTGAAGCCGTGCAGAAAATTTGTTCTGTGCACGAAGTTCCCTTGCAGGTTTCACTTGAAGCTCTGATGGCTTGTGGCGTCGGCGCCTGCCTTGGTTGCGTAGTCAAGGGTGCTGAGCATACCGAAGCGGATCCACGTTATCTATGTACTTGTACACGTGGCCCTGTTTTTAAAGCTGAAGATCTTGATTGGAGTAAAAAAGAGATTAAAACCCTGCAAAGTGGAGGCTGTCGATGAGAATGACTGTAAAAAATATAATCCAGCCGAAAATGGGGGTCGAAATAGCTGGCTTAAAATTGAAAAATCCAGTGATGCCAGCATCTGGAACTTTTGGTTATGGTGAAGAGTATTCTCCCTATCTCGACCTGAACCAACTTGGCGCTGTTGTTACCAAAGGGATGTCGCTGAATCCTAAAGCGGGAAACAATACTCCCAGAATTTGTGAAACAGTCAGTGGTATGCTTAATGCCATTGGCTTGCAGAACGTTGGCGTTGACGCTTTTATTAAAGAAAAAATGCCCTTTCTTGCACAATTTGATTCACCCGTCATTGTCAATTTTTTTGGCAATACGCAGGACGAATACGGGGAAGTTGCTGCTCGTTTGGAGGATGTTCCTGGTGTTGCTGCTCTGGAAATGAATATTTCCTGTCCCAATGTTAAGCATGGCGGGATTATCTTTGGAACTGATCCCAAGGCAGCGTTTGCAGCCGTCTCTCTGGTTCGAAAACGGACATCCAAACCCCTTATCGTTAAACTCACTCCTAATGTCACTGATATTCAGGTGACAGCCCGGGCCGCTGAAGATGCTGGTGCCGACGCTCTGAGTTTGATCAATACTCTGACGGGAATGGCGGTGGATGTGAAAACACGCAAACCCCGACTGGCTAACACGATTGGGGGTCTATCGGGCCCGGCTATTCGTCCGATTGCTGTTCGGTTGGTACATCAGGTGGTTCAGGCGGTTCAGATCCCTGTCATCGGTATTGGCGGTATCTCCAGGGCTATGGATGCGTTGGAATTTTTGATTGTTGGGGCAAAAGCGGTTCAGGTTGGTACCGCCAATTTTGTAGATCCCAATGCCATGGCAACAATCATTACGGGGTTGGAAGAGTTTTGTCGTGAAGAAGGAATTGCAGATATTAACGATTTAATCGGGACTCTGGAGCTGTAAGTTCCTCCATGATAGGTTGACGACCTTATTTTTTGATACCTGAACCAGATAATAGTGAGTGCATCGTTTTATGGACGTCATTGCCACCCATGTAAATGCCGATTTTGACTGCCTTGGTTCAATGATTGCTGCAAAGCGACTTTATCCCGATGCGGTATTGGTATTCCCCGGTGGGCAGGAGCGGGGCTTACGTGATTTCCTGCTACACAGCACCCTCTATGCCTATGACGTTAAGCGTAGCCGCGATATTGATTTATCTACGGTGAAAAGGCTAATTCTGGTGGATGTTCGCAGTTCTGTCAGAATTGGTCACTTCGCAGATATTATCAATAATCCTGACTTGGAAATTCATATCTATGATCACCATCCAGTTGATGAAAATACGGTTCGGGGACAAGTTGAAGTTATTGAAGACGTCGGTGCTACGACAACAATCATGACACAGCTATTCATGGAGCGGGAGATTATCCCGACCCCAGAAGAGGCGACCATGATGATGCTTGGTTTATATGAAGATACCGGTCATCTCCTCTTTTCCGGAACCACTCCAAAAGATTTTCAGGCCGGTGCTTTTTTGCTGCAACATGGTGCGAATCTGGATACCGTTGCCGATTTTCTGGTTCGAGAAATGACTTCTGAGCAGGTTGACCTGCTCAGTGAGTTACTCAAGTCCTGCCAGAAATTAATCATCAATGGCGTTGAAGTTGCTGTCGCTTCTGCGTCCATTGACTATTATGTTGGGGATATCTCCAGTTTAGTTCATAGGCTCAAAGACATTGAAAATCTCAGTGTTCTGATTGTTGCTGTCCGCATGGACGACCGTATTTTTATGGTCGGCCGTTCCCGATTGCCAGAAATGGATGTGGGGGAGTTCTTTCAGGAGTTTGGTGGTGGTGGCCACGCTTTTGCCGCTTCTGCTACGGTGCGTGACCTGCCTCTGGCTCAATTACTCATTCGGATTGAAAAATTACTTCAAAAATATGTCCGTTCCCGTTGCCAGGCGAGTCATCTCATGTCGGCTCCGGTGAAAACATTATCAATTGATTCAACCGTGGAAGATTGCCGGAAATTGATGACTCGTTTCAGTTTCAATGCAATTCCTGTTCTCAATGATCAGCTTCAGGTTGTCGGGATCATGACCCGCCAGCTTGTTGAAAAAGCGGCACACCACAAATTATTGAAAATGAATGTAAAAGAAGTGATGCATAGCGATTTTCAAACCGTTTCGCCAACGGCATCTTTAACCGAATTACAGCAGGGGATCATAGAGCACAATCAACGCTGTGTACCGATTGTCGACGCCGGGTCTCTGGTTGGGGTTGTGACACGGACAGATTTACTGCGTTATATGCTCGGGGACCGACAATCATTCACTGACGAATCTCAGCAACTACCAGAACGAAATGGATTACAACTGAAACGGAAAAATCTGCAACGATTGTTAGAGACACAGTTACCCGATTCGCTTATCTCAGTGTTGCGTCAATTGGGGGCAGTTGCTGATCAACTGGGACTACCGGTTTTTCTGGTTGGAGGGTTTGTTCGTGATTTGCTGCTACGTCAACCTAATCTTGATATTGATATCGTTGTTGAGGGAGACGGAATTGTGTTTGCCGAATCCTTTGCTAAAACAACAGAGTGCAGGGTTCGTGTTCATGAGAAGTTTGGTACAGCGGTTATCATCTTCCCGGATGGGTTCAAAGTTGATATTGCTTCAGCCCGCCTGGAGTATTATGAACGCCCGGCAGCGCTGCCAAGGGTAGAGCATGCCTCAATCCGTCATGATCTTTACCGCCGTGATTTTACGATTAACACGTTAACGATATCATTGAATCATGATCATTTTGGACAAATGCTCGATTTTTTTGGTGGTCAACGTGATTTAAAAGATCAGGCTATTCGTGCGCTTCATAACCTCAGCTTTATTGAAGATCCAACCCGCTTGTTCCGGGCTGTACGCTTTGAGCAACGGCTAGGGTTTAATATTGGTAGACAAACCGAAAGGCTAATGCGCAGTGCCGTACAATTAAAATCGGTAAAAAAAATAGCCGGGTTACGGATTTTACATGAGTTGGAGCAGATTCTTGACGAACCCCGTGTCGTTGCGGCCTTGCAACGTCTGGATCAGTTTGATTTGTTGAAGTTTATTGATCCCCAATTGCGATTTGATCAACACACAGCTAATTTGTTTATTGCCGCTGAACGAGCAAGCGGTTGGTTTGATCTGTTATACACCGGCAAAAATTATCGTCGCTGGATATTATATTTGCTTTGTCTGTTTGAAAATTTATCAGAAAAAGGGATCACCAGAGTGACTGAGTGGCTCTGCATGTCGTCGGTCGATCGCGAGATGATTCATGAACAGCTGCCCAAGGCTAAGCAGTTGCTCAAGTTAATCAAGCAGCGAAGAAACAAGGGGATGAATCCCACGAACAGCGAAATTTACTTCTGGTTTGATGGGTTAGCCGTTGAGGTTCTTCTTTATTTGATGGCCTGCAGTGATCACGAGGGCCTGCGTAAATGGATTTCTCTGTATATGACCGATTTGCGGAAAGAAAAGGTTATCTTGAATGGAGATGATCTTATCTCACGCGGGTTTAAACCGGGGCGCTATTTTCAGGATATTTTTGAACAATTATTGAAGGCTCGTCTAAATCAAGAAATAAGCACGCGGGAAGAGGAAATTGATTTCGTTAAAAAAAAGTTTCCAAATCCGGGTGGTTTTCCCATGAGTTGACCAGGATTGTCTTGTCGAATAGAATGTCGCGTTTTTAACTCGTTGCCTTTTTGAACTTGGAATCGCTGAGATTTTTTATGTAATGTCCTCAGTGGTTCAGGTTTTATTGCGGAAGCTTCACACGATGGAAACAATCATTTCTAAAATTGCAATTATGCTGGTTCCCGCCTTGTTGGCAATTATTCTGCACGAAGTTGCACATGGTTACATCGCTGAGCGGTTTGGTGATCCAACTGCCCGTTTGCTGGGACGTTTAACGATCAACCCGTTTAAACACCTTGATCCTATAGGAACTATTGCCATTTTTGTTTTTGGCTTTGGCTGGGCACGCCCTGTGCCTGTGAATCCGGGCAATTTTCGCAGACCACGGCGGGATATGATCTGGGTTGCTCTGGCTGGCCCAACAACAAATTTATTATTAGCCATTTTTTCTGCTCTACTGTTACGTGGATTAGTCATGTTGGATCAGATGTCATTCGGACAATCGCATACATACATCCAATTTGTTACACCGGTTAAAATGATGGCTGGATTCAGCCTTTATATTAATATTCTTCTGGGGGTGTTTAATCTTATTCCAATGCCTCCACTGGATGGCGGCAGGATCTTAACGGGGATTCTTCCTGAACGATATGCTGGACTGATTGGAAGGTTGGAGCCCTTTGGCTTTGTTTTGATTGTTTTTTTAGTGTTTTTTACAGATGTATGGTCTCTGGTCCTTGGACCTATTATTAATACTCTGGTCATGTTTATGGCAGGGAAAGATGTGCAGCTGGTTGAAAAGGCTATACACTTTCTGTTCGGTCACTGAACGATAATGGCTATTCAAATCCGTCTTGATAATTTTTCTGGTCCCCTCGATCTTTTACTTCATTTGATTAAAAGCCATGAAATGGATATCTATGATATCCGTATTGTTGAGATTACAGAACAATACTTGTCGGTTATTGAACAGATGCAGCATCTTGATCTAGATATTGCCGGTGAATTTCTACTTATGGCTGCAACCCTTATTCATATTAAATCAAGGATGTTGCTGCCCGTCAGTGACGAAATCAGTGAAGAGGATGAAGACCCTCGTGCAGAGCTGGTAAAAAGGCTCCTAGAATATCAACGGTATAAAGAAGCTGCTGAGGTATTTCAAAATATGCCGCAGTTAGAAAGAGATGTTTTTACAGCTCAATTTCAATTCTCTGATTTTATGACTGATGATGGTGAAGATAGTGAAGTTCCTGTCGGTCTCTACCAACTGGCAGATGCAATGTATCAGTTATTAAAAGAGAAACCGCCAGAAGTTTTTCATGAAGTTATTCGGGAAACTCTCTCTGTTGCTGAATATATTGACAACATCACTGATAAATTATTGGAACGAAAACGACTTGGTTTCAGAGAAATCTTCTCTAATAACTATTCCCGTAGTGAGTTGGTTGTAACCTTTATCGCGACTCTTGAGCTGGTAAAAATGCACGTTATAAATATTGAGCAAATGGGTGATTTTAGCGAAATTTGGCTGGTGTTAGCGGTTTCACCTGATCAATTATCAAAACTGTCACCTCACAGGAGTTTGTTTGAATATGGATAATTTACACCAACTTGTTGAAGCTTATGTTTTTGCTTCCGACAGTCCCTTATCGCTTGACCGTTTGAGTGTGTTGACAGAGCAACCGAAAACGGTTTTAAGACCGATTGTCGAAGAGTTACAACAACAATTTTCGTCATCAGCTCACGGTTTTTATCTTGCCGAAGTCGCGGGGGGGTATCAATTCAGAACTGTTGTGGAGCTTGCTCCCTGGTTGAAAAAATTAAATAAAGAACGTGCTACCAGATTTTCCAAGGCAGCGCTGGAAACATTAGCTATAATCGCTTATAGACAACCGGCGACTCGTGCTGAAATTGAATATCTGCGAGGAGTTGACTCTGGTGGCGTGATGAAAACCCTTCTGGATAAAAATTTGTTACGTATTCTCGGTAAAAAAGATGTACCAGGGCGGCCTCTTATGTATGGTACCAGCCGACAGTTCCTTGAGCTTTTTGGGTTACGCGATTTGAATGATTTGCCTACGTTGAAAGAATTTTCTGCTTTAGCTCCCGAGTTAACTGAAGCCGATCCTTTGAACCCTGAACTAGCTGAGTGATATTATGGCTGAAAGACTGCAAAAATTGATTTCTCAGGCAGGTCTGGCTTCACGCAGGCAAGCAGAGAAGTGGATTGAAGAAGGAAGAGTCTTATTGAATGGTCAACCGGCTAAATTGGGTGATCGTGCAGATTTAGTGACTGATCAGGTCCGCGTTGATGGGAAGGTCTTGGCTGCAGCGGAGGAAAAAGTCACTGTTTTGCTGAACAAGCCGCGCGGTTATGTTTCAACCCTTAAAGATCCAGAAGGACGCCGATTGGTTACAGATCTGCTTACCGATATACCCCAGCGTCTGTTTCCAATAGGCCGCCTTGACTATAATACCGAAGGTTTGCTGCTGCTTACGAATGACGGAGAGCTTGCTCAGCGAATCAGCCTTCCGCGTTACCATGTAGAAAAAACCTACTTAGTTAAGGTCCGTGGTCTTTTATCCGCCGATATGGCAAAGCGCCTAGAGCGGGGTGTTACTCTTGATGATGGGAGAACGGCCCCAGCAAAAGTTGAGAATATCCGCATAACTGGGGGGAGCAGTTGGTTTGAATTAACGATTCACGAAGGTCGAAATCGTCAAGTTAGACGGATGTGTGACGTATTAGGTTTAACGGTTGTCAGGCTTAAACGTATTCGCTTGGGATTCCTTGATTTGCAAGAGATTATGACTGGACGATATCGGTACTTGACCGCTGATGAAACTAAAAGGTTGGAAAAAATTAAATAAGCAAGAATTCATTATTGTTCTTTGTTTTTAAAATGTGCTACTCTCCTTTTGAGACATTTCTAATAATGTCTTATGGGGCTTTTATGAGGTCATGTCCTGACTTGACACTTAATAAATATATCGCGTATGTTTTAATATTAAATTCTAAATGAAAACGTCACTTTGGGGAGTTTTTTTTGGCAACGAATAAAGATAAATTACTTGAATCGGCGCAGAAGAATCTGAAAAAGAAACAAGTCGCCAAGGCTATTAAGGATTACGCCAAGATTGTTGAATTGGATCCCGCTGATGTCCGTTCGCGGCAAAAACTTGCCGAACTTTATGTTCGTACCAACAAAAATGCAGAAGCTTATGAACAGTATGAATCGATTGCAAAATATTTTTCCAGCAATGGTTTTTATCCCAAGGCAATAGCAATTTACAAACAGATGCAGCGCCTTGATCCCAGCCAGGTTTCTATATTTAATCGACTTGCAGAATTGAATGAAAAGCAGGGCCTTGTAGGTAATGCGATGACTGAGTATCGCAATCTGGTCGATTATTATGGCCGGAATGGGATGCTCGCAGATGAAATAAAAACTCTGGAAAAAATGCGTGATCTTGACCTGAATAACCTGAATGTACGGGTGAAACTTGCCGAGGTTTACGCAAATAACGAGCGAAAAGATGAAGGTTATGCTGAGCTTGAATCAGTTCTTGAAATTCTGAGTGACAAGGGTGATTTTGATAAAATTCTCAAGCTCTATAAAATGTTTCTTCCTCTCTATCCGAAAAATAAAAAGCTACAGATGGGGCTTGCACTGGCTTTCTATGAAAAAGGTGATTATGGCAGAGGTGTGCAAATCATCGAGAATCTCTTAAAGGATAAGCCCAAAGATCCTGATTTACTCCGATTGCTTGGTCGCGGTTATTCTGATCTTAAACTGTGGGCTAAATCCTGTGATACCTATCAAATACTATTAGGGATGGATCCAACAGATCTGGATATTAGAGAATCATTGATTAAGTGTCAGATCGACGGGACTCAATATGATCGCGCCCTTGCCGAACTGGAAGATTGGAAAGATACCTTCTTCAAGGCTGATCGCTTAGATCGTTTAAAAGAATACTATGAAATTTTAAAAGAAAAGCTTGCTGATAATAGTGTTGTTTTACGCACTCTGGATTCAATTTATGAACTTACTGGAGAGGGCGACAAGCTTTTAGATATTATTTCAGAACAGCCTGATGAACCAGAAGAGTTCATTATTGCTGAGACTCTTTCTGATTCTTTGCTGGGTTCCGCCGAGGAAGATATTGCTGGTTCTGACATTGATCTCGAACTGACTGATGCGAACGATGATCTGACATTTGACATTGTCGAAGAAGATTCTGTTGATTTGCAATTAGAGTCTTCATTTGATAGTGATCTTTCTGAAGACATTTCTGTGAGTGATGCCATTATTGAGCTGGAAATTGATGATAGCTCTGGTTTGGATCAGATCAGAAGTGAAGATCATAGCTTTTCTTTTGATATGGAAGACGAAGAGAGTGAAAGTTCTTTACCTGCAGTCGAGCATAACCTGCAGGCTGACCTTGAGGAAGCCGAATTCTATATTCAGCAAGGTTTATATCTCGAGGCCGAAAAATTGTGTCAGGGGATTTTAGAATATGAACCTGATTCTTCTGAATGTCTGCAGAAACTTGCTGAAATTGAAGCTTTGTTGCAAGGAGAGCAAGAACAATCAGACGGAGAGGTGGCTACCACTTCTCCCAACTCTTTGACCGAGAGTTTCGCTGATATTGGTTTTGATTCTAGCCTCGATATTTTTAATACTGATGAAGTTGTTGAGAAGAAGGTCTTTAAAACTGATGTTGATGAGCAAATTGCTGCAGATGATATGGAGTCTCACTACAACCTTGGGATCGCTTATCGAGAGATGGGTTTATTGGATGACGCAATCAGTGAATTTGAAAAAGCTGAAGTGGAACCGGCCCGTTTTGTTGATTGCCAAACATTAAAGGGCCTCAGTTTTTCAGACAAGGGCGATTATAAAAATGCGGAACTCATGTTTCAGCAGGCCCTTGATTCGCCCCATCTGGAGGATATTCAGAGACTGAATCTTGGATATGAACTTGGCCTGCTATACGAACGTGCTGAACGTCCCAATGATGCCTTGATAAGCTACCAGGATGTTTTCTCACAGGATAGTAACTATCGCGATGTGAGAGATAAGATTGCGCAATTGAAAAATACCCTAGGTCTGGTTAACGATGAGAACAATGGTGTGTCGGAAGTCAAAAAGGAAAGAATCTCTTTCCTTTAGAACAACGTACATCCTTTTAATCCGGAGTATTTATGGGTTATACCGACCATTTTAATTTCGACCGTGAGCCGTTTTCTAACGCGCCCAATGATAAGTTTTATTTTGACAGTGAGCAACATAACCAGGCTTTATTGCGCCTGAAATACTCTGTAGATACAGATAAAGGGCTGGCTGTTCTTGTCGGCGGGGTTGGTACTGGCAAGACAACTTTAGCCCGGCGTATGCTTGATGACCTTCCTTACGAAAAATATGAGTCATCGTTGCTTGTGATGATTCACTCGGCAATAACTCCCGAATGGATTATGTCCCGTATTTGTACGCAGTTAGGGGTAAAAAACCCTGATATCAGCCCTTTAAAGATGTTGAAGCAGCTTTATGAACGTCTTCTGGAGATTGAAAGTGAGGGTCGCAAGGCTGTCGTGCTGATTGATGAAGCACAGATGTTACAGTCGCGTGAACTGATGGAAGAATTTCGCGGGCTATTAAATTTGGAGATACCCGGGAAAAAATTGCTCAACATTATCTTCTTCGGTTTGCCTGAGCTTGATAGTATTATGAAACTGGATGCGCCGTTAGCGCAGCGTGTTGCCTTTAAGTATACCCTGAAGCCACTTTCAACTGAAGCAACTCTGGAATACATCAACTATCGGCTACAGGTAGCTCAGTGTCTTGAATCACCTTTTTTAGATGAGGCACTCGCACTGATTCATAAATTTTCAGGCGGTGTTCCAAGGTTGATTAATACAATTTGTGATAATGCTTTATTTGAAGCTTATCTCCGACATGCGACAGAAGTCACTGCAGAAATTGTCAATAATGTAGCCGAAGACCTTGGTTTAGCTACTGTCGGTTTAACATTATCCTCAGAAGAAACCGAGCAGGAAGAACAAGATGATGAATTTGATGATATTGAAGTTATTTTTGATGGGTTGGAGGAAAAATAGTCTAGAAATCTTCTTGAACATCCGTATGTGTTTGGATAGCGGTCGGGAATTATCTCGATCGCTATCTTTTTATGAATAGAAGAGTAACGGTCGTAATTATGGAAACTAAAATACATGTACTCCCCGAAGAGTTATGCAATAAAATTGCTGCTGGTGAAGTTGTCGAGCGTCCCTCTTCAGTCGTTAAGGAACTGCTTGAAAACTCTCTTGATGCTGGAGCGTCAGATATCCTTATTGAATTGGAAGCTGGAGGGAAACGTCTTATCCGGATAACAGATAACGGCTGTGGCATGAGTCGCCAGGATGCTTTTCTTTCATTCGAACGTCATGCAACCAGTAAAATTCACACAGATGCAGATCTGTTTGCTCTTCAGACTCTCGGTTTTCGAGGAGAAGCGATGGCTTCTATTGCCTCGGTTTCCCGACTGAGGTTGAAAACTTGTGATAGTGAAGATGGTCTGGGGCAGCAAATTTATGTTGAAGGGGGAAAGATTAAATCGGTCTCTGAACTTGGACTTCCACGAGGGACAGTCGTTGAGGTCAGAAATTTATTCTTTAATTTACCTGCACGTAAAAAATTCCTTCGTAAAGAACAGACAGAACTTGGTCATGCGGCTGATGTTGTCACCAAGCAAGCAATGGCAAATCCAACAGTCAGTATTCGCTTAAAGCATAATGATCGAATAATGCTCGATTTACGACGTGAAAAAGGGGTTCGAGAGAGGGTTGCAGCTTTGCTGGGGAGATCTGTGCTCAATGATCTGATACCATTAGAGCAGCAAAATGGAGAAGATCTACATCTTTCCGGGTTGATTTCTCAACCTCAGTTAACCCGATCAGCTACATCTCACATTTATACGTTTATCAATGGCCGTTATATCCGCGATCGTGTTGTTCAACATGCGGTTATGGATGGGTATCGACATTTGTTGATGAAGGGAAGATATCCGGTTGTTGTGTTGTTTCTGCAAATTGATCCAGCACAGGTCGATGTTAATGTCCACCCAACCAAGCATGAAGTTCGTTTTCGCGAACAATCACTGGTTCACGACTTCATTGCAAACAGTTTGCAGCAGACACTCCGACCTGCTGGATGGCTGAACAGTTTGCCTTCTGAAGCCGCCGAAAGTTATCCGACTGAACCAGTGAACGAAACGGTTCCTCTGAATGAAAAACCACAAGACCATGATGTTGTCAGGGAGTCCACGGGTTTTTACTCACAGCAAGCTGACAGCCAGGAAGTTGATTTTTCACAAGATTCACAGGCAGTCCATCAGTCCCCTCGTGTTTCCTCTTTTAATCACCCTCTTTATAAAGATAGTCATCATGGCAACCAGTATTCCCTGCCGGGAAGTGCAGCCGACGGATTTTTCAGTAGCTTGCAGATATTAGGACAGTATCACCAGAGTTACATCCTCTGTCAGGATGGAGCTGATCTTGTTTTGATTGATCAACATGCTGCCCATGAACGGGTTGGCTTTGAAAAACTTCGACATGCTTATTCTGCTGGGGAAATTCCAAGTCAGACGTTACTTTTTCCAGAGGTTCTGGAGCTTGATTTTAACAGTGCAGCAGCTCTTGATGCAAACCAGCGAGAGCTTGAAAAGCTTGGGTTTGAAATTGAACCCTTTGGAGGAAAAGCTTTTGCTTTAAAAGCGGTCCCATTATTATTGGTCAATAGAGATGCGGTAAAGTTAGTTGTTGACGTTGCATTAGAGTTGGAACGAATTGGTAAGACCGGCCAATTGCGAGAATCAATCGATGACATTCTGATTCTGATGGCATGTCACAGCGTTATTCGTGCCAATCAAGCTCTTGAAACCGTTGAGATAAAGGCCCTGTTTAAAGAACTTGACCAGATTGATTTCAAGGCAAATTGCCCCCATGGCCGTCCGGTGATTCAGCGCATGACACTTACTGAAGTTGAACGCCTGTTTCGGCGGAAATAATGGTGGTTTGAATAAATTGAAAAAAGAAGCGGCAAAAATTTCGGTGCTGGTTATTTGTGGCCCAACAGGTTCGGGCAAGACGGGTCTAGCCCTTTCTCTGGCCGATACATTTCCGCTGGAAATCATTTCGGCTGATTCCCGGCAGGTTTACCGCCGCATGGATATTGGAACGGCAAAAGCGACGCTTCAAGAGCAAGCAGTTGTTCCCCACCACATGATCGACCTGATTGACCCGGACCAGGACTTTTCCGTTGCGGATTTTGTTGACCAATCAAAACCCCTGATCGCAGATATTGCCGCACGAAACAAAATTCCCTGTATTGTCGGAGGGACTGGGCTTTATATCCGAGCGCTGATAGGGGGGTTGGCGGCGTTGCCTTCAAGTGATTCCAAATTACGAAGTCAACTACATCAGCTTGAGATTGACGAAGGCTCTGGGACCCTCTTTCGTGAATTACAAAAAGTAGATCCCGTTTCTGCAGCGTCGATCCATCCTAATAATATTATCCGGATTGTCAGAGCTCTAGAGGTGTTTACCCTGAGTGGCAGGAAACTATCTGAGTTAAAGGCTGAACACAGTTTTTCTGAACAACCATATCGTGTTCTGAAATTAGCCCCTGACTTTTCGAGAGTTCAGCTATACTCGCGAATTAACCAACGATCAGAACAAATGATAGTAAGTGGATTGGTGGATGAAGTTAAAAGTTTGGTCGAAAGCTATTCGTTTGATCTCAAAGCATTACAAACACTTGGATATAGAGAGGTTGTCCGTTTTTTAAAGGCTGAAATTACTGCTGAACAGATGTTGTGTGATATTCAGAAATATACGCGCCAATACGCTAAAAGGCAGTTAACCTGGTTTAGAAAAGAAGCAGACATTATTTGGGTTGATTCCTCAACGAAGTCTGATAAAGTAGTACAATCTATTGATAATTTTTTACTTGAGTAAAGGAGTGGACATGCCTAAATCACCATTTAATATCCAGGATCAGTACTTGAATCAGGCACGTAAAGAGCGAGTCAAAGTTTCTCTTGTCATGATGACCGGGGACAAGTTGGAAGGTTACATCAAATCCTTCGATAGCTTTTGTATCTTAGCCGAATGTGGAGGTGATGTTTTGGTGTATAAACATGCGGTTAGTTCCATTACTTCTATTGACGGTAACTTTCGGCTACACGGCGGGCGTGATTAAATTCACATGAGCTGATATTGTTTTCATTGAGGGCGGTGCCGGTGGTGCCGCCCTTAATGTTTGCCCTGTAAATTAACCAGCTAGGGTATTGATATTGTTTCAGGTTTAAGATTTAAGAAAGAGAATGTCAGATGGTAAGGGTAGAATCGGTTGATTTCGGCAGCTATGCAGCAGAGCTTGGATTGCTTGCTGGGGACAGGTTGCTCAGCATCAATGATCATGAAATCATTGATATTGTTGACTATCACCTGCATGTAGAGAGTGAACACCTCTTGCTCGGGGTTCTCCGGGACGATGATGAACTGTGGGAGTTTGAGTTGGAAAAGGACTCTCATGAAGACCTTGGCCTAACAATAGAGCATCCACAGCCGCGCCAATGTGGCAATCAATGCCTGTTCTGCTTTGTCCATCAGTTGCCAAAAGGGATGCGTCGTCCTCTGTATATTAAGGATGAAGATTACCGTTTTTCCTATCTATACGGATCCTATATTACTCTCACCAATTTAACCGAAACGGATTTACAACGCATTATTCGCGACCAGCTTTCCCCGCTCTATATTTCTGTCCATGCGACCGATCATTCTTTGCGTGAAAAACTGCTGGGGACAAAGGCTCCTGATATTTTACCATTGATCGATCGTTTGACGTCAGCGGGAATCAAGCTTCATTGCCAGATTGTATTATGCCCGGGTGTCAATGATGGTAAAGCTCTGCAGCAGACGATAAAAGATTTAGTGCAATTTTATCCACATGTCGTATCCCTGGCGGTTGTGCCGGTTGGATTGACAAAATATCGGGATAAACTACCGCAATTAAAAAAAATGTCCCGGCAAGATGCTACATCGTGTTTGCAACTCATTCATCAATATCAAAAGGAATTCTTACCCCAGCATGGTAGCCGCTTTGTCTTTCCAGCCGATGAGTTGTACTTGCTGGCAGAATATGAGCTTCCATCGTTTTCTGAGTACGAAGATTTTCACCAACTTGAAAATGGTGTCGGTATGATTGTACAATTCCGACAGCAAGCAGTTGAGGTCCTGGAAGATATTGAATCATTGGTGGTAGATAAAGCGACCTTGATCACAGGGTGCTTATTTCAGGGTGAGTTGAGGAAATTTGCTGAAAGGCTTGCTGCTAAGACTGGTGTTGCCCTTGAAGTGGTAGCAATTAATAATGATTTTTTCGGTCCTGATGTTTCTGTTGCTGGATTAATTACAGGTGCTGATCTATTGGCTCAGTTGCAGGGGGTATCTTTAGGTAATGGACTGCTGATACCAGATGTTATGCTGAAAGATGCAAGTCATTTTTTTCTTGATGATGTTTCTATTGCTGACATTGAATCAGCTCTCCAGCTTCCGGTTGTTGTTGTTGAAAGTTCTCCGTGGGGAATCCTTGATGGCTTGGAGTTATTGTCGGATGGATCGGTTGAAATAATCCATGTTTGAAATTAATTAACTTGAATATGCGACAAAAAGTGATTATCGGTGTCATTGGTGCGAGCAATGCTTCTTCCCATGGCTTAAATTGCGCTTATCAGGTTGGTCGCTTGATTGCTGAAAATGGTGCAATTTTAGTCTGTGGTGGTTTGGGAGGAATCATGGAGGCAGCTTCTCGCGGGTGTGCTGAGGCCGGGGGTGATGTTCTGGGGATTTTGCCAGGGGACTCAGCTGATTCGGCCAATCCGTATGTCAGTTTACCTATTGTAACCGATATGGGGCATGCACGGAATGTCATTATCGCACAAACGTCTAATGCTCTTGTTGCAATTGAAGGGGAGTACGGGACTTTATCGGAAATTGCAATCGGTTTGAAGTTGGGAAAGGTCGTGGTGCAGCTGAACAGCTTGCCACAAATATCAGCCACACTTCAGGCCCAAACCCCAGAGCAGGCGGTCGAGATGGTGTTTGCTGCGATCCAGAAAGGTGAGTTCGCAAATGAATAAGACAAAAGTTGTCGAGGATGAGCTGAATACAAGTACTGAAGCTGATTCCGTGAGCAACATGATTGAATGGTTGCGTGGACGTGGAAAAATTCTCATTGTTTGTCACGACAATCCCGATCCTGATTCAATTGCATCTGCTGTCGCTTTGCGTCACCTGATTTTGATTAAGACTGGCCAGGATGCCGTCTTGTCTTATGGTGGGGTTATCGGTCGTAGTGAGAATCGTAAGATGGTCGAACTCCTCGAAATATCCTTGGTGCCAATCTGCGAACTTAAACTCAGCCAATTTGCAGTGATCTGTATGGTTGATACACAGCCGGATGTTGGGAATAATTCTTTACCAGCAGGACATCCGGTTCAACTGGTCATAGATCACCATCCTCCCAAGAAAGAACTTAAAGATATCTACTGGGTTGATGTTCGAGAGAACTATGGTGCTTCGGCAACTATCCTTTATGAGTACCTGAATAGTCAAAAGGTCTCAATTAACACCAAACTTGCAACCAGCTTATTCTATGCAATCAAGTCTGAAACTCAGGACCTGGGGCGTGAGTGGTCGAAAGCTGATCGTGAAGCTTATTTGAAACTTTTGCCCGCCTCTAATAACCAGATTCTTTATGATATAATTCATCCTCCTGTTTCACGTGATTATTTTTCTGCCTTTCATAAAGCCATCGAAAATTCACGTGTTTTTGGGGAATTTCTGGTTTTTAATCTGCAAAAGATTGACAATCCTGATTTGGTTGCTGAACTTGCAGATTTTTTGTTGCGGGAACAAGGTGTACGATACGTGTTTGGAATGGGATATTTCAATGGTACCCAGATTCTTTCAATGCGGTCAGAAAACCCGGAGGCAAGGCTTGGATTGGTCCTGCAGCAGGTTATTGCGGGGATTGGTACGGCTGGAGGGCATGGGATGATTGCAGGAGGTCAGGTCCGAGATGTTGCTGAAGATGAAGAGTCGCAACAGAAGCTGGAAGAATTACTGATCCAGCGCTTATTTCAGTCCTTTGATCTTGAACCAACAAAAGGTGAATCCCTTATCTGAACAATCTCTTAAACCTTGATCCAATTGACAGCAAGCTGCTGACTAAGCTATAACCATCCAGCTTTTCAGGGAGTCCCGATGCGTTTATCTATTATTTTATTCTGCTTGTTTTTTCTACCGTTTACATCGATGTCTGCCGTTGATATTGGTTTGCGTGGTAAAGACCCGGTGCGATTGGTCGATGTCTACCAGCAGGATGGTGTCCCCTATATTGCAGTTGAAGATGTTTTGGATGTTGTCGGTTTGACCGGGCATTGGAATTCAATTTCGCATAGTTTTCTTATTCGCACAAAACGTGGCTGGGGAGAAATCTCTCCTGCGAGTGGTTTCCTCAAAATTGGTGATGAATTTTACCCTTTGAAAGATAAACCACGCTTTATAGATGGGCGCCTTCGAGTCACAGATAGTTTTATTCTTAACCAATTAGCTCAACTCAGTGGCCGATCGATCTATTTCCGCAATCTTGATCCTGATGTCGATAACGCTCCAGTTCAACATTCGTCCGGACTTGAGAAATTATTCGCGTTTCTGTTGAATAAAAAAACGACAAATAACGGGGCAATCATCAGAGCTGTTGCTATTGATCCAGGGCATGGCGGCCTGGATACCGGAATTATTTCACCATCAGGCTATAAAGAAAAACAGCTCAATCTTGAGGTTGCAAAAAAACTGGCTAAACAGTTGAAAATGAAGCTAGGGATCCCAATTTATTTGAGTCGTGACGGGGACTATGAGTTGACAATGGAGCAGCGGCTACAATCTGCATCGAAGGATGATGTGGATATCTGGTTGTTGCTTCATGCTCAGGCTGCTTTTTCACCTACTGTTAAAGGCATTAGTCTGTTTGTCCGTCCCGAAGAAAACGTCTCTGATCCTTCTGGCAATGATGACACTGAAGTTGTCCAGAGTGACAGCATGCTCCTGGCAAATGATCTGGCCATGAGTTTGCGGGAAAACTCTATTGAGGTTCGTGGAATCTATCCGTCATCCCGACTGTCACTTGGAAGGGGAAACCTGCCAACAGTACAGATTGAACTTGGCTATCTGAGTAATCCTGAAGAACAGCAACAATTGCAAGATCCAAGCTATCAAGATCAAATGGTTCAATCTCTTTATAACGGTATTCGCCGTTATGCCAAGAGATCCAAGGAGAAAATAAATGGAGTCAACTAAGGTTCAGCGCTTTGATGGGCGGTTGAAGAACCAACTGCGGCCGATAAGCTTTCAGCGCCAATTTACCAAATATGCAGAAGGGTCAGTGCTTGTTTGCTGTGGGGAAACCAAAGTTCTTTGTAATGCATCAGTTGAAGAGCGTGTCCCCCCCTTTATGCGCGGGCAGGGGCGTGGATGGGTGACTGCAGAATACAGTATGTTGCCGCGTGCTACCCATAGCCGATCCATGCGTGAAGCAGCTAAGGGGAAAATATCTGGAAGAACCCAGGAAATCCAACGGTTGATAGGGCGGTCTTTGCGAGCTGTTACCGATCTGGATGCAATGGGTGAGATCACGGTTCAGATTGACTGTGATGTTTTGCAGGCTGATGGTGGCACCCGTACCGCATCAATTACCGGAGCCTATGTTGCCCTTCATGATGCCCTGAGTTATTTGATTCAAAAAAGTGTACTGAAGCAGATGCCCCTTAAGGATAGTGTGTCGGCAATCAGTGTGGGTATAGTCGGTGCGAATCCGTTACTGGATCTGAACTACGAAGAAGATTCCAATGCTGATGTTGACATGAATTTTGTGATCACCGGCTCCGGAAAATTTGTTGAAGTTCAAGGGACAGCTGAAGAAGAACCTTTTTCCCTTGAACAGTTAGATGAATTACGTGATCTGGCATTACAGGGATGTGTACAGCTGACTGCTCTTCAGCGGCAGTCACTAGGCTTAGAATCATGAAATTATTAGTAGCTACCGGCAACCAAGGGAAATTGAAAGAAATACGAAGCTTGTTGGGTGATTCCCCTGTTGAGATCGTCGGTCTGAATCAACTCGTCGATCCCCCTGAGGTTGTTGAAGATGGTGCGACCTTTTTGGAGAATGCCCAAAAAAAAGCTTCGGAGATGGCAAAATTTAGTGGTTTATTGACCTTGGCTGATGACAGCGGACTTGTGGTTGATGCCCTCAATGGTGCGCCCGGAGTGTTTTCAGCGCGATATGCTGGTGAGCAAGGGGACGATCACGCCAATAATGCAAAACTTCTGCAGGAATTGGATACAGTGATCGACGAAAAAAGGCAGGCTGCCTTTCATTGCGTGATCGCTCTGGCATGGCCTGATGGTCGCTGTGAGACCTATGATGGCCAGGTGTCAGGTTTGATTATGCGAGGGGAGCGTGGGGCCGGTGGCTTTGGATATGACCCCCTGTTTATGGTTCCGGAATATGGTAAAACTATGGCAGAAATTTCTGCTGCAATAAAAAACAGGATCAGTCATAGAGGGATGGCGTTACGTAAAGTGATCCCGTTGTTAATGGAGTTAGCTAAACAATAGATCTTGTCAATGGTTAATATCTTGACAGTCTGCTGGACTGATGCTAAAAACCGCCTCGATTTGAAAATCCACTTTAAGGAGAAAATATCATGGAAAGAACATTCGCAATCATAAAGCCTGATGCTTTTGCCGCCGGATCAGCTGGTAAAATTCTGGCACGTATTTATGCCGAAGGTTTTAAAGTTGTTGGCTTGAAGAAACTTTATTTGAGTAAGGTTGAAGCTGAAGGATTTTATGCTGTTCATAGCGAACGCCCATTTTTTGGCGAATTGACCGATTTTATGAGTAGCGGCCCTTGTATTGTTATGGCTCTTGAAGCTGAAAATGCTATCTCAAAATGGCGTGATTTGATGGGAGCAACAAATCCAGCTGAAGCTGCTGAAGGGACTCTGCGTAAAGAGTTTGGAAGCAATATCGGTGAGAATGCGACTCACGGCTCCGATGCTCCAGAAACAGCGGCATTCGAGCTTGGTTACTTCTTCAACGGTTTGGAATTGCTGTAACATTTATCTACAATTGGTTACGGCGAAGAAGGCCTCGTAAGATATCAATCCTTTGGTTAGTTTGTTGATACGTAAAAAATCCCCATATCTGAAAAGGTATGGGGATTTTCTATGTGCGCATGTTTTTGCAGTGGGAGGCGAGATAAATCCCGCCACCAGATTGAATATAACTATACTGTCAGTGCCTGATCTCGATTTTTTTTGGTTTTGCCGATTCTGCTTTCGGAATCTTCAAAGTCAGCACGCCTTTGTTCAACTCTGCAGAAGTTTTTTCAGCATCAATATATTCTGACAGTTTGAACTGTCGATAGTAGTTTGCCGGAATAAATTCTCGCACGATGGCTTTTCCGCGACTCTCCATTTTCATTTCCCCGTTGATGGTCAACACACCCTTTTCAAGGTTTATTTCCAAGCCATCCTTCTCAATTCCGGGCATATCTGCCACAAGAGTTAAGGAATCCTCTGATTCGAATATGTCAACCGCTGGGGTTAAAATTCGTCCGACAGACCGAGTTTCTTCCCGATGGGTAGGTATTGAATCTTGACGCTTTGTAATTTCTTGGTTTGTCATTTTTTGTCCTCCGTTTCTTGAATCTGAAATCACTAGTGCTTATTATTTTGCCTGTACAGAAATCTTTTTTGGTATCTCGCTCTGCGGCTTGCCAATTGTGATTAACAGAATTCCGTTGCGATACTCAGCGTCGACTTTTGAACTATCGATCGAGTCTGGTAGCTCAATGGTCCGCATAAACTTTCCACCGCCCCGTTCACGTCGATGCCAAGTATGACCATTTTTTCTATCCTCTTGACGTTCGCCAGTCAGGGATAAGGTTCCGCGCATCAGGTTCAAGTCCAATGATTCAGGATCAACTCCAGGAACAAGCGCCTCCAGGTAGTAGTTATTTTCATCTTCGCTCAGGTTTATTCGTGGATACTCTCCGGCACCGATTCCAGGCATAAATGTTTGGTACTGTGAATTTCGTCCTACACCTCTTAATGCTTGATCAATTTCTCTACGTAGAATGTCCATTTCTTGAAATAGATCCAATCCAGCCATTTTTTCCTCCTTTTGAATGGGTTGTATCTGTTCTGGATTCTGTGGTTGTAACTCATTCACTATCAAATGCTGTGCCAATTTAAAAATCAGATGCTAAAGTTTTTTTCTTCGTGATTTCAAGATATTAAGAAGATTCTCCCGTGAGTTTGCGGATTAAGGAGGGGCAAAGTGTCGCAACTGGTGTCGCATGCGACATTAAGATGTAACAAATGTGACGTCGCATACAGGCAATGTCCAGTTTGAAACGCCTATTTCATGCTGTTCAAGTTTGGCATGGCCTTTGATAAATAGAATGGCAAGAATCTAAATAATCCTGGATTGGCATTTTTTCCAGGAAAATCTGAAGGAGGAAAATAAAATGGGAAAAATTATCGGTATTGATTTAGGAACCACAAACTCCTGTGTTTCAATTCTCGAAGGTGGCAAACCAAAGGTCATCGAGAACAGCGAGGGAGCACGAACAACTCCATCAATTGTTGCTTATTCAGCGGAGAAGGAAGTTCTTGTTGGACAAACAGCAAAGCGACAGGCGGTCACTAACCCTGAAAACACAGTTTTTGCCATGAAGCGCTTAATTGGTCGTCGATATGACGATCCGATGGTTAAAAAAGATGAGGGGATGGTTCCTTACCAGATTGTAAAAGCAAAGAACGATGATGCCTGGATTAAAGCAGGTGGCAAAGATTTGTCTCCACAGGAGATTTCAGCCAAAATTTTACAGAAAATGAAAAAAACAGCCGAGGACTATCTTGGCGAAACTGTTACAGATGCTGTCATCACTGTTCCAGCATACTTCAATGATGCACAACGTCAGGCGACCAAAGACGCTGGAAAGATTGCTGGCTTGGAGGTCAAGCGGATTATCAATGAGCCAACTGCAGCAGCGCTTGCTTTCGGGTTGGAAAAAAAGGGTGACCAAAAGATTGTGGTTTATGACCTGGGTGGTGGAACTTTTGATATTTCTATTATCGAGATTGCTGATGTTGATGGCGATCAGCAGTTTGAAGTTCTGGCCACCAATGGTGACACTTTTCTCGGTGGTGAAGACTTTGATACCAAATTGATTGAATTCATCTGTGATGATTTCAAGAAAGAGCAGGGTATCGAACTGCGTGGCGACCAAATGGCACTGCAGAGACTCAAGGAAGCAGCAGAAAAGGCAAAAATCGAGCTGTCTACCACCGAGCAGACTGATATCAATCTCCCCTTTATCACTGCTGATGCAAGTGGCCCCAAACATCTCAATATGAAAATCAGTCGGGCGCGTTTTGAGACACTGGTCAGCGAACTTGTTGACCGGACCATTGCACCTTGCGAACAGGCACTTAAGGATGCTGGTTTAAAGACCAGTGAAATTGACAGTATTATTCTGGTCGGCGGGCAGACCCGTATGCCGCTGGTGCAGAAAAAGGTCAAAGATTTCTTCGGCAAGGAACCACGTAGGGACGTCAACCCGGACGAAGCGGTGGCGATAGGTGCCGCAATTCAGGGTGGGGTACTCGGGGGAAGTGTCAACGATGTGCTGTTGCTTGATGTCACTCCGCTGTCTCTTGGTATCGAAACTCTTGGTGGTGTAATGACCAAACTGATTGAAAAAAACACCACCATTCCGGCACAGGCTAGCCAAGTCTTCTCAACGGCCGAAGATAACCAATCAGCGGTCACCGTGCATGTGCTGCAAGGTGAGAGGGAACAAGCTAGCTACAATAAATCACTTGGCAAATTCAACCTGGAAGGGATTAATCCTGCACCTCGTGGTGTGCCGCAGATTGAGGTCAAGTTCGATATTGATGCCAACGGTATTCTCAATGTTTCAGCTAAAGACAACGTTACTGGTAAAGAACAATCGGTGGTGATTAAGGCGTCCAGCGGCCTCAGTGAAGCAGAGATCGAACGGATGGAGCGGGAAGCAGAAGTCCATGCTGACGAAGATCGCCGTTTCCACGAACTGATCAGTGCCCGCAATCAGGCCGAGGCACTGGTGTACGCCACCAAGCAGACCTTGGAAAGCGTTGGTGAGAAGGTTGATGTCGGTGAAAAAACCGCCATTGAGTCTTTGCTCAACGATCTTGAGTTAGCGATCAAAGGAGATGACAAGGTTGAGATAGAAGTGAAAAGCAAAGCACTGAGTGATGCCTCAACCAAACTGGCTGAAAAGCTATATGCACAACCAGATGCATCTGCTCAGAACCCGGGGCACGGAGGTCATCAGGAAGATGACGTGATTGATGCTGAATTTGAAGATGTCATAGACAGAAAAGGCAATGCCGCCTGAGCAGCTTAAAGCTGTCCGAGCGACAGAAAGGATTAACAGGATGTTCCGCAGATCCTCTATCAACCAGCTACAGTTTTTTCGTCACTCTTGGAGAAACCGCCTGCAGACAGTACTTCTGCTCGGCTTTCTCGCTTGCTACACTGTGTTGCTCGGCTGGCTGATCTGGGGATCTGCGGCATTGGTTTGGTTATTAGCAATAACAGCAGTTTTCCTGCTGTTTATCCCGGTCGGCTCTCCTCACTTGCTGATGCAGCTATATGGTGCCCGGTCGCTCCGAAGGTCACAAGCACCACAACTTTATCAACTGGTCGAACAACTGGCACAACGGGCTGAACTTGAAAATTTGCCATCTCTCTATTATCTGCCGATACGCCAACCGAACGCGATGGCGGTTGGTAGCCGAGAAGAGCCGTACATCGCTATCTCCCAGGGATTACTGAGAATGCTAAGCCAACGCGAACTTGCAGGGGTTGTGGCCCATGAAATCAGTCATTTACGTAACGACGATATCAAAGTCATGCGGCTTGCTGATCTGATCAGCCGTCTGGTCGGTATTTTGTCGCTGTTTGGTCAGATCTTGTTGCTCTTGAATTTGCCACTTATTCTCTTTACTGAGCTGAAAGTTAATTGGTTGCTAGTGTTGATTCTTGTTTGTGCTCCTCAGATGTGCATGTTGGCACAATTAAGGCTGTCACGTGTACGTGAATTTAATGCTGACTTGGGGGCGGTTACCTTGACTGATGATCCTGAAGGGCTGGCCATGGCACTGCAGAAAATTGAACGACAAACAAACGGATTTTTCCGACGTGTTTTCCCCTTCAATTCTGTGTCACATTGGTTGAATACTCACCCCTCGAATGAGGAAAGAATTTGTCGATTG
>JAZBPC010000224.1:0-10429 GCA_036351455.1 Desulfuromusa sp.
CAGTGAAGTGGCGGAAGATCTGGCATGGTATTTAACCAATTCCGAACAAGTACCGTCGAGTCTTGGTTTGGGGGTTGGACTTGACGCTGATGCTCGGGTTGCCGTCGCGGGAGGTTTTTTGGTTCAATCCCTCCCTCCGGGTGATCCCCACCAGATTGAAATTCTTAGCAAGAGAATAAAAGAATTACCACCAACCACCACTTTGCTGAAGCAGGGAATGACACCCACAGAAATTCTTGCGCAGATATTTTCAGGTGGAGATTTCCATGTGCAGCAACAGACCCCTCTGCAATTTTATTGTCCGTGCAATCAGCAGCAGATAGAAGATATGTTGGTTGGTCTTGGAAGAAAGGAACTGATCTCTCTGCGAGAAGAACATGAGCCAGTTGAGATTGTTTGTGAATATTGTCGTCAGCAATATCATTTTAATTATGAGCAGGTGGGGAAGCTAATCGAAATGGCGAAATGAGCCCGAGAAAAGCAATCTCTAATATAGAATTTTGATAAAAAAATGAGTTAAAAATTATTTTTTCTGTCAAAAACCGCTGTAATATCAAACTTGAACCTAAATGCCTCTGTTCTCCTAATTGCATACAGTATACGGTATTTCTCTTGACATATTGGGGGAATTATCCTAGTTTTTCACACGCTGCGGAGTAACCTGACAGCTTGTCAGGCACAGCTGAATGGTTTGATCTCTTCTAAGGAAGGAGCGGTTTTTATGTTGGATACTTATTTGCCGATTCTTGTAGTCATGGGAATCGCATTTGCTTTTGCGCTGGGGTCGGTTATTTTATCCCGACTTATCGGGGTGAAAAAGCCGAGTGAGGTCAAGCTGGCTCCATATGAATGTGGTATGCCTATTATTGGCTCGGCCCAGGAGCGCTTTTCGATTAAATTCTACATTGTCGCGATGCTTTTTATTCTCTTCGATATCGAAGCCGTTTTTCTCTATCCATGGGCGATTATGTTTAAGCGTCTTGGGATCTTTGGTTTTGTTGAGATGGGAGTGTTTATTATCATTCTTCTCGTCGGCTTTGTCTATGTCTGGAAAAAAGGAGCTCTGGAATGGGAGTAGAGCAGCAAAAGACTCTCGGTAGCGGTTTTATTACAACGAGTTTGGACAAACTGGTTAACTGGTCTCGGGCGAGTTCTATGTGGCCTTTGACTTTTGGTCTGGCCTGCTGTGCTATCGAGATGATGGCAACCGGCGCTGCCCGGTTCGACCTTGACCGGTTGGGAATTCTCTTTCGTGCTTCGCCTCGGCAGGCCGATGTCATCATTATCGCCGGGACTGTGACCAAGAAAATGGTACCGGTTATCAAGACGGTGTACGAGCAGATGCCCGAGCCGCGTTACGTTATCGCCATGGGTGCTTGTGCTTCATCGGGTGGAATCTTCGACACCTATAGTACCGTACAGGGGGTTGATGAGTTTTTGCCGGTTGACGTCTATATCCCCGGCTGCCCACCACGTCCAGAGGGACTTCTCTATGGTTTGATGAAGCTTCAGGACAAAATCAGAGCGGAGCGCAATACGTTTGGTGCCGCTATTGGTGTTGGTGACGTCATCCACAATAAGGCCTGATGGTCGTTAGTTGAATAATAGGGAAAATCAATGAGTGCTCAAGCAATTGTTGAAAAAATAAAAGCAAAATTTTCCGCAGAAATTCTGGATGTTGTTGAATTTCGTGGAGAAACCACTGTCACCGTAAAGAAGGAGCAGATTGTCTCTATCTGCACTTTCATGCGTGATGATTGTGGTTACAACTTCTTGTGTGACCTTTGTGGTGTTGATTATATGGGGAAAAGCCCACGGTTTATGGTGGTCTACAACCTTTACAACATTACGACAAAGCAGCGTTTTCGGATCAAGGCGCCGGTTGAAGAGCAGGGTGCCAATATTGATACCGTCTCCACTGTTTGGGGGACGGCCAACTGGCATGAGCGCGAATGTTGGGATTTGATGGGGATCAAATTTAATAATCATCCTGACATGCGCCGTATCTTGATGCCGGCTGACTGGGAAGGGCATCCATTGCGTAAGGATTATCCTGTGCAGGGCCCTGATCGTGAGCCCTATAAGGGACGAGTTTCCTAAGCAACGCTTTAATTCCTTAACCGGACGAGGCATATAATGGCAGCAAATAACACAGAAACAATGACCATCAATATGGGGCCTCAGCATCCGTCGACACACGGAGTGCTGCAGTTGATCCTTGAGCTTGATGGCGAGATCGTGGTGAAGGCAACTCCGCATATAGGCTTTCTTCATCGTGGCATTGAAAAACTTTCTGAGCATAGAACTTATCACCAGACAATCCCATTGACCGATCGGCTCGATTACCTTGCGCCGATGAGTAACAATCTTGGCTATGTGCTCGCCGTTGAGAAGCTTCTTGGGATTACTGATGAAATCCCGGAGCGGGTCCAGCGAATTCGCGTCATTATGGCAGAATTGACCCGTTTGAAGAGTCATCTGGTGTGGTTAGCGTGTCACGCTCTTGATATCGGAGCTATGACCGTCTTTCTCTACTGTTTTCGTGAGCGGGAATGCATCACTGATATTTACGAAAAAGTCTCTGGCGCCCGGATGACTTCCAATTATTTCCGTGTTGGCGGGCTCTCCGATGATCTTCCAGATGGCCTTGAGGGAGAAATTCGCACTTTCGCTGAGTCCATGCCAGAACATATTGAAGAGTACGAAGGTCTGCTGACGGGTAATAAAATCTGGCAGAAGCGGACAATTGGAGTTGGTGAAATCAGTGCTGAAGCTGCCATCGATATCGGTATCACCGGGCCGGCGCTACGAGCCTCTGGTGTCGATTATGATCTCCGTCGTGATAACCCTTATAGCGGTTATGAGGATTACGATTTTGAAGTCCCTATCAGGACTGGATGCGATACTTTTGACCGCTACAAAGTGCGTCTTGATGAAATGCGTCAATCTGTCCGTATTATTCTACAGGCACTGGATAAACTTAAGCCGGGTCCAATTCTTGCGGATTGCCCGAAAATCGTTCTGCCATCAAAGCAGGATGTTGTTAACAATATTGAGAGCCTGATTCACCATTTTAAAATTGTAACTGAGGGTTTTAAGACAGAGCCAGGTGAAATTTATCAAAGTGTTGAAGCGCCTAAGGGTGAGTTGGGTTTCTATCTTGTGGCCGATGGCTCGGCTTATCCATTCAGGATGAAGATACGCCCTCCATCTTTCGTCAATCTGCAAGGGTTGCCACAGATGGTTGAAGGGAAGTTGTTGGCCGATGTTATTGCCGTTATCGGTACTCTCGATATTGTCCTTGGTGAAATCGACCGCTGATCTTAGTTGGTTTGATTTCCATTAAATTATATTGGATTGCTGGTTGATATTGCCGGCGGTAAACGGCAGAGATGCCATAGACTGATGAAGGAAGAGGATGGTCATGACGCCAGAAGTTTTGACACTCTCGGAAACACCCTGGTTATTTACAGGGGTCATGTTGGTGAAGATTGCAGTAGCGTTTGTTGTGACGTTATTGATAGTTGCTTATGCGACCTGGGTAGAGCGTAAGACCATTGGTCGTATGCAAACCCGGATGGGACCGACAATGACAGGGCCAAAAGGTCTATTGCAGCCAATTGCAGATGGGTTGAAGCTCTTTTTTAAAGAAGATATCATCCCTTCTCAGGCGCACTGGTTTGCATTTATCCTCGCCCCAATGATGATTCTGGCTCCAGCTTTCATTTCAATAGCAGTTATCCCCTTTGGTGGTGACCTTCAGTTTACCTATGATGGCACTGTCTACGCTGTTCCAATGCAGATAACTGATTTGAATATTGGCTTGCTTTTTGTTGTAGCGATGGCGGGCCTTGGAGTCTATGGAATCGTTCTGGCCGGTCTGGCTTCTAATAGTAAGTACGCGTTGCTTGGTGGTATTCGCTCAACAGCGCAAATGATTTCTTACGAGCTTGCAGTGGGTCTCTCCATTGTCGCAATTTTTATGCTCTCAGAAACACTGAGTTTGCGGGGCATTGTAGCAGTACAACAGACCCCTCTATGGGGAATTGAATCACTCAGTTTTATCCCTAACTGGTATGTTTTCTGTCAGCCACTGGCCTTTGGGCTTTTCGTTATTGGTTCTATGGCTGAGATCAATCGAACCCCATTTGATTTACCTGAAGCTGAGACCGAGCTGGTATCTGGATTTTGTACAGAATATTCAGCGATGAAATATGCGCTGTTCTTTATGGCTGAATACGCCAATATGATTACCGTATCCGCCGTTGCGACAACACTGTTTCTAGGTGGCTGGGGCGGTCCATTTTATGGCTGGATAAATTTTCTGATCAAAGTATTCGCATTTATGTTCTTCTTCATCTGGATTCGGGCCACCTTCCCGCGTCTTCGTTACGACCAGTTGATGTATCTCGGGTGGAAAATCATGCTGCCACTGGCTCTGGTAAATATCGTGATCACCGGCATTGCAATTCTGCTCTGGTAGTAACCAAACGTTGCGTAGAGGATAGATATGTTTAAAGAGTTTGCCAAAGGCTTGAGTATTACGCTGAAGCACCTGTTACCGGGGAATTGCACAACCGTACAATACCCGAAGCAGAAGTTGGAAATGTCACCCCGTTTCCGCGGGCTTCATCGCTTGATTCCAGCCGCGGATCGCGAAAAATGTGTTGCTTGCTATCTATGTCCGACAGTCTGCCCTGCCAAATGTATCACGGTTGTAGCGGCGGAAAACGAAGCAGGTGAAAAGTATCCGGAAGTCTTTGAAATCGACATGCTGCGCTGTATTTTCTGTGGCTACTGTGTTGAAGCCTGTCCAAAAGAAGCTATAGAAATGACAGATGCTTACGAACTGGCAAACTTCACCCGTGAAGATTTTGACTTTGGTAAGCAACGTCTTCTCAAGTCGTAAGAAGGAGCTCTAGTTATCATGGAAGCGATTCTTTTTTATCTCACTGCGACGGTTGCAATTATTTCGGCAATTTTCGTAACCCAATGTCGAAATCCTGTTAACAGTGCTTTAAATCTGGTAACGACTTTTCTTTGTTTAGCGGTGTTTTACACCATGTTGCAAGCCCCTTTCATGGCCGCTATCCAAATTATGGTCTATGCCGGAGCGATTATGGTGCTGATTATTTTCGTCATCATGTTGCTGAATCTTGGTTTGGCCGTGAAGACGCGCTACACCCATGCGGTCCCAGCGTCAGGAGTCTTGGCAGCACTGGTTCTTTTTGTTTCTAACTACTTTATCAGGGCTGGTGAAGCAACTGGAACAGGTGGCAGCGTGACCAGTGAAGTGATTTCAAGTTATGGACACACTGAGCTTATCGGTAGGGCCATGTTTGTTGATTTTTTGCTCCCCTTTGAGATTGCCTCGATCCTGTTATTGGTAGCGATTGTCGGAGCTGTTGTCCTCTCAAAGCGCGAAGTTTAATCGAGTTCATTCGGGAGATAGACCATGATTACCGTAAATCATTATTTATTGTTGAGCGCTATCTTGTTTGCCATCGGAACCTTTGGTGTGCTCACTCGAAAGAATGCCATTGTCATTTTTATGTGTATTGAGGTGATGCTCAACTCGGTCAATTTGACTTTTATTGCCTTGTCACGCCATGTGGGCAATATGGATGGTCAGATTTTTGTATTTTTTGTCATGACAGTTGCTGCTGCTGAGGCAGCCGTAGGTTTAGCGTTGATGATTGCATTTTATCGTAACAAAGATTCCATCGATGTTGACGATTTCAAAATGCTCAAATGGTGATCACTCTACTTTTCCGGGTGTTTCAGCTAATAGGAGAGTTTGATGTACAGTAATCTGTGGCTCATCCCATTTTTCCCGCTGGTCGGGGCGATCTTTAATGGCCTGTTCGGTAAAAAGATTAAAAATGAAGCGGTGATCGGTGGCATTGCAACCGGACTGATGTTTCTTTCTTTTTTGGTTGCAGCGCAAAACTTTTTCAAGCTCCTTGGGGATACTGAAAAAGTTCATGAACTGGTTCTGGCCTCTTGGATGACAGTTGGAAACTTTCAGCTTAATTGGGAACTTTTGCTGGATCCTTTGTCCGCTGTGATGATTATGGTGGTTACTGGTGTCGGCACCCTGATTCATTTGTACTCGATTGGCTATATGCATGGTGAAGTAGGCTATTACCGTTTCTTCAGTTATCTCAACCTGTTTGCTTTTGCGATGTTGATGCTGGTTCTGGGCGGAAATGCATTAGTCATGTTTATCGGTTGGGAAGGTGTTGGCCTCTGTTCTTACCTTTTGATTGGTTATTATTACGAGAAGAAAAGTGCCAGTACTGCTGCAAATAAAGCATTTATCGTCAACCGGGTTGGTGATTTTGGTTTCCTCTGCGGTTTGCTGACTCTTTTTTGGGCTCTTGCCAATAAGGGCGTCTGGACTCTTAACTTTGTCAAGATTGCAGAAAGTGGTCACTTACTTGAATCTGGTGGCTTGTTAATTACGGTTGTGACCCTCTGCTTCTTTTTGGGAGCGACGGGGAAATCGGCACAGATTCCATTGTTTACCTGGCTCCCAGACGCAATGGAAGGTCCGACGCCTGTTTCAGCATTGATCCATGCGGCGACCATGGTTACCGCCGGTGTCTATATGATCGGCCGGATGAATGGTCTTTTCGCCATGGCCCCAGCGACGATGATGACGATTGCTATTGTCGGTGGGTTAACAGCCTTCTTTGCTGCGACTATCGGTCTGGCTCAAAACGATATCAAACGGGTGCTGGCTTACTCAACTGTATCTCAATTGGGGTACATGTTCCTGGCGATGGGTGTTGGTGCTTTCTCAGCTGGTATCTTCCATCTGATGACCCACGCATTCTTTAAGGCTTGTCTCTTCCTTGGTTCCGGTTCAGTCATCCACGGTATGCATCATGCGTATCACCATGCTCATTTGCATGATGATCCACAGGATATGCGCAATATGGGTGGTTTACGGAAGAAAATGCCGATTACTTTCATTACGTTCCTGGTTTCAACCATCGCTATTTCGGGGATTCCACTGTTTTCCGGCTTTTTCTCAAAAGATGAAATCCTCTGGTGGTCATTTGGTTCAACCCGCGGGCACTGGTTACTTTGGGTTCTTGGCGCGGCAGCTGCAGGGATGACGGCATTTTATATGTTCCGTCTGGTCTTCATGACCTTCTTTGGTGAACAGAAAACTGATGTCCGGGCAAAAGATCATATTCCAGAGTCCCCTTTCACAATTACCATTCCACTGATGGTGCTCGGTCTCCTTGCTGTCATCGGTGGTTATATCGGTATTCCGGCTATTCTTGGTGGCGCTAACCGGTTTGAACATTTTCTGGCCCCGGTTTTTGAACATGCACAGCATCTCAATGGCATTCATGCCCACGGTTCACATGCTACGGAATATACCTTGATGGCGATATCGGTTGCGATTGCGATTGTTGGTATTTTTACCGCATGGGTTATGTACATTAAAAATCCTGAACTTCCAGGAAAGTTTGTTGCCAAATTTTCTGGAGCCCACAAGGTTATCTTCAATAAATGGTATATCGACGAACTCTACGATGCCGTCTTTGTCATCCCCTGCCAGAGACTCGGTACATTTTTGTGGAAGGGTTTTGATGTCAAAGTTGTCGATGGTGTTGTTAATGGTTGCGCCTGGGTTGTCAAGGGACTTGGAGCTGGCCTCCGTTATACACAGACCGGCTACCTGTATAACTACGCAATGGCCATGGTGGTCGGCGTAGTCGTGATCGTCGGCTTTTTTGTCTTTTAGTTAATTTAATATATTTGTTCGCCAGCGAATTACGATAGAGCTACAAGGAGCGATTCCACATGGCTGATTACCTTCTCAGTATTATGACTTTCTTCCCATTGTTGGGGATACTGTTTCTCCTCTTTATCCCACGGGACAATGGTGCATTGCTTAAAGTGTTTACCCTGGCAGTATCCCTGGTAACCTTTGCAATCAGCTTGCCTCTGGCATTTGATAATGTTTTTACAACCTCAGGTGCAATGCATTATCGTGAATTTTACGAGTGGATAAATATTGGCAACTTCTTCCAGATGAACTACAACCTGGGAGTCGATGGGATCAGCCTCTGGTTGGTTATGTTAACAACGTTCATAACGCCGATAGCGATACTTTCCACCTGGAATGCGGTCGAGAAGAATGTCAAAGGTTTCATGGCAATGTTGCTGTTACTTGAGACTGGCATGCTCGGTGCTTTTATTTCCCTTGACCTGTTTCTCTTCTATATCTTCTGGGAGCTCATGCTCATCCCGATGTACTTCCTGATTGGCATCTGGGGTGGTAAAAACCGGATATATGCAGCGGTCAAGTTTTTTATCTACACCGCTGTTGGCTCCCTGCTCATGCTGGTGGCTATCATCTTTGTGTATTACTTTGCTGTAAAAAGTGGCGCGCCGATGAACGGTTTCGGTATCCAGGAATTTTATAAGCTGGATCTTCCATATAATGCCCAGTTCTGGTTGTTCCTTGCTTTTGGTTTCAGTTTTGCGATCAAAGTACCAATGTTCCCGCTCCATACCTGGTTGCCTGATGCTCACACCGAAGCGCCGACAGCTGGATCGGTTATTCTGGCGGCTGTACTGTTGAAAATGGGAACCTATGGCTATGTCCGCTTTGCGATGCCACTGTTTCCTGATGCCCTGCCAACATTTATCCCTTTCCTGGCCTTTTTAAGTGTCGTCGGCATCATCTACGGGTCTCTGGTTGCGATGATGCAGGATGACATCAAAAAGCTGGTGGCCTACTCATCCGTTGCTCACCTTGGTTTTGTTATGCTTGGCGTTTTTGCGCTGAATATGCAAGGACTTGCCGGTGGCATGATCCAGATGATCAATCATGGTATCTCGACGGGAGCGCTCTTCCTTATCGTCGGTTTTATTTATGAGCGTCGTCATACCCGTCTGATTACTGAGTTTGGTGGATTGGCGACCAAAATGCCGATCTTTGCTACGATATTTATGATTGTCACCTTTTCCTCTATTGGGCTCCCAGGAACAAACGGCTTTGTTGGCGAATTTCTGGCCCTGATGGGAGCGTTCCAGAGTGGTTTACGCTGGTACGCCGTTTTTGCAACAACTGGCGTTATCCTTGCTGCTGTTTACATGCTTTGGGTTTACCAGCGGGTCATGTTCGGTAAGGTGACCAATCCTAAAAATGAGAATCTTAAAGACCTGTCAGCACGCGAAATAGTCATCATGTTGCCACTGTTGCTGTTTATCTTCTGGATTGGTATTTATCCCAACACCTTCTTTTCAAAGATGAATCCAGCAATGGAAAAAATGCTAGTACAGATGGGAGCAGATCCGGTTGCGGTTGTCGAGATGCATCAACCTGCAGCTGTAGAGCATTCAGGTGCTCATGCCAAGCCTCAGGCAGCTGAACATGGTGAGCACAAAAACTAATTGAAATTAAAGAAGTTGTATTTAAAGCTAAAATAACACTGGTTCCGAGGAGCTGTTAGATGGAAAATCTGGTTCAAGAAGCCATCCAGAATGTGAATTTTCAGGCAATCATGCCGTCACTGGTACTTTGTGTCTTCGGTATGGTGCTATTGATGGTGTCGGTCTTTTCCAAACGTGGAAGCACCACGCACGTTGCATGGCTGAGTATTGTCGCTCTGGTCGTTACCGGGTTTGTGACCCTTACTGGTTGGAACAATCCGCAGGCCGGATTTGCAGGAAGCGTCCTGTTTGATAACTTTGCGACATTCTTCAGTATGATTTGCATCGTTGCTGCCGGATTGACGATTCTGATGTCTGACGACTATCTGAAGCGTGAAAACTTCCCTGTCAGTGAATTTTATCCTTTAATCCTGTTTACGACTGCCGGGGCGATGTGGATGGCATCAGGAACTGATCTGATGACAATATTCCTCGGCCTTGAAGTGCTATCAGTTTCGCTTTATGTTCTGGCTGGTTTCTTTCGCAACCAGACTCGTTCAAACGAAGCCGGACTTAAATACTTTTTCCTCGGTGCCTTTTCGACCGGATTCCTCCTTTATGGTGTGGCTCTGCTTTATGGTGTCACCGGAACTACGAAGGTCGATGGCATTGCTGCCTATGTTTTAGCTCACCCTGATACCACAATGAACACGATGTTTATTGCTGGCGGGGTGCTGCTGCTGGTTGGCTTCCTTTTCAAGGTTGCGGCTGCACCGTTTCATATGTGGACTCCTGATGTCTATCAGGGAGCACCAACCCCGATTACTGCATTTATGAGTGCCGGACCCAAAGCAGCTGCATTTGCCGCTTTGATGAGAGTGACGATTGTTGGTTTAGATGGTCTCCAATCCGAATTAACATCACTGTTCTGGATTCTTGCTGTGCTGACGATGACAATCGGTAACTTCGTTGCTTTGAGTCAAAAAGATCTAAAACGGATGTTGGCTTATTCTTCGATTTCACACGCGGG
>JAZBPC010000225.1:0-6643 GCA_036351455.1 Desulfuromusa sp.
ACTTGACTTGCCGATACGGCCGGAAATCGGTGCAGTAACTTGCGTGTAGTCCAAATTGATACGCACAGTCTTCAAAGCCGCTTCCGCCTGTTTGATAGCCGCTTCTGCTGCCGCAATAGCCGTGCTATCACTTTCCATTTGTGCTTCAACAGCAAGAAGTGTGGACTCGGCAACTATTGCTTCGGTCACAGCCTGATCACGTTGTGTCGCTGAAACTGCGTTGCTCTTATAGGCCTCCTCAAACCGCTTACGGTTCTGGCTGGCCAGAGTAAGGGTTGCCTTTTGCCGCGTGACGTTGGCAACACTGGCTTCCAGTGCTGCTCTGGCCCGATCTGCATTTTTCTGTGCAGCTGTTACGGTCGCTTTGGCGTTGTCCAATGCTGCTTCAAAAGATGCCGGGTCTATTTGATATAAAACCTGTCCAGCTTTAACATTAGCTCCTTCTGTAAACAGTCTTTTCTGAATCAGACCACTGACCTGAGGGCGGATCTCTGCAACCCTGAAGGCTGAAGTACGACCTGGTAATTCCGTTGTCAATGTTATTTTCTCCGGTTGTACCGTTATTACGGAAACTTGCTTTATCGGGCTGGGTGAAGAAGCTTGCTGTTGCCGGTCACATCCCGTCAGCAAAAGTCCTCCCCAAAGGGTTATGCATAATAGTCCCCATTGAACGGCTCTATATCGAATTCTCTCAGTTTGCATCAAATTTCCTCCAAAAAGTGTGATGGCTGTATTGTCAACGTTTATCAATGACTCGTTTCTATATGGATTATCTATCAAAAAACGAAACAAAGATTTATTGTGAACTCATTTTGCAAAAATTATCAGGGAAAGCCTTCAGTGACAGACTGGATCAAAACCCTTCTTACGCTTTGATGGCATCCCAGCAGGCTTCGGCGGTCTGTTGAATCAGTTTTTCATCCAGAATAACAAACCCGGAGAATGAATCACGAAGTAAAAAACTGATGGGTCCAAAGGTCATAGCTACGTAGAGTTGCAGCGGTAATTCTTTCATGATTCCCTCTTGATTACTGAAAAAAAAGTCGACAATTAAGTTTGATTGATTTGTCGCACCTTCGCTCAAAAACTTTGCATGTTTTTTATCAGCACCATAAGGAGAACTATAATATTGTTCCAGAAACTTAAATTCCTGTGGGTGACGGCTCAGATAATTAATCAGACGGGTAATCAGTTGAATAAACCGTTGCTGACTCGGTAAAGAGGGATCAAAGCTATCTGCAAGTGCTTCCTGAAGGGATTTCTCAACCATTTCCGAAACGGCATGAATCAGCTCGTCCTTATCTTTGAAATAGCGATAAATGCTTCCGACACCAACCTTGGCCAAATCTGCCAGCTGCGAAATAGGAGAGCAGTGAAAGCCATTTTCCGCAAACAGCTTTAATGCTGCCAGCAGAATAGTATCGGATTTACTTTTACCAGTGTCAGACATAATAATTCTCCCCGGAGTGAACATTCAGTCAGTATGAATTATTATCTTTTACCATGTCAAGAGTATTTCAACATTTCAATTTCCGGTAACCTTACAAATATCTGATAAAGTTAATATTGACGAAAAGAGAGATGACACTCATGATCATTTCTTGCTGAATGATTTGATGCTTTTCAGGACAGACATGAAAGTTTTATTTCTTCACGGACTTGAATCAGGTCCACATGGAAGCAAGTACCAGGCATTGAAAAAGAAGTTTGCAGACGTTCTTGCTCCGGATTGCAGTGGTGTAAAAGATGAAGCACAACGGCTGAAAATCATTCAACAGGAGATCAGTCGAGAATCGGCCCCATTTCTTGTCGTTGGTTCCAGTATGGGCGGACTGATGGCACTACTGCTACAAAAAAAACACCCCGAGCAGGTGGCTGGCCTGGTCCTCTGTGCCCCCGCTATTCATCGGTCGGCTGGCGCAAATCTCGATCTGCATAATCTCCCGCCGACAATCGTTATCCACGGAACTCAAGATGATGTAGTCCCCATAGAAGTCAGCCTCGCATTTGGCAAGCGTCTGAGAAAGGTCGATGACGATCATCGCCTCAGCAATAGCATGGAGGAAATTTTACGCGCGGTTTTTGAAATGAAGCTTACGCTCAGCAAATTTTCACCTAGAAAACAAGAATAACCCATGAAACGGTGAAGTTGCTTGCTTACAGCCCAGTCTTGAAAAGAACTGATAATTTCTTCTCAACAAGCAATTGTCAAACGTACCCCTTCCACACCACAGGGACAAAACGCAATCGATATAGCCCCGCTCCTGTATTAACATTTCACGTTTTCCATAAAACTGCTGAGAAGATCATTTCCTCAGAAAAGAAGTGGCGACGGACACCAGCAATATTATGGCTATCTGGCAGTGCTGCTAGGCACGTTTCTGGAGGGAGAAATAGTCCTGATCCTTGCCGGATTTGCTGCGCACCGAGGCTATCTGGATCTTCCATTTCTGGCGGTAGCCGAAAAGTCTAGTGGACTGCATTCCCTTAATCCTCGCTGGTTGGCTCAGTCAAATGGTATTCCTCTCTGAGCTTCTCCAGTCTATTTTTTTCCTGCTCAAGTTTCGTATCGGCCTTGGCTGAACGACGGGTTGCTTTATCCAGTTGCTGACGTACCTTGGCTAACGCAGCATATAATGTTTCAGTCTCTGCTTCATTGTTCTGCTGACGTGCTGTGAGCAGTTCAGCCAAAATTTTCTCTATGTTCTCATTCAGATCCACGACGTCTTTATCGAACAGTTGCAAACGTTTTTGAGCTGCAGAAATAGCGTCTTCTGCGTCAGCCAGCAATCCGGCGGCTCCTGATTCAGGTTCAGCATCTAAATCGATCTGTTGTGCAGCGACGATTAAAGCAACTAGAGGAAGATTTGGTAACAACTCGTCCGCCATCTCTCCGCTACTGTCAATAATTCGCCCTTCCTTTAAGGCCAACGGTAAGAAAACCAGACTGGCATCGGCAGAGGCATCAATGATCGTTGCACGACTGCAGTCTTTGACAACAACGGCTTCGGCAGTAATCCTAACCCGTTCTAGCTCCTGAATTAAATTTTCTTTTGTCGTTTCTGGGTTTTCGTTCTGTTCCGCGACCAGCACTCTTAATCGGGCATGATCCCAGAAAACTGAACGGGTCATAAGATAGCCGAGCAGCAACATTAAAGAACCTGTGTTTCCGGACTGATACCAAATATCGATGCGACGTTTATTCGGGTCTTGCTCGTCCAGTTTCAGCCACTCTTCCTCTAAAGCATCCAGGACCACCAGGTTGTAACCAAGCCGCAATGAGGTTCTTAAATTTTGGCCAAAGCGTTTGAAATGATCACTAAAAAACCGTTGTGTATAGACACCGTGATGATTCAGAAGGATCGTGTTGGCTCGCAGTGGCCCAATTCCGAAAGATTGCAGTAATAACTGATTACCAATCTCGAAGGAAGGGGCATTAATGACCAGTGGAAATGCTTGCACACCAGAGTCAGCAATATCTTGATAAAGCTCTTTTTCTGCCTCACTCTTCAGGCGCGTTTGCTGTGCCCCTTTACCTTCGAGAATCCTGACAGCAGTAATCAGCCCGCTTTTACCAACCATCCAGGAGGAAAATTTCAATAACCGTTTACGTCGCTCACGATCATCGGAAAAGGTCAAAACCTGTGGCCGCCAATCGCGGGGATGTTCAAGATCATGGGAAATCTGCAACAGATGTTCACGAACCTGCTGCAGATGGTAAGAACGTTGACTATCAGCCCAACGACTGGTGCTGGAAGTTCGCTTCAGGTATTGATAAAGAATGTAAAGCACTGCCACAGCCAAAGCACCCGACTTCCAGTCGATAGCAAGCATTGCAATGAGACAGATCAATGCCCCAGCGAGGCTGGCCCGTTGATGAAACCACTTGAAGCGGGGGCGGAAAGAGGGACTGGCTGCCCGTGCTTCAAAATAGGTAGCATAATTAAGCAGTCCGTAAGAAATCAGGAAAAACATAGCCACAACACTGGCAATCAGGTTGAGATTGCCAAGCCCTACCGTCAACACAGCGATAGATGTTGCCAGAAGAATGGCACGTTGCGGGTTGTTTGCCGGACCAACCCCCTTGGCAAAGAAGTTCAATACCGGAAAAACCTTATCCGCTGCCAGAGACTGAAGAATCCGTGGTGCCCCCAGAAAAGAGGCCATGGCCGAAGAGAGTGTCGCGGCAAACACACCTGCGACAATCAGAAATGGAACTATCGCCACCCGATTCATCGCTTGAAAATCACCGCTGAGAACGTCTTGCGGCAAATTACCGGCAAAAAAGATGGCCGCAGCAAAATAGACCAGGATAGAAACACCGACGGCAAGGAAAGTTCCCAGGGGGAGGCTCTTGCCCGGATCTTGTAAATCCCCAGACATACTGACCCCTTGGGTGAAACCGGTCACAGCAGGAAAGAACACAGCAAACAAAACCCAGAAGCCCGGACCTTCAGCAACAGGTGTCCAGTTGTTCTCTAACAACGCAGCATCCCAGTGCAAAACTCCGCCGATAAAAAAAGAAAACAACGCCAGACAGAGAATTCCCATGACAGCATATTGGAAGCGTGTCGCCCAATCAGCCCCCTTCCACGCCAGAAAAAACAGTGCAGCAATAGCACACAGGGCAATAATCTGTGCCACGATTTCACTGGCCCCAAACAGTCCAGCAACAACCTCCCCAAAACCAATGCAGTAAAAACCGATAGACACGGACTGTGCCATAAACAGCACCAGGCCCAGAGCGCCGCCAAACTCAAACCCCAAAGTACGTGAGATCAGATAATAGTCACCACCACCGCGAACGGTCAGGTTGGTAGCAATTGCTGAAAGCGACAGGCTGGTCAGCACAGAAATTGTATTGGCAATCAGCAGGATCAACAACGCCTGTCGGAGCCCAGCGGCACCAACAACATAACCCAGCCGCATGAAAAGAATGATACCCAATATCGTCAGAATGCTGGGAGTAAACACCCCTGAAAATGTTCCCAGCTTATTCGTTATGTTCTGCTTTTCAGTATCGTTGCTTTTTTGTTCGCTCATAAAGTTTCACTGTCACTACCGGCAGCATTTGTCGGCCGGCTGATATAAAGCAGAATCCCTAGCCAGACTAATTTTTCCATAGTCACTCCGGTTTAAACGTTGTCATCAAATTTCATTGTACTGATGGTGCAGAATATCAAGGGGCCAGAACGCTTGTCAGCAAGTAAGTGGTATAGCCGATATATGCTCCTATCAAGAACAGACCCTCAATACGATTCACCCTGCCGGGCCGCCCCTTGAAGCCATAGCAGATAACAAAGAGTGCAATCGTCAGCAGAGCCATGATCAGGACATCACGCGAGAAAACCTCAGGTGCGACTGACATCGGTTGAATGACTCCGGCAATGCCGACAACCGCCAGAGTATTGAACAAATTGGAGCCAACAACGTTGCCCAGAGCAATGTCATGCTCACCTTTACGCGTTGCAATAATCGACGAGGCCAGTTCAGGAAGGGAGGTCCCAACTGCGACAATCGTCAGGCCGATGATCAGGTCGCTGACACCAAAAAGTCGGGCGATATCAACAGCTCCCCATACCAGCATCCGGGAACTGGCTATCAGCAGGAACAGGCCGAACAGCAGCCAGAAGGTCGCACGGCCGACCGTCATGGTACGTTGCTCCAGTTCCTGTTTAATTCCATCTCCCAGGGGATCGGCTTTCTTCCCCATCCCCTGCCAGATAGTCCAGGACATCAGAGCAAAAAAACAGAGGAGCAACACAACCGCTTCCAGGCGGGTGATATGTCCATCCCACACCTGCCATGCCGCCAACGCCGTCACGCCAGTAAGAATTGGCAACTCTTTTTTGAGAATCTGTGAATGTACGGTTATTGGACTGATCAAGGCCGTTAGGCCGATAATCAGAGCGATATTCGTAATATTTGATCCATAGGCATTGCCCAAGGCAATGCCAGGATTCCCCTGAGATGCAGACAGGGCAGACACCATCATTTCTGGTGCCGAAGTACCGAAACCAACTATCACCATCCCAATCAGCAATGGTGGCATACCAAAATGGCTGGCGACCGAAGCGGCCCCCTCAATAAATCGGTCTGCGCCCCAAACTAGAAGAATCAAACCAACAATAACGGCAATACCTGGCAGCAACATTTTATATCAATCCCCTAAAAGATGAACTTACGGGTTGGCCAGCAACCAGGAACATTAACGAGCCCCTCAACACAAAATAAGTAAAACCCAAGCACAATGCTCGATTCCGCCCACATTATCTGAACCAACTTTTTTGCTGCGGTATTTGTATATTGAATCTGAAATAAAAGATCTAAGTTATTTTCGCAATTTAAAATTAGATAGCTGAGATCAGTAAAGTCTGAGTTTGTTTCTTTAGAGTTATTGACATAGGTCAAGAGCTTTGGACTTATCTGCAAACCACGTTCTGAGGCAATCGCATAAAAGATCATGGTTGATGTGAAGTTGTAGGCATTTTTGATCTGGAAAAAATCGATAACAAATCCCTGACAGACAGGGTCATTCCGGTATCGTTGCCAAAAATGTTTACTTTCCGTCCATCAACTGTGATAAACGTCGACAAAGACCCAGAACCTCAGCTTGGTGGTCCTGCTCTTTCTGTCGGAGCTC
>JAZBPC010000226.1:0-11677 GCA_036351455.1 Desulfuromusa sp.
GCGTTTTGAAGATGGTAGAAGTCCTCAAGCGTGGCGAGGTTCTGTCGGTGATGGGTGACAGGATGCTCGGCGAAGATCGCAATGGGGTGAATGTTGAATTTATGGGGGGGACGGTGACCATGCCGTTTAGTGCTTATAAGTTGGCATCGGCGACCGGTGCCCCGATTGTCGTCCTTTTTTCATATAAAACCGCTGCTGCTAAATATGAGTTGAAACTTTATAAAACTATCAGAGTGCCGCCTGGTTTGGGCCGTGGTAGCAATGTCTTTCAACCTTATGTCACAGAGTTTGCGGAAACCTTAGAAGTTTTTTGTGCTGAACACCCATTTCAGTTTTTCAATTTTTTCGATATGTGGCAGAATCAGCCCCCTGATCAAAACAGCTGAATAATTCAAGGAGTGATGCAATGAGCGTGAAAGAAAAGCTCAAAAAGGTCCTCATCGAGGATCTCAATCTGGAAGATGTCGAACCTGAAGAAATCGAAGATGATATGGCCTTGTTTGGCGACGGTTTGGGGCTGGATTCCCTTGATGCCGTTGAACTGGTTGTCATTGTCCAAAAACACTTTGGTGTGGAAATCAAGGATATGGAAGAGGGACGACCCGCATTCCAGACCCTCAGTACCCTGGCTCAGTATATTGAGGAACGGATGGCTTGATGGGGATCTCTGCGCCGATTGCAATCACCGGTCTTGGCTGCCTTTCCGGGGCGGGGATGAACCTTCCCGAATCTATGCAAAGCATGTTTTGCAATCAACGCTATCCGCATCCACCACGACGGTTTTCAACCGATCATCCGGTCAGCTATCCTGTATTAGAGCTTCGCGATGAATTTAAGTTGCCACTCGATAATCAGGAAACGGTCTATGCCCGAACCAGTCAATTAGCACTGGCAGCGGCATTGGAAGCGTTAGCTGATGCCGGATGGACAGCAGAGAATTTGCGTGGCAAGCGGGTGGGTGTCTGCATCGGTACAACGGTTGGTTGCTCGCTCAATTGTGATGACTTCTATCGAGCCTTTAAAGCTGATGGGGCTGCGGGCGATCCTGATATGAAGATCATTCAGCGGTTTTTGCGTAGCAATCCTGCCGCTGTGATAGCCCGGCAGCTGAATCTTGATGGTCCAAAGCAGACGGTTGTCAACGCGTGCTCATCCGGAACGGAAGCGATCGGAATCGGGGCCTCATGGCTGAGAGCCAAAGCTTGCGATATTGTCATTGCCGGAGGTGCTGATGAGCTGGCAAGGGTGACTTACGCAGGATTCAGTTCATTGATGATCAGCGATACTGAACCTTGTAAACCGTTTGATGTTAACCGCAAAGGTTTGAATCTTGGCGAAGGGGCCGGGATACTGATTCTGGAAAGTGAAGCCGTTCGGGAACACAAAAAAGCCCGTGGCTATCTCCTGGGATATGGTTCCGCATCCGATGCCTATCATTTGACGGCTCCGCATCCTGACGGAACAGGTCTTAAACAGGCATTAGCTGAAGCTTTTTCTACCGCGGCTGTAACGCCGGAAATGATCTCCTTTATTAACGCTCACGGCACTGGTACACCGGACAATGATCGCGTTGAGTGTCGGGTGATGAATGACGTCTTGCCCGGAGTCCCTTTTGTCTCAACAAAAGGCTATACGGGGCATACTCTGGGTGCTGCAGGTGGAATTGAGGCTGCTTTTACCGTTGCCTGTCTCCAGCGTGGCGAACTTCCCGCGAGTATCGGGTTTGCAACCGCTGATCCCGAACTGTCGGCGACTCCGATTACTGAAAATACCCGGATTAGTGGTGACTTTGCGCTCTCCGAATCACTGGCATTCGGGGGTAATAACGGGGTACTGATCTTTTCTAAGGGAGACGCCTGACATGCGCATGGCAATTCAGGGTATTGGAATCACTGGTAGCTTTGGCAGCGGCGTTGAGGCCTTCCGTGCAGCATTGCAGTCTGGTACGGGTCAGCCTGTATTGACCGTTGATCAACCCCCCCATTATCCTGCAGGAGTCGAGGGGTTGGATGAATTTATCCCGAAACGGGCGCTGCGAAGGATTGATCATTTTTCGCGGATGACTCTGCTCGGTGCCTGCCAGGCACTCAAGGATGCCGATCTTCTTGAGGCTGATCGCTCACGGATCGGGGTTGCTATTGCATCAGGTTATGGGGCATTGAATACGACCTTTAATTTTCTCGATTCATATCTTGACTTTGGCTATTCGTGTAGCTCACCAACCCATTTTTCCAATTCTGTCCATAATGCTGCGGCTGCCCATGTTTCAATCCAGTTGAAAACAACAGCACCAAGTTTGACTGTGACTCAATTTGAGATGTCCGTTCCATCAGCATTGCTGAGTGCGCAACAGTGGCTGGCAGAAGGACGGGTTGATCAAGTTCTGTTTGGCGCTGTAGACGAATCCTGTGCGGTTTTGAACTACTGCCGCCAGCAGTTTTTTGGAAGCGGTGAAAATGGACCTTTGCGGCCGTTTGATTTTTTTGAACAGAGCGCCGTCGCTGGTGAGGGAGCAGTATTTTTTGTGCTGACTCGAGCCCAAGAAGATGCAACTTATGGCTGTATCGATGAGGTTATCCTTGGAAACCATCAGATTTGTCCGCTTCTCGTGCCCCACGATGATTTATTAATCATCGGTGCGGATGGTCACAAGGAGTGTGGTGCTTATTACGCAGAGTTGCTCAATGGCCGTGAGGCGGCTGCCTATGCGCCGCTGTATGGTAGTTTTCCTGCTGCGGCGGGGTTTGATCTGGCTGCAGCAGCAGTGTCATTAGCTGACCGAACTCTTTATGCTTCTCCTGATCCGGTTACGTCCGGGAGCACGTCAACTATTTCGGCGCAAAAACTGGACCAAGAACGACTAGCCTGCCTGAAGTTCGGCTCAGGTGGCGATTATGGTCTGATTCGTTTATCAAACTGAGGTCACTATGCGGGTTCTGATTCTTGCTCTTGTTTTTAGCTGTTTTCTGGGCCCTGCTCCGTCCGTTTATGCTCAGGATGATAACTCTACTGAATACGCTCCGAACCGCTACGGAGTCGCACTCTTGGCGGGCAAAGCCTATGATCCTGATGCTATCGGTTTGCTGTTGCTGCAAGGACAGCTGCTTCTCGATTATGATCGGATTTTCTGGCACGCTGCACCGGAGTCGTTGTGGCTTAAATTGGAAATCAACGGGGGATTGACGACCGATGGCCGCATACGGACACTACTCTCTGTTAATATGCTGGCTCTGAATTATTTTAATCGTTTGCGCATCGGTAACTGGGTCCCCTATGCTGAGGCGGGAATTGGCCTTATTTATACCGATTTCCAGGTTAAGGATCAGGGCTCAAGGATTAATTTTAATCCTCAACTGGGAGTTGGACTGGAATACCCTCTTGAAAACGGGCGCGCACTGACTTTGGGTTTGCGCCTCCATCATCTCTCCAACGGTCATCTGCTAAAAGATAACCGTGGAGTCAATTCGGCTTTGTTCCAGGTGGGGTATTTGTTCTGATATTTCCTTTGAGACAAATGCGGTGAGAGATAAAAATTCAAGATGAGAAGATCTTATTCAATGTTCTTCCGGTTTTTTTCTGCGTTTCAGGGTCACTGTGGTGATAATCAGGTTTTAAAAATATGAAAAAAGAAGATGTACCTCAAGAGTTTGGTCTGAACGCAGGTTGCCAGGAGGTGAACTATGCCGTTGATGGTGATGGTCGCTACACCCTCGAGCAGAGTTCCGGCTGGGAAGTAAAGACGATTGCCCTGCAACAGGCTTGGGACGCGATTGCGGATCAACTCCAGCAGGTTCTGGCAGAAATTGCCGCCGGGAAGAAGAGCTCCCTGGCTTATTATATGGTCAAAAATCAGATGGATAGTGCTTTGCTAGCACAGTATTCAGGAGTTTCTCACTGGCGGGTGAAGCGGCACCTGAAGCCGGCAATATTTAATAAACTTGCTGCCGATAAGCTTGCCCCATACGCTGAATTGTTTGGCGTCAACATTGAGCAGTTACACATGGTTCCCAAACACCCCGAGCAGATGCTGGCTGAAGATCCTCCGAATAGAGACAAGTAAACCGTGAAAATTAATTTTCCTCATCGACAATTTGCTCACTGTGAAAGTGGTGTTACCGCGAACCTTTTAAACCATCATGGGTTTCCCTGTTCTGAAGCCATGGCTTTTGGTATTGGTGGCGGTCTCTTTTTTGCCTATGTGCCTTTTATTAAGCTCAACTTTCTCCCCCTGACAACTTTTCGAACCGGCCCTGGAAGCATCTTCTCCAAAGCAACTAAAAGGCTTGGGATTGAGATCAAAAGAGAAAAGTTCAGTAACCCTGTTGTCGCGGAGCAGAGACTTGATCGTCTCCTTGAAGAGGGACGTCCTGTTGGCGCACAAACCGGAGTGTTCTGGCTGCCTTTTTTTCCTCCGGCCTATAGGTTTCATTTCAACGGGCACAATCTGGTTATTATCGGTAAAGAAGGTAACGATTATTTGATCAGCGATCCAATTTTTGAAGAGATGGTCCGGTGCCCGGTGGCAGATTTACGCAAGGCCCGTTTTGCAAAAGGTGCTCTTGCCCCCAAGGGGAAACTTTACTACATCGAAAAAATGCCACAGCAGTTTGACCTGCCGCAAGCGGTGACGTCTGGAATCAAAGAGGTCTGCCGGGGAATGCTGAAAACTCCTGTGCCGCTGGCTGGGGTGCGCGGTATCCGCTTACTGGCTCGGCAGTTAGCCAAGTGGCCCGCTAAGTTTGATGAGAAGCAAACGTTGCTCTATCTTGGCCATGTGATCCGTATGCAGGAAGAGATTGGTACTGGTGGTGGCGGGTTCCGTTTTATTTACGCTGCCTTCCTTCAGGAAGCGGCTGAAGTGTTGGAAAATGACAAGCTGCTTGATTTATCAAAACACTGCACCGAAATTGGTGACCTGTGGCGTGATTTCGCATTGCTGGCATCACGAGTTTGCAAGGGACGGGCTGAGATCCAAGATTCTTTCGATGATCTGTCACAGCTGCTATTGCAGTGCGCCGCCGAGGAACAAATCCTGTTTGGAGATCTGCTGAAGGTGATGCGTGACTGATATCGTCCTTGCCACAGAGAACCTGGTGAAAAGCTATGCCGGGAGCGATCGGCCTGCAATTAATGGGCTGTCGCTGCAAGTCAATCGCGGGCAGATTTTTGGACTCCTGGGGCCTAATGGTGCGGGGAAAACGACCACTATCTCGATTCTTTGTACCTTGCTGCAGCCCTCCTCCGGGAGCGCCACTATCCTTGGTCACGATGTCGCCCGGCAGGCTGCGGCAGTGCGACGTAAGATCGGTCTGGTGCCTCAGGATATCGCCCTGTATGCCAGTTTGACAGCGCGAGAAAATTTACGCTATTTCGCCAGAATTTATAAGATCTCTGCCTCGGTGATCGAAGAACGGATTAACGAGTGTCTACAACTCGCTGAGTTGCAGGATTGTGCTGACCAGCGTGTTTCTACTTATTCGGGGGGGATGAAGCGCCGTGCTAACCTTGCTGCCGGTATTCTCCACCGACCGGAAATCCTGATTCTTGATGAGCCAACTGTCGGGATTGATACGCAGTCCCGAAATCTGATCCTGGAGCGTTTGGTGGAGCTGAATCGTCAAGGGGTGACCTTGATTTATACCACCCACTATATGGAAGAGGCACAGCAGATCTGCGATAACGTAGCGATTGTCGATAGTGGGCAAATGATCGCGTGTGGCCATCCTACTCAGTTGGTTAATGAATCCCCAGGATGTGAAAACCTCGAAGGTCTTTTCTTGCAGCTGACGGGAAAGCAGTTGCGTGATCGGGTTGAACGATAATGGTGCTGCTGGCGAATATCAAAAAAGAGCTGCTGCTACTCAGTCGTGACCGACTCAGTTTACTGGTGCTGTTCGTGATGCCGATGGTGCTGGTGCTGATTCTTTCTCTGATCCAGGATGATTTGTTTCGAGCGACGGGTGGGGCACCGACAACAGCTCTGTTTGTTAATCTGGATAAAGGCGAATCCGGACTTGAACTGCGCGATAGTTTGCAAACGAATGGTGCTCTAAATCTGGTAGAGAACCGAGCCGGTGAATCTGTCGATGAGGAATCTGCACGGCTGGCTGTTTATAATGGTGACTATCAGTTTGCAATTATTGTCCCGGCAACATTTACAGATAAGATTACGCTGGCTGCTGAAGCAGCGGTTCAGGCCGCATTGAATCATGAAGATCCTCCCGCTAGTTCCAGTCAGATAGTTATCGTCTTTGACCCCGCTGTTCGTGGCGTTTATCGAAGTGCTGTGGTGAATGCTCTGCGACTTGGAGTCATGGGTTTGGAGCTGTCACGCAAAAGCGCCGCTTTTGAGCGGCTATTGCCAGAAGAGCTGCAACATCGTATGGCTGAACAGATGGGGGGAGCGTTTCCAGCGAGTATGTTGCCGGAGGTGCCACAGCTCTCTTTTGAGTGGGCGGGACAACAATTAATTGCTCTGGATGAAGAACTGGCGTCACCAGAAAAATATGCGACCTTACCCACCTCAGTCCAACAGAACGTCCCGGCGTGGACCCTGTTTGGTATGTTTTTTATCGTCATCCCCCTGGCGGGTACTTTGATTCGTGAACGTCAGGAAGGAACTTTGACTCGTCTGATGACGATGCCAGTCACTAGCAGTAGCCTGTTGTTGGGAAAAATCAGCGCCCATCTGCTGATTTGTATGATCCAATTCGGCTTGATGCTAGCGGCAGGCAAGTTTGTTCTGCCCCTTTTCGGAACACCGGTATTGGACCTTGGCTCTTCACCCTTTGCATTGTTGCTGGTAGCCGTCAGCGCAGCTCTTGCTGCCTGTGGTTATGGAATTCTGGTTGGGGTTATCGCTCGGAGTTATGACCAGGCGGCTATCTTTGGTTCGGTCTCGATTGTCATCGCTGCAGCTCTGGGCGGAGTGATGGTTCCAATCTATGTGATGCCAAGGTTTATGCAGAATCTGAGTGTCATCTCTCCGCTTGGCTGGGGACTTGATGCTTTTTTGGATATCTTCGTTCGGGACGGCAATGTGGTCACAGTTTTACCTTGTGTTGCTGCATTGGCTGGTTTTTTTCTACTGTGTATGATTGTTGCTATGATTATCTTTCACCGCTGGCGGCGGGGGAATTGAACGGCATCATCAGGAACCAGTATAAACTATCAATTTAGACTTAAAAGCGGTACAGGAGTAAGCAGGTATGAGTAGTTCTTTAGAATATGAACTGGCTGAACTGATCATTAATTTTTGTAATGTTGAGGATGTATCAGCAGAGGAAATTTCTCCAGAAACTCCCCTGATAGGCCCTGACTCCCCTTTCGGACTCGATTCTCTTGATGCTGTCGAGGTTGTTGTTGCAGTACAAAAGACCTACGGAGTGCGGATTGGCGGTGAAAAGACCAGCCGTGAGGTGCTGCAGTCATTGCGGAGCCTGGCAGAATTTATTTCTCGGGAGCGAAAAGGGGGCTGATTTGGTTGTTTGTTACTGGAGAAAAATTGTACGGGTGACTTATGTTCCTCTGTTTGTTTTTTTTCTAGTACTCCTTCCTGTATCCTTGGTGTCGGCCTCAGATTGGGCGGTAGAGAGGGTGGTTGCCGAACCGGTTTTTGGAGGGCAGGTCTATCTCCGTGAGGCTGGAGTTGAGAATCCGCAACTTCTGCTACTTATTCATGGTATCGGAGATGAAGCTGGGAGCCTATGGGATGAGCTCTTGCCAGTTTTAGCACAAAAATACCACGTCGTAGCACCAGATCTTCCTGGTTTTGGTCGTTCTTCCAAGGATAACCAACTCTATTCACCAGAGGCTTATGCGGTTTTTTTAGACTGGCTGATTCAGAGTTTACCAGCGAAACCAGTGACCATGGTCGGTCACTCTTTGGGTGGTGCCGTTGCTTTGATGTATGCAGCACACCACGGATCCGAGCTTGATCGACTGGTTTTGATTGATTCCGTAGGATTGTTGCATCGGCTGGCGGTCAGTCAGGATTTTGCCCGTCAACTGCTTGAATTTGATTCCCCGTTCACGTCTTCCAAAGTTGAAAATTCCCTCGGCTCTATTGCCAGTCTGTTATTGGAAAAAACCTCGCGTCTGCCCCTTGCTCCAAGTTGGATCCTGTCTTCGCCACTTCTGCGGGAGAAGTTTCTCGCTGCAGATCCAACCCGAATTGCTGCTCTGGCTCTGGTAGAGACAGATTATTCTCTGCTGCTTGCAAATATTATGACTCCGACGTGGTTGATCTGGGGAGCGAAGGATGAAATTGCGTCGTTGCGGATTGCAAAAGTACTGGACTGGATTTTGCCGCAAGTGAAACTGACAATTTTGCCAGAACTGGGACATTCTCCCATGCTTGATGATGTTGAGTCTTTTAAGGTGGCATTGTGGCAGGCACTACAAGAAGCCCCTGTTGCTAAAATGCTGCTACCGGTAGCGGCCCAGGCAAAGCAGGGACGCTGTGACCGGGAGGATGGAAAAATTCTGTCGGGCCACTATTCGTCATTGCGGATTAATAACTGCCATGGTGCTCTGCTGAGAAATGCTGTGGTGACTGATTTGGAGATCATTGATTCACAAATTACGATTGAAGCATCAACTTTGCAAAGCTCATCTCATCGCCCTGCACTTTCATTGTTAAGGTCCAGTGTTGTTATTTCCGGAGCTGATATCATTGCCGAATCGGGTGTGACTTTAAACCAGAGTCGCATTGATTTCGCCGGGGTTCGTTTTATCGGTACCCAAAGTGCGATCAAAGGAGAGGGGAATCCCTCGTCGGTTCTTTGTTCCAGCTCTGTTAAGCTGTTAGATGGGGCTGTAGAAGCCCTACATTTAAGCCGATCGATAGTTGCTGGAGAAAGTTTTTGAGTATTAACAGACTGTGAGCATCATGTAGCACATGGAAAAACGACCACTTTCGGGGATGAAGCAAAGGAGCTTTTCCCCCTTTTTCAGTTGGCCCGAGTGAAAAAGTTCTTCCAGCATGATGTAAATTGAGGCCGCTCCAGTGTTACCTTTCGTTGCCAGATTGGTAAACCAACGCTCAGTTGGAATTGGCAAGCCAATCTTTTCCATTCTTCCACGCAGATCTTCACGAAAGTAGTCCGATGAGTAATGGGGTAAAAACCAGTCAATGGCTTCTGCGTTTAAATTGTGTTTAACAACGAGTTCCGCCAAAGCCCTTTCCACCGCAAAAGTGATGACCTCTTTATTGAGCAATTTGACATCCTGCTTAATCAGGAAAGTGTTATTGGCTATGGCAGCAGCAGGACTTGCATGCTCACGCCAACCACGGATTGTCCCATCTTCCAGCTTGTCTGCACCTGCGTACATGCAGGTTTCCATCTCATTGGCATAGGAGATGAGATCGATCCAGTCGATCCGCAATGAAATCCCCTGAGAGGAAGGCTCGTTGCTTAGAAAAGCTGCTCCTGCACCATCTGAAAGCATCCAGCGCAGAAAATCAGCTTCAAAGCTGAGACCTGGTTGAGATTCCAGTTGTGTGGCTTTATCTGGATCAATTTCTCCACACAATCGAGCATGCATGAAGGAAGAGGCCAGTTCAGATCCCGTTGCTACAGCATTTTTTGATAACCCCAGAGCAACATTCATCCATGCATACTTTAATGCACTCATCCCTGCAGTACAGACACCGGCAGCACTGAGAACTTCGCAGCTATTCCCCCCAAGTTCACCGTGAACCATTGGCGCGTGTCCCGGCAATATTTGATCAGGACTTGAAGTGCCACAGCAGAGGCACTCAATATCATCCAGAGTGAAATGTTCGTAGGGGCGTAAATTTTTTACGGCTTCAGCACTTAATTCAGCGTTACTATGGGTTGATAATCCGCTCTCCGGGTCGATAGCATAATAGCGAGTTTTAATTTTATTGTTACGTAGGATGATCCGCCGCGTGCGCGATGGGAGTTGATTGACAAGACCAAGGACCCCTTCCATCTGCTCGTTGGAAATCGGTTTATTGGGGAGGAATGTGGCGAGATCGGTAATATAAACAGACATAAAATTAAACCTTTGCGTTGCTGTGTCCTGTATGAAGCAAGCTGGCGTAGCGCTGATAAAAAAGTTCTTCGTCGAGCCGGGTGGGTAGCACGGCGTTGGTCAGGGTGTAGTAATCGAGATCATGGATCTTTATCTGTGATTGTAATTGCTGATGAAGTTTCGTTCCCGGCAGTGGTGTCAGGATCGTGTGCATCGGCAAATCAATTGCCTGATCATAAACAAAGTCATTTAACTGATCAAACTGTTGTTCAGTATAATCTGGAGAAATAATGAAATCACCAACAATTGTCAATCCAAGTTGATGCAGGATCGCAATAGCCTCCCGGTTAGTTGCAGCACTGTTCTCCTTGTTCATCTGATTCAAAGCATTATCATCAATTTCTTCAAAGCCGATCACTACTGCACGTAAACCAATCTCTTTCCAGCGTTTGAGGAGCTGGGGTTGGCGAACAACCATATCAGAGCGAACATCAGCCAGATATTGTTTCTGTATCCCCGCTTTTTCAATGGCCTCAGCTAATTGCCAGGCATGGGCGGGATTACCAAAGCTGTTGGCATCGACCAAGCGAATAACCGGGGTGTGCTCAAGGAGGTTAATATCGCGCAGGACCGATTCTATCTCAGCTGTCAGGTAACGTCCTCCAGTGAGGGGAGCAATGCAACAAAAATTGCAATTGTACGGACATCCGGCTGCACTGGAAACCAACCCCATTTTTAATCCCAGCCCTTGCAGCGTGTAATGCGAACGGTTCGCTTCAACCAGGTCGTAGCGCGGTGCTGCCCTGTTCACCAAGTCCTCTTGATTATATTTTCGGGGCTGCCAGTGTAAGGCTTTTGCCCCTTTTTCACTCTGGGCAACCCCGGGAACTGCTATGGTTTTACTTGCCTCAAGCGCTTCAACGAATTCAGGAAAACTCTGTTTTCCCAGACCGATAACAATCCAGTCGATCTCCTCACAATTAAAAAATTCCGGGTCTGCAGAAGCGTGTGTGCCGCCCACGACGATTTTTGCCGAGCAACTCTGTCGCACGTCCTGGGCGAGTTTGATGACTGTATTGGCCTCACAGGTCATGGCGGTAAAACCAACCACGTCCGGGTTGAAAGAAGACAAATGGTGCTGTAATCCTTCTGGCTCAACTTTAAGGTCGAGGATCTGCACATCATGTTGAATCAAGTTTCCAGCGAGTGCTTCCAGTGCCAGAGGTTCGCCTCGGAAAATCTGCTTGAGAGAAGTGATTCCGTAGTTCTCTTCGGGTATGCTGCGACCGCAATTAGGAGGATTAATTAATAGAATACGCATCTAAAAGAACCCGCAAAAGAATAGATCTGAAAAACACAAAATCCCCGGAAAGGAAACGGGGATTTTGTAATATACATTAAAATAAAGAGATTTTGCTGTTTATTTTATAATTTCCCTTTAAGAAGTTTGATGGTGTTGAAAAATAAATAGGGGGGAGTTTTTTGTCAAACAAATGCTCAAAGTTTTATATGCTGCTGGTCATATTTATCAAAATTATTAAAGCGAATGATAGCAGAGAGCTGTTTGCCATACTCAGGTCCCTTTTCTGAATAACTGTCCAATTTTTTGACGAGTTCATAGGGGTCGTCTGTTTTCATTTTCAGTTTTCTGAATTCTGCGTAGGCGGCTCCGCGAGCC
>JAZBPC010000227.1:0-2021 GCA_036351455.1 Desulfuromusa sp.
GTCGGTAGAAACAACCCGATGTATCAAAATGGGTTACGAAGTAAACAAGCATCTCTCGTGCAAATACTTGCGATGTTATCTCGATATGGTAATAAGCGGAAACTTTAAAGGTACCAGGATGTGTACTGGAGTCATCGTGTAAGACGATGATGAAAAAGAAAATGCTGAGAATTGCCAAGTGATATATTTTTAGCAATTATACTCTTGTTCGGATTAATTGCAATATAAAAAATAGGAGTGCAACGAGGGAAAAATATTATATGTTTAAATCCGGGATGTTACTGGTGAAAATTTATTCGCTTTTCAGCGCATCGGCACAACGAAAGGCTCCGTCGAGTTACCCGGTGAGGGGAAATCCCTTGCACTGTTCTTCAATTGGATTAGTCTGAAATCTCATCTGTTTCGTCATTTATCCTGAGATATCTGGCTGAGCCTCTTCTTCTGACCAGGATAAATATGACTCTCCCCCTGCGTATTCGTTACCAAACCATCGAAGTCGGTAACGTCGACATTCATTTATGCACGCTCCGCGACAGACAGCAATTCAGCGACACTGACAGCGCGGCCCATGATCTGGGCATTTCCTCTGCCGCCTGGCCGATCTTCGGTGTGGTCTGGCCGTCAAGTCTCGTGCTTGCCAACTATATGCTGGGCTACAAAACTGAAGGGAAGAGGATTCTGGAAATAGGTTGCGGGATGGCACTGTCCAGCTTACTGCTCAATGAGCGACTGGCTGATATTACCGCCACCGACTATCACCCTGAAGTTGAACATTTCCTCACTCGAAATACGCTGCTCAATAACGGCAAAAGCATTGCCTTTGAGCGGGTGGACTGGGCCGACGACAGGAGCAAGCTTGGGCTCTTTGATGTAATCATTGGCAGTGATTTACTCTATGAAGACGAGCATGTGCAGTTGTTGTCTGATTTTATTGAGAATCATGCCAACCCTCAATGCAACGTTATCATTGTTGATCCCGGCAGAGGGCGGAAAACCAAGCTCAGCACCAAAATGAGCGGATACGGTTTTGCAAGCAGTCATGTTCAGCCGGTAGATACTGATTATTTAGAGCAGAAGTTTAAAGGGTATATTCTTGAATTTTCTCGGGAGAGTTGAGGGGGGGGGAACGTCCGGCACCGTTGCTGCAATGCGAACCCAACACATTATACAGAAGATCGGGCTTGGTTCTAACTTCGGCCAATAGATTTATGACTGACACTCAGCACAAAAAGAAGGACATGAAATCAGCGGACTAGCCGATTGGGTACAGATTGTTTTAGCAAGATGGCCGAAGTTAGAACCAAGCCCAAATTGATAACCATAAAATTAATCATAAGGCAAGGATAAGTTCTTCCAAGGTATCAGGCTGCAATGCTCATACGTACAGCGATGATGAGAGCGATAAGGGCAAAAAGAATCGCGACACGTTTAAATGCAGCAGCCTTGTTTGTATTTTCCCCAACGAAAGTCCTTTCACGAGAAACGGCCGCATCTATTCTCTTTTTGAAATAGCTTTTGAGGAACAGGCGGTTGAGGTAGGTCCAGGGCGCTTTTGCAATTCTTGTCTTCCCGGTAAGGGCGGCCTGCGGGTCAAAGAACAAATCAATTATATGACTGGTTGGATTGACAAAACCTAAAATATTGGCACAGCCTGCGCAATAGGTAATAATTCTGCTTCCGCCAGCTGCCTCTTTGCGCCGGATCCCCCAGTTTGCGGAGTAATCGGGATTGACACAGCCCACAGTCCCGCCCTCGCCGCAGCAAAGGGTTTTCGTCCCGACATATTTCATTTCGTCAATCGTTAATGATTTACTTTTGGCAAGCTGACGAATTGCGGCGTGGATCTGCTTTTCATCTCTGGTGCTGCATGGGTCATGGATTGTAATCGTTGCGGGGATGTTTGTCGAAGGCGGCAAGGAGGTTTCGGCGAAATGTTCGTAGACGGTTTTCACCCGTAAATCTTCACTGTAATCTTTGAACACCCGGTAACAACTGGGACAGGCAACAAGGATTTTTTTCAC
>JAZBPC010000228.1:0-9950 GCA_036351455.1 Desulfuromusa sp.
ATGAAATTTAACAGCATTCAAAGCAAGATCGGAGGGGTCCTGATCTTAATTTTGGTTATTATTCTTGGTTTCAGCTTTACCTTCGCAGCGTTTCAATCCAGAAGTCTGCTCCACAAGCAACAGGAACATTCTCTGAAAGCACTCCATTCAGGCGCCCTCGAACAAGCACGCAGTATTTTTTCCAGTTTGGAAATCGGCACTCAAGGATCGTTAGAACGGGGTGAAATGGAGGTTTTCGATGAACTTCTGACAGGGCTAGGGTCGGTTCCAGGAGTTTTAGAAGTCGGGCTGGTGAATCCAGCAGGAACAACCATTTATTCAAGTAAAAAAGAAAAACTGGGACAACACCCCGCTCAGATTACTATTACCAATACAAAAGAAACCATTAGTCTTGAAAAAGAATCGGAAGATGCTTTCTTTTTGGCGCATTCCCACATGTACGAAGAAAAATGCATGGAGTGCCATGAAGATGCCGAAGTTGGCAGTCTGGCAGGTGTTCTATATGTAGATTTCAGCTTAGCTAATCTCAATCGCGAGAAGGCTTTACAGCATGAGGCTTTGGCTGCCGCCAGTAGCAAGAGTCTCATGAGTAATCTGGGTATGGGATTTATTAGTATTATTATTACCTTTCTGGCATTGTTTTTCATGCTACGTAAATTGATTGTAGCTCCCTTAAACAAAATCAAAGAATTACTTACCGACATCGGTCAAGGGCACCTGACCAAACGCCTTAATCTGAAACAACAGGATGAACTCGGCGAAACGGCCCGCACCCTTGACGACCTGGCTGAAAGCTTACACACAGAAATTGTCGGACCTCTTCAGCAACTCGCCAATGGTGACCTCACCTTTACTGTGAATCCACGTGATGAACATGACACGCTACGCCATGCGATCATGAAACTTGGAGAGGATCTCAACCGAATGATTGCAGATCTTCAGGTTGCCGGACAGCAGATCGATACCGGCAGTACTCAGGTCAGCGACTCAGCTCAACTTCTTTCGGATGGGGCAGCACAATCAGCGGCATCCGTTGAAGAAATTGGCAGCTCATTACAAGAGATTGGCAATCAGACCAATACCAGTGCTGAAAATGCCCAACAAGCAAATCAACTTTCTGCTTCGGCACGTGATGCTGCCAATACAGGCAGCGCACGTATGACTGAAATGATCGATGCTATGAGCGAGATAAATGTTGCCGGTCAAAATATCAGTAAAATCATCAAAGTCATCGATGAGATCGCTTTCCAGACCAATCTTCTTGCGTTGAATGCCGCAGTTGAAGCCGCCCGTGCCGGTCAACATGGGAAAGGATTTGCGGTTGTTGCCGAAGAAGTCCGTAATTTAGCAGCGCGGAGCGCGAAAGCAGCATCAGAAACAGCTGAACTGATCGAAGGCTCAGTGGAAAAAACCAGTAAAGGAGCTGAAATCGCTGAACGGACCAGTGAGGCTCTGGAAGAAATCGTTGGCTCAATCGGAAAAGTCACCGACCTGATCGGTGAAATTGCTGCGGCCAGCACTGAGCAGGCACAGGGAATTTCTCAGGTGAATATTGGATTGCAGCAAATTGATCAAGTGATTCAACAAAATACAGCAAGTGCTGAGGAAAGCGCCGCGACCAGTGAAGAGCTCTCGAGTCAGGCTGCAGAACTGAAAGGTCAACTTGGCCGCTTTATCCTAAAGAACTCAGCAGGGTCAAGTTTTTCTAACAACTCTTTACCGCAGTTACCGGAGAACAGTGGCTGGTAAATTCGACCATTACATTTAAATTTTGAAAGATAAAAAAATAAAGCGGAAGGGGAATCTACACCTTCCGCTTTATTTTTTAAAAATGACATTTTAAAAAACCCATTAACGCTTGATCATTGGCACTGGTTTATGTTAATAGTTTCAAACATATTTGTGAATTTCAACCCCATTGATGAGGAATAGACATGTTTGATAATTTTAAAATTGGCACCAAAATGATTCTACTCTCAGGAGCAATACTTTCTTTATTAGTAGTAATCCTGCTCTGGAGTATCTTTGGCCTTTCAACCACTGTTCAGAATGGGATGGAGGTTTCTGAAGGGAATCAGCTGCGATCCACCATGCTGTCGCTTGAAAATAAACACCTAAATTGGGCACACAACGTACGTGACTTCCTTGTGGATCCAGACGTGAAGGAACTTAAGGTCAAACTTGACCACAAAACCTGTGCGCTCGGCGCTTGGTATTATGGTGAAGGTCGTCAACACGCTGAAGATCTTCTCCCACAAATCAAGGGACAACTCCAAGCCCTTGAGGAGCCACACAGACTCTTGCACCTTTCCGGACAACACATCAAAGAGGCCTATGGCCCTTTCAGCCCCCTAAACCCTGAAGCTAATGCAATCTACAAAAAAGAGACAGCTCCCAATTTGAAAAAAGTTGGTGAGATATTGAAACAAATAAATGGAATCACAAGCAAAAACATCATGTCAGATAGCACTATGATTGCAACAGCCAATAGCACCCGAAACGGGATAGCAATCATTGGAGTGATCTCTCTACTACTTGGTACGATTCTGGCTTTCTTCATAACTCGATCCATTACTGCTCCAATGAAAAAAGCTGTCAGCATGATTACGGATCTTGAAAATGGCCATATTAATACGCGACTGAATATGAATCGGAAAGATGAAATTGGCCAACTCACGGGAAGTATGGATCGTTTCGCAGACTCGTTACAGACGGAGGTGGTTGCTTCCTTACAGAAATTAGCAAATGGCGACCTCACTTTTGACATTCTCCCCCGTGATAATGAGGATCAACTCCGCGGCAGTTTGAAAAAATTAGGTGACGATCTCAACCAGATCATCGCTCAGATCCAGACAGCCAGTGAGCAAATTGATTCAGGAAGCTCGCAGGTCAGTGAGTCAGCTCAAAGCTTATCGGACGGTGCTGCCCAATCAGCAGCATCTGTTGAAGAGATCAGCAGCTCAATGAACGAAATTGGCAGCCAGACAAATACCAGTACTGAAAATGCTCAACAGGCGAATCAATTATCGACAAGTGCCAGAACATCAGCCAATGTTGGCAGTGAACGGATGGCGGAAATGATCGCTGCCATGGGGGATATAAATTCAGCCGGACAGGATATTGGCAAAATTATAAAAGTTATCGATGAGATTGCCTTTCAAACCAACCTGCTAGCCCTCAATGCTGCTGTTGAAGCAGCACGTGCCGGACAGCATGGTAAAGGTTTTGCGGTTGTCGCTGAGGAGGTCCGCAATCTGGCAGCCCGAAGCGCCAAAGCGGCATCAGAAACTGCTGAGTTGATTGAAGGTTCAATCCAAAAAGCCAGCAATGGTACTCAAATTGCCGAACGTACAGCTGATGCGCTGGGAGAAATTGTCGATTCAATCGGCAAGGTTTCAGACCTGATTGAAGAAATTGCCGCCTCCAGTCATGAACAGGCGCAAGGGATATCCCAGGTCAACATCGGCATGCAACAGATAGATCAAGTTATTCAGCAAAATACGGCGACTGCTGAAGAAAGTGCTGCAACCAGCGAAGAACTGTCCAGTCAGGCGGCAGAACTCAAACATCAACTCAGTCGCTTTAAACTCAAAGGTTCTTTTCAGCAAAATTACTCTCAGGCTCCTGTCCCCCAACGTTCTTTACCTTCAGAAAATAATTCTTCAGGCTGGAGGAATATGTCACCCCAACCGGCCTCCGGAAACAATAATGCTCCTATGTTTCAATGGAAGGATGAATACAATACGGGTGTCACATTGATGGATCAACAACACCGTCGCCTGGTTGATTTAATCAACCAATTGTTCCAGTGTATGAAAGATGGTGGAGATCGAATGATCATTGCAGGCGTTGTTGATGAACTCGTTAGCTACACCGTAACCCATTTCCGCGCCGAAGAAGATGTTATGCGCAAAAATAATTATCCGGATCTTGTCGCCCATCAGCAAATTCACAAAAACTTTGTCGAAAAAGTTGGAGTTTATGCTAACAAGCTAAAATCAGGAGAACGGCTGCCACCTGCAGATATCTATAATTTCCTGAAAGATTGGTTGATCAGTCATATAGAAAAACAAGACCGAGACGGTTACGGAAAGTTTTTACAATAAAATAGAACTTTTGATGAAAAGACTTGTGCCTCGCTGAGGAAGCAGAGCCTGCTGACACAGAAGGCATAAGTCTTTTAACTAACATGAAAATATTTTATTATTAGCCCACAGTTTTCCCTTTGTTTTTTTTTATTTGTTTTGTATAATTAATTTTCACTTTCATCAATAACAATAATATTTACAATTACACCATTTGAGGATTCGCGATGAGTATGCCCCTCGACGACGACCAGATTGAAATCATTCAGGAATTTGCATCTGAAAGCCGTGACATGATCGAGCAGCTGGAACCTGCAATCATTGAGCTAGGTCAAAACAGCGACCCGGAAACAATCAATGCTATCTTCCGCCTGTTCCATTCCATGAAAGGAAGTGCTGGATTTCTGGAATTCGATCATATGACTCGGGTCGCCCACGCGGCTGAAAACCTGCTCGATTTGATTCGCAATGGTGAGATCGAGCTGGTACCCAACCACGTAACCTTACTCTGCGATGCTTGCGACTTTGCTAAAGAAGCTCTTGAAATGGTTGAGAGTGACTATAATGATGACGCAATGGTTGCCCCTGCCGACGAGATATCAGCAAAACTCCATCAGGCTATTGAAGTCGCCCAAGGTGGTGGTGAACCTCAAACAGATGCCGTTCCAGAAACTGCCCCACCAGTGACGCAACCCGAACCTGCACAAGACTTGAACGATTTTCCAGCCATGGAAATTACAGATGAAATGCGCCTGAGTTTTGTTCAAGAAGGAAATGAGCTACTGCAGAGCACCGAACAGGGCTTGCTGGCTTGGGGAGAAGATCCGGAAAACTTCGATTCTATCGGTGAAATTTTCCGCAATATTCACAGTTTTAAAGGGAATTGCGGATTTTTTGGTTTCTCACAGATTGAAAAACTCAGTCACCAGATGGAAAACATTCTCGATCGCGTCAAATCTGGATCAAAACTGGCGGTTAATAATCCTGCTGACCAGCTCTTAGCCTCTCTTGATGTTCTCCAGAAAGCGGTCAACGATATTTCTGACGGCAAGGACGATACTGTTGAAAACCTGGAACAGCATCTGAACGATCTGCAGACACTCATTACCCCCCTGCTGGGTGATTACTTGGTTGAAGAAGGAGTCCAGCAAGACGCTATTGCCCATGCTGTTGAAACTCAGAAAAAACCGGTTGGTGAAATACTTGTTGAACAAGGGACAGCGTCAACCGAGCAGGTCAATTCAGCTCTGAAAAAACAGCAAGACAAAATTGAACAGACCAAGGCTGCTGCCAAACCTGCTGCCCGGACTAAAACCCCTGCGAAGCGTCAGGATATAAGAGTTGAACTCGGTAAACTGGACAGTTTGATTAATCTTATCGGTGAGTTGGTCATTGCTGAAAACATGCTGATCCATAATCCGGACCTCAAGGGGCTGGAGTTGGAAAATTTCGGCAAAGCCGGGCAGCATATGTCAAAATTAGTTCGGGAACTCCAGGAGATGGCGATGACCATCCGGATGATCCCGGTTTCGGGTCTTTTCCGCAGAATGATCCGTTTGGTCCATGATATTTCGGTGAAAGCAGGTAAAAAAGTTGAGCTGGAGCTGATTGGTGAAGACACCGAGATGGATAAGACCGTGATTGAAACAATTACTGATCCTCTGGTTCACCTTCTGAGAAACTCACTCGATCATGGATTGGAACCTCCTGACGAACGTCTGGCAGCTGGAAAAAGTGAAAAAGGGACTGTCAAACTTTCAGCTCGTCATGAAGAAGGGGAGGTATGGGTCACCATTGAAGACAACGGACGTGGTCTGAATAAAGAAAAAATTCTGGAAAAAGCCATCAGCAAGGGATTGATTGAAGGTGATGGTTCTGACATGACGGACAAGCAGATTAATAACTTGATCTTTGCCCCCGGCTTTTCGACTGCAGCTGCCATTACCGATATTTCTGGTCGTGGTGTTGGCATGGATGTCGTCAAGAAAAACCTGGAAAAAATTAAGGGGAAAATTGATGTTTACAGCACTCCCGGGCAAGGGAGTAAAATTGTCTTACGGATTCCGCTGACCCTGGCAATTATCGACGGTATGATTGTGCGGGTCGGCACTTCTACATGCATTGTCCCAACGCTATCAATGCTTGAAGCATTCCGCCCGGAGATGAGTCATATCACCATCACCCCGGATGGTGATGAATTAGCAAAAGTCCGTGACAACTTCCTGCCCATTGTCCGGCTACACGATATTCTGGGCAAAAAACCTGATTCTGACGCACTCTCTGATGGCATCCTGATCGTTCTTGAATATCAGGAAACCCGTTTCTGTCTCTTCATCGACGAAATTCTTGGCCAACAGCAAACCGTCATTAAAGGTTTATCTGACTTTATTGGTAATGTCCCTGGTGTCTCCGGATGTACGATTCTCGGCGACGGCGGAGTCTGCCTGATTCTCGATGTCGGAACATTGGTTGACTCGGCAGAGAGCAAGAAAAATAAGTTTGAAAATACTAAGGACGTAATTTAAAGGAGGATTACATGGCTGAAGACACAACCATGAGCAACCTTGAGAATGAAGACACCCAGAAAGATAAATATCTCACTTTCCATCTTGCTGGTGAAGATTATGGTATCGAAATTCAATATGTCATCGAAATTATTGGCATCCAGAACATCACTGATGTTCCCGATATGCCCGCATTTATCCGCGGCGTCATCAATCTCCGTGGCAAAGTTGTCCCCATCATGGATGTTCGCGCACGTTTTGGGATCGAAGATCGAGACTACGATGACCGTACCTGTATAATCGTTGTCAATATTGATAGCACAGAAGTTGGTCTTGTTGTTGATGAGGTCAGTGAGGTTGCGGATATTCCAGAAAAGAACGTCGAGCCAGCACCCAGAACAAATAAAAACCACGGGGATAGCTATATCCAGGGAATGGGAAAAATCAACAATGACGTTAAAATTCTTCTTGATGTCCACAAATTACTCTTCAGTGGTCAAATGCAGGAATTGATCGAAAATCTGGAAGAATAAAAGAAAGTTACAACAAACAATGACCAGCCAACAGACCCCGAACAACAGCCTGATGACTATTTCTGATTCGGAATTTACCCGACTCCGAGATCTGATTTATCAGCGTTTTGGTATTAATCTGACTGAGCAAAAACGCTCGTTGCTGGTCGGTCGATTACAAAAATTAATGCGCCAGTTGAATTTGGCAACATTCTCCGCTTATTTTGAGTATCTTGACAACGACAAGACAGAAGCAGGTTTAAGTAAACTGGTTGACTTAATTTCAACCAACCACACTTATTTTAATCGCGAAAAAGATCACTTCGATTATTTTTCTGAAACAGCATTACCCACTGTCATTGACAGGCTGAAAAAACAAAACCGCAAAGATTTACGCATCTGGTGTGCTGGCTGCTCAAGCGGTGAAGAGCCATACACTCTTCTGATGCTGATGATGGAGTATCTGGGAGCTGAATATAGTTCTTGGGATGCCGGGATTCTCGCCACTGATATTTCGGACCGAGCTTTGACTGTCGCCCGTCGCGGTGTCTACGCAACTGATCGCGTTATGCAACTTCCAGAACCTCTGCGCAGAAAATATTTTACTGCAGCAGGTCAGGGTGAAATGGCTGTTGTCGATAAAATAAAAAAAGAGGCCACTTTTAGACGCTTTAATCTGATGAACACGACTTTTCCGTTTAAGAAGCCTTTCCAAATGATTTTTTGCCGGAACGTCATGATCTATTTTGATCAACCTACACGTGAAGCTTTAGTCAGTCGCTACCATAAACACACAGAGGCCGAAGGGTATCTGTTCATCGGTCATTCCGAAACCTTAGGTCGGAGTCAAACTCTCTACCGCTATTTAAAACCAGCACTTTACCAGAAGGGAGAACTCTGATGGCACGAGCTATCCGCGTTCTTATCGTTGATGATTCCGCACTGGTTAGAAATATTCTCAGCCAGGGGTTATCAATGGATCCAAATATAGAAGTGGTTGGTACTGCGCCTGACCCCTACATTGCCAGAGATAAAATTGTCGAATTACAGCCCGATGTCTTAACCTTGGATGTTGAAATGCCGCGTATGGATGGAGTCGCTTTCCTGCGTAAATTGATGCCGCAATATCCCATACCCATTATCATGGTCAGTTCTCTGACCCAACGTGGCAAACAAATCACCATGGAAGCACTGGAGGCGGGAGCTGTTGACTTTGTAGCCAAGCCTACAAGTAACGTTGCTGCAGGCTTAAGTGCCATGCTGATGGAGCTACGCTCAAAAGTGAAAATAGCATCAACAGCGAATGTGTCCCACTGGAAAGGAAAACGACCCATCACGTCACCTAAAAGTGGATCTACTTCGGCCTCAGCTCTGGCAGAATCAACGGACAAAGTCATTGCCATTGGCGCATCAACCGGTGGCACAGAGGCTATCCGTCAAGTTATTGAAAATTTCCCGGCAAACACCCCCGGAACCGTCATTGTTCAGCACATGCCAAGCGGTTTCACCAAAATGTTTTCTGATCGTTTGAATCAACTCTGTCAGATGCAGGTCAAAGAGGCTGAGCACGGAGATCGGATACGCACTGGACTGGTCTTGATTGCACCCGGGGGGAAACAAATGGAAGTTGTCCGCTCTGGGGGATTTTATCAAGTTCGCCTCGGTGGTGAAGAAAAAGTCAGCGGTCATTGTCCATCTGTCGACGTCATGATGCATTCGGTTGCAAAACATGTAGGGACCAATGCTGTTGGGGCTATGCTGACCGGAATGGGCCAAGACGGAGCTGAAGGGATGCTGGCAATGATGCAAGCCGGAGCCCGTTGTATCGCCCAAGATGAAGCATCGTCTGTGGTTTTCGGAATGCCAAAAGTGGCCTTCGAAAAAGGTGGTGCCGAGCGGTTGGTCCCGCTGAATAAGATCTCAACCGCCCTTTTAAGCCTACTAACGGAGAAAAAATAAATGGGACAGATTGTTTTAGGCGTTGGTGACTATGGCGCTTCAAATACTCCCGGCGATGATGTAAAAACCTTTGCCCTGGGATCCTGTGTTTCTGTTATCTTTCTCGACCCCAAAACCAGAACCGTTGGGATGGCTCATGTCGCTCTACCTGACTCATCAATAAATAAAGCCAAGGCAACGGAGAAACCTGGCTATTTTGCCGATACCGCAATTCCGGCATTATTAGCTCAAATGACAAAATTTGGTTGTGACCCCCGTGGCAAAGGAATGGTGGTCAAACTCTGTGGCGGAGCAAATGTCATGGATACCAATGACACCTTCCAGATCGGCAAGCGTAATGCTCTTGCAGTCAAAAAGATCCTCTGGTCATATGGTATGGGTGCTGTTTCTGAAGATCTGGGGAAGAATTACAGTCGAACAGTTACGATTTCCGTGTCAGCCGGGCAAGTAACGCTCAGCTCACCCGGGAAACCTAACTGGCAGCTTTAGGAGGGCGACAATGACAAAACAAATGAGCCAGGAAGAGCTGCAAAAGATTGTTGAATCAGTGCCAATGCTGTCGGCAAGTGCGAGCCAGCTACTACAAGTTGCTGCCCAAGCCGATCACGATCTCATAGATGTTATCAATCTGGTAAGAAACGATGCGAATCTGACAGCAAGAGTTCTTAAAATTGTTAACTCTGCCGCGTTTGGCATAATCAATAAGATCACCTCAATCGATCGTGCCATTTCCTATCTTGGAGAGCGGGTTGTTATAAGTATTGCTATTGGTGATTGTGCTGGAAAATTGTTTGATAAAGAACTCTCCGGTTATGAATCTGCTGGTGGTGATTTATGGAAACACGATTTGCGCACTGCTATTGCTTCGCGAGAAGTTGTAACCCAAAGTG
>JAZBPC010000229.1:0-3554 GCA_036351455.1 Desulfuromusa sp.
AAGATCAGCAAGCAACTCGGTATCGCTCAAGTCAGCCAGATTGATAGATGCAAATTTTGCTGCGTCAGCCTCCATGCCGGGGATGATTTCTTTCTCGATGCGGTGCTGCAAGGACTGCAAATTGTCAAGGCTGCGATGCAGATTGAAGTACCATCCACGGGGATCTTTCTGTTGTAAAGAGGTGATTGGCCGAGCCTGCAGCAAGACGAACTGACCTTCGTGACAGGTCCATTCACAGTCCTGCGGACAGTCAAACTCTTTTTCCAATGCCAAAGCAATCTTAGCCACACGCGATAACTCTGTGTCAGTCAAAACTAGCTGTTTTTGCTCCACAGTAGATAGCGATACTTTTTGTAACCCGCCATCTTGAGCCATAAGTTTATGGTGTTTTTCTGCACGGCGATAATCGCGAAGAGCAAGCGTCTGCCGATCAAGAGACCAGCAATCGGGCTCAACGCTACCATCAACTAATCCCTGATTAAGCCCCCACACCGCCTCGATCGTTAACAAATCTGAAGCATTGGGGGCAACGCTGAAAGCGACTCCTGACTTTTCCCCAGCAATCAGCTCCTGTACCAGCACCGCCATGCTGCTATTGGCGACATCCAACTTCAGTTCCTGGCGGTAGAGCAGCGCCCGATCAGACCAAAGTGAAGCCCAGACCTTGCGGATTGCCAGAAGTTGTTCTTCTAGAGTCCTGATATTGACAAAGGAATCATGCAACCCGGCAAAAGAGCAGCTGTTGGAATCTTCTTCAGGAGCTGAAGATCGGATTACCAGTGGATGATCAGCAAAATAATTCAGCAAGGCCGTACTTATTTCAGTTTCAAGTTTTTTTGATAAAGGGGTCATTAAAAACAGGTTGCGGATACGTAGTGATGCATCCCATAGTTCTTCCCAACGCATTTGGGAAAACACTTTTCTCCCCAGCTCCATCGTGAGACGGTCACCCAGTCCAGTCTCATGGAGATAGCGCTGATAGAAATGGCAAGGAATGGCTAGAGATCGAGGCAAACGATAGCCGAGACTGCTAAGTTTCGCGAGGGCAATGGTCTTGCCACCGAAATTTACAAGCTCGCCTCCGCTTATTTGATCAAGAGAGAGAATCGAGGTCATCAACATCAAGCTCTACGACATCCTGAAAGCGCTGCACCAGACTGTAACGCTGCACGCTGATGCAGAAAAGGGCACAGCTTGGAGCAGTGACAAAGTCTTTGAGCATCGGATGTTTTTTGAGAAAAGTTTTTTTCCATTTTTCCTGATCCTCTCGGGGAATTTCATGCGCCGTTCCGGTAGCAGAAAGAGCTGCCGCATGGCGAAAGTCTTCCGCACGATTGGAACGATTATCGATCAACAAAGAAACCCTCTCATCCTTTTGAAGGTTGGCGAACTTACGGGTTGAGCGATGCGTAGCAAAGTAAATCTCCCGTAAACCCTCTGCAGCGGTAAATCCAACTAGGGTGGTGTAGGGATGTCCGGCCGCACTGGTCGCTAGGACTCCGAGGCCTTGATTGTTGAGTAGATCTGCTATCACTTGCTGAAGATTTTCCATCTCATTGTGACCTTCACTGCTATTTTGAAAGATTTTCCAGTTCGCGTAATAATTCGAAGTTGTCTGGCACTCCTGGATAAATGAAACGGATGGTTCCCTGCTGATCAATGATGTAAGCCATCCGGCGTTGACTATAAAGCTTCTTCAACGTGCCATCATCCACGATCAAAGGAAAAGTGATGCCATTCTTTTTGGTAAATTTCTGATGTGTTTCTAGCGAATCAGTACTGACGCCCAGAACCTGAGCGTTGTGCTTTTCAAATTCCTTGATGTCGGCTTGAAAAGCTTGCAGTTGGCCTTTTCAGACCGGGGTAAAGTCGGCAAAATAGAAAGAAAGAACAACAGGTCCCTGCTCTAACAGCTTGCTAAGGGTGATTTCACCTGCTGTCGAGATGGCAGTGAATTCTGGAGCCTTATCTCCGACCTGTAGGGCAAAAGAATTGACGGCAACAAGTAACAAGATACCGCTCAAGAACAGGGTTTTTAGTGTTTTCATTTTTGTTCCTTTCCCAAACTGTAGCGTTGCAAATATTTTTTAACGGAAAACTTACGCGCTGTGTTCTCCGAAGTCATATAACGGATTTTCCCGAAAACCGGCCGCTCTGGTCCCCAGGCACGGTCGTAACGCCCCAAACACCAGAAGATGCCACTGACCGAATTCGGGTCGCGACCATCAAGAGCATACTTGTCATTAAGAACCAGCATCATCTGCATAGCTGTTTCAGCATCGGGACTCCACTCGAAAATCTTCTTTCCCCAGAGCATGCGTAAATAATTCTGCATCCGCCCTTCTCGCAGTAGCTGATTCTGCGCCGCATTCCAAAGAGGGTCGTGGGTTTGTGCCTGCTCAAACTGCTCTAAAGAATAAATATGGGACCGTGGCTCATCACGATGTTTGGCAAGTGATTCGCGAGCCCAGTCAGGAAGGGAATCAAAGCGATCGTAATTGGGTCGAAACCATGCGGCATTGAAACCGATCTCCCGCCAGGTGATCAGTTCATCCAGAAAACTCTCAGCCGCTTCGCTCAACCCCCACCAGCCACTCCGCTTGCCCTTGGTTTCTGGTGACAAATTTCCGATGGACCAGTTTTCCTGCTCAAAAAGTTGCTGGACAATCTGGTGTGTCGAGATCTGCCCAAAATGCAGGTAAGGGGAAAGTTCGCTGGAAACCTGCTGCTCCGGTTCGCTGCGTTGCAGATAATGGGGTAAGCGTTCTTCAAGGAAGCGTTGCAGATAGAACTCCGCTTCTTTCCAGCCACCCCGTTCATCAATTATTGCAACGCTGTGATCGATCGGCAGTCGGGCAAGAGTTGCCGCTTCAGCCTGCAGCAACTCTTTGGTTGCAGACGGCCAGCGCTGCTGGATCTCTTCAGCAACAGATGCCAACTGCGGCAGCTCAACAGCTTGTAACGGGTCAGCCAATGGGAAATCGAACAGGCACCCCGGCAATGTTTTTTGCAGGAAACGCCGAAATGCGTAGGCCGTTGGATAATCATGATCTGCAGCCCGCAGCGGTAACAGGCCGTTACTGTCAACCGCTTCCAGTAAAACAGAAACTTTTCTGGCAGCAGCCTGAAGCATTTTCGGATAAAAAAAGCCGGGGGAATCATCAGTCACAACCAGGCAGGCTGATTCAGCCAGTTTTTCCAGCAGCCCCTTACCTGCTCCCTTTTCAGTTTCAACAAAGGGGTAATAATAAGCTGCCGTAGTTGCAAAGTATTCAGCATTGGCGGCCATTCCCTGCAGCACAAAACCGTGCAAACGATCGCTGGCATAGGAATAATCACAGCGCAACGCTTCCAGAATCAGCAAGGGTTTCTGAAGATTTCTGGCGTGATCAATGGATCGCTGCAGTGCAAAATTGTAAAAAGGGCGGCGGAAGGCGGTCATCCAGTAGAGGACGAACTGACCATTTTCAGCTGTTTTGCCATCATTCAGTTTTCGGATGCGCAACTCGGGGATATCAGACATGGTTACGTAGACTCAATTCAATCGGATGCGG
>JAZBPC010000230.1:0-2329 GCA_036351455.1 Desulfuromusa sp.
AACATGCTGGGCGTAATTTGTGGGAATGGCAACCGTTTCACCTACGCCCGGACGAACACCTTGCCAGATCACCAGCCCAATCGCACTTATGACTGCCAGACCTATTCCACCCCATACCAAATTGTTTTTAATTTTCTGGCGGCGTTTCCGCTCGCGTAGTTGCAGTTTCCTTGTTTTGTTCATATTCATATCTCCGGAGAATCTCCATAAAACCATTTTCACCCATAAATCAGGTGCTATATCAAGCAAAGCTTTACCAGACACAGCAAAATTGAATTCAGAGGGCAGCCTTCGTATCGGCAGATGACTGCAACAAAACCTTTACTTTATCAAGTATACGAATATGCTTTCTTGACCAGAAGCGCTATTCAACTGATCTTCCTATAGGCAATATCGGTATCATCTCAATAAATAGGGGTAGTAGAACTAAGATTTCGGGAAGGACCACCCCAGATTTAGATCAATAGCTCGTAATGAAACCAGATCCGCTAAAGGTGAAATTTGGTTTGCACCGGAAATGCGGTCATTGAGATAGTGGAAGAAACTTACTTCCAGCTTTTTTGCTGTTTCCGCAAGGGTTGCGAAAGTGTCCCAGGCCCTGATCCCATCCTCAGTCCGCGGACCAAAACTGACATCCCGTTTTCGTACTCGCTGCCGTACGCCCAACTCAGACGCATTGTTATGCAAGGGAAGTTCGGGATGTTTCAACACCAATAACAAGTTATCCTTCTTGGCTATGGTTTTAGCAATCCTTTGATCCAGCGCGTCATATCCAGTATGTCTTGAGAATAACTCATCAAATTCAGTCTCTAATCGCAGATGTTCTTCCCCTGTAGGTTGTTGGCGGTAGGCTAACAGCTGTCGGTAATATTCCCAGAATTGCTTCAGAAAATCATCCAGTAATTCGCGATGCAATGCAATGACAGGCATTAACTTTTTATAATGTCTGCCGTCATGCACCCAGCATAGCATCATCTCCTTGCCCAACCAATTGAATTGAGGCGCATCATCACAAACCAATGCCTGTATCACTGGATAATCCTTTTGCGCATGATACGCTGCGACTGCTGCCGCATCGATCAACGTTTTGCGTTGTTGTTCACTCAATCCAGGTAAACCTTCCTCCAGCCGCTCCACAAATGCTGTTTCTTCCCAATCCTGTTCACTTTTCCAACTCTGAATGATCTGCCAGGCTGTTTTCGACCAGGGGATGCTGCTCAAGTATCCAATTGCTTCCTCGTTCATCCGAAACGGGTGTTTGCGTCCATTGCAGAGCACATCCAGCACACTCAGCCGGTTCTTGCGCGCTCGGGTATGGTAACTTGTGTATACCGGATTGCACACTATGTGACAATGTTGATTTTGTCCGTCTACGCGCGTCAAGGTATCATCCGTTTGTTGCCAGGGACTGCTTTGCAATCCCGCTTCATACACTGCATCCTTTTCCGCATGGAACGCCTCTTGCTTTTTTATCAGCAGGTTCGATATTCCTCCCGCCGAGATGTTTATGCCCACATTCTCAAAGAACTCCAGTATCTTCGGCTCACTGGTTCCAATCCCATAGTAAAAAACCAATGTCAGGGCCTTGATCCCTGGCCCATACTGCCCTTCATATCCGCGTGGTAGTTCGGCTAAATAGGTCTTCCGAGTCGAGGCAGAGTAGTATTTCTGCTTGTGGAATAGAATATTATCCGTCCGCAGCAAAATGTCCTGCACCACCACGTCTTCATACCCCTTGAACCTCGCATCCTTTGGCAATATCGTTGCATCCACTTCTACCACTTGTTCCCGGTCGATCTGGATTTCTGCTTTCTTACTCTTCTTATGCCGGTGGCGCGATTGGCGACGTTCGTTTTCCGATGAATGATTGGTCGGTGGCGGTTTGGGCGTATTCCCTTTGATCTTGGGTTTTCCCTGTTCCCCTTTTAGCCGGTTCACTTCATCCCGTAATCGCTGATTCTCTACCTGAGCGTCTCGCAAGTCCGCAGATAATTTCTCCACCAGGTTCAATAACTGCCTGATCAATTCCCGGGCATTTTCGTCTTGTATGGCGTTCAGGTCTATATTGTCGAAGTTCATAAATAAATTTTAACAGCATATGCTAAAAATTAATAGGTTCCTGTTTCTCTTTCTTACCCCTATTTTTTGAGATGATACCTGCGTGGGGTAAAATAGGATTGCTTGAAGATCTGGCAATTCATAAAAAAACAGGTGAAACATCGCATGAAAAAATGGATTTCCGCTCTGATCGTTTTTGCCCTGCTCGGCGGGGCTTTTTTGTGGAGTACAAGTGCAGCCGCCGCCCAAAATGCTGTTGACCTGGATGCCG
>JAZBPC010000231.1:0-5132 GCA_036351455.1 Desulfuromusa sp.
ACTCACGCACCAATCTTCCATTCCAAATTTATTTTTTGGAGGTGATGCCGCATTTGGTCCTAAAAATGTGATCACAGCTGTAGCCCATGGACATGAGGTTGCTATCTCCATTGATCTTTACTGTCAGGGCAAAGATCTCCACGACCGACCAGAACCTATCACAACCCTCATTAGTCAGAAGATGGGGCTACAGGAATGGCTCTATAACAGTCATATTTCTGATGACGAGAGATACGCCGTTCCCACAGCAGACAAAGTTAAATCTCTTAAAAACCGACTAATGGAAGTTGAACTGGGCTTTAGCAAACTAACAGGGAACCAGGAAGCGTTGCGTTGTCTCAACTGTGATGTCCAGACAGTATTCGATGCTGCCACCTGCATAGAATGTGATTCCTGCGTTGATATTTGCCCAGAGTCCTGCATCAACTTCATCACAAATGCAAGTGAAGCGGAACTAAGAGACAATATCCAGATTCCTGCGACCAATAAAGAACAATCTCTTTATGTTTCAGAGCCACTCCCCACAGGTAGAGTGATGGTTAAAGATGAAAATGTATGTCTACACTGCGGCTTATGCGCAGAACGCTGTCCAACATCATCCTGGGAAATGATGAAATTCACGTTTAACTCTGCACAGGTGGGACAAAAATGAGCAAGATTGAAAGCATAAACGATTTCGTTGTCCGCTTTGCCAATGTTAACGGTTCCGGCTCCGCCAGTGCCAACAACCTTTTCGCCAAGGCTATTTTTAGAGCAGGTGTTCCTGTCAGCCCCAAAAACATCTTCCCCTCAAACATCCAGGGTCTGCCTACATGGTACGAAGTCAGGGTGAATGAACAAGGTTTTCTTGGCCGGCGTGGAGGCGTTGATCTCACCGTTGCAGTTAACGGCCAAACACTCTACAAGGACTACCGGGACCTTCTCCCGGGTGGCTATTTTATCTACGATTCATCCAAAGATCTTCCTGATGATTTCCACCGCGACGACATAACAGTAATTGGTATCCCCTTTACCCAGCTTTGTAACGATGAGTTTAAAAACCCAAAGCTGCGCCAGCTCCTAAAAAACATTATTTACGTTGGCTCACTTGCCTATCTGCTTGATCTGGATTTTTCAATTCTGACAGACTCGATCACCAAACAGTTTCAAAAAAAGCCCAAACTGGCTGAACCAAACATCAAGGCTCTTGAACTTGGCTACGACTACGCAAAAGAGCATTACGCTGATGCCTGTAAACTTTCCATCCGCAAAAGTGACAAAGTGGGAAATGGAATTCTCATGGATGGCAACTCAGCTATTGGCCTTGGCGCCGTTTACGCAGGAGCAACTGTTACAGGATGGTATCCGATTACCCCTTCCACCTCTGTAATTGAAGCATTTGAACGCTTTTCAAAAAAGTTCAGAGTCGAAGAAGAGACCGACCGCAACAAGGTTGCCATAGTCCAGGCAGAAGATGAACTTGCCGCCATCGGCATCGTTATTGGCGCTTCATGGAATGGAGCACGCGCTTTCACTGCAACTTCAGGTCCTGGAATCTCCCTTATGGCAGAACTTTTAGGTCTTGCCTACTTTGCCGAAATCCCCACGGTACTCGTCGACGTTCAACGCTCCGGACCAAGTACTGGAATGCCAACCAGAACCCAGCAATCAGATGTTTTGGCCTGTGCATATGCCTCCCATGGTGACACCAAAAATGTGTTGCTTTTCCCCTGTGATCCAAAAGAATGTTTTGAATTTGGCGCAGATGCATTTGATCTTGCAGAACGCCTCCAGACTCCAATAATCATCATGTCCGATCTCGATTTAGGAATGAACGATCATCTCTCCCCAGCGCTTGAGTGGGATGACAAACGTCGATACGACCGGGGAAAAGTTCTGAGTGCAGAAGATCTCGACAACCTCAAAGAAAAATGGGGGCGCTACCTCGATGTGGACGGCGACGGTATCTGCTACCGCACATATCCGGGAACCCATCCCACAAAGGGTGCCTATTTTACCAGAGGAACGTCTCACAACGAATACTCGGCCTATACTGAAGAGAGTTCAATATACCTGGCCGGAATGGAACGACTTCTGGTCAAATGGGATACAGCCAAAGGCCTCGTCCCCGGTCCAAGAGTGAAACTCCGCGACCCACAAAACAAAGTTGGTGTGCTTTTTTACGGCACAACAACACACGCAACCTATGAAGCAATTGCCAGGTTTTCTAAGAAGGGTTTAGAAATCAATAGTCTCAGAGTCCGTGCTTTTCCTTTTCAAAAGGAGGTTATTGATTTTATCAACGACCACAAGACGATTTTTGTCATCGAGCAGAATCGAGACGCTCAACTGCGCACCCTGCTGATGACCGAAGACAGTGTTTCGCCAACAAAACTGCAATCGATCCTCAACTATGATGGTTTACCCATCACGGCAAATTTCATAACCGACAAAATTGATAACCTGCTTGCCGCAGAAGCGCAATTAGGATTAGAAGGTAAGGGAGGAAAAGCATGAGCTTTGATCGACCCACATTCCGCCACCCGAATCAGACAAAAAACAAGGCGGGTTTTACAAGGCAAGATTACGAAGGTGCCATATCAACTCTCTGTGCAGGATGCGGTCATGACTCCGCTACCGCGGGAATAATTCAGGCATGTTTTGAACTTGGAGTTGAACCACACCGAGTGGCCAAGATGTCCGGTATAGGCTGCTCGTCTAAAACACCCGCGTATTTTTTAAGCAGGTCCCATGGTTTTAATTCCGTGCATGGCAGAATGCCCTCCATTGCCACCGGAGCCAACATGGCCAACCGTGATCTCCTATATATTGGTGTTTCAGGAGATGGTGATACAGCCTCCATCGGAATGGGCCAGTTTGCTCACGCCTTAAGACGTAACCTGAACCTGAATTACATCTGTATGAACAACGGTTGCTACGGTCTCACCAAAGGACAGGATTCAGCCACCGCAGACAAAGGTTCCGCTGGGAAAAAAGGGGTTCCAAACCCATATTCATCCATCGACCTCTGCGAGCTTGCCATTGAACTTGGCGCAAGCTATGTAGCAAGGGGCTTTTCAGGTGACAAAAAACAACTTGTACCACTGATCAAAGGGGCTTTTGCCCACAGCGGTCTGGCCTTTATCGATATCATCTCACCCTGCGTGACGTTTAACAATACGTCTAGTTCGACAAAGAGTTACGAGTATGTCCGCGAACATATTGAGGCAACCAACACCTTTGACTTTGTACCACTACAACAAGAAATTCTGGCCGAGTACGAAGAAGGGTCCAGCCAGGAAGTCACTATGCATGATGGCAGCAAAATACACCTTCACAAATCGGACTCTACAAAAGATGTGACCGACAGACTCACTTCAGTCAATAACCTGGAAACCGAAAAAGCTAAAGGTAGACTACTCACCGGTCTTCTCTATGTGAATCCAGATATCATGGAAACCCATGACATTATCAACTCAACCCATAGACCGTTAAACTCGTTAACAGAGCAGGATCTCTGCCCCGGCAACGCTGCCTTACAGAAAATCAATGAAGGTTTACGTTAACCATAATTTCACAACGTTCATTGTCGGCAAAATGCTCATGAGAAATTACGGTTAATCAAATAGCCGTATCGTATTGTTTTGCAAAGATACGATGCGGCCTGTCATTATCTTCTCCCCTAACAGCCCCGAGGTAACCTCATTGCACAAACTTTTCAAACAAATTCTCACATCACGGGTCTATGAGGCTGCCGTTGAAACAACACTGGACAAAGCTGATGCTCTCTCTTTACAAACTGGCAACAACATCCTCTTAAAACGAGAAGACCAGCAACCGGTATTCTCATTCAAGCTCCGAGGTGCCTACAACAAGCTGGCCCAGCTTACTCCTGATGAAAAGAAAAAAGGAGTCATTACCGCAAGTGCTGGTAACCACGCCCAAGGGGTAGCCTTTGCCGCTAAAAAGCTTGGGATTTCAGCTCTAATCGTTATGCCCACGACAACTCCGGCAATAAAAATAGAAGCGGTTGAACGAATGGGTGGCAATGTACAGCTCCACGGCAATAACTACTCAGAAGCAGCAGAATATGCGGCCAAGCTTACCCTGGAAACGGGAAGGGTTGCAGTCCATCCTTTTGATGATCCACTCGTTATTGCTGGCCAAGGGACAATCGGTGTTGAGCTGATGCGACAAAACCCAGGAGAACTTGATGCCATCTTTGTGCCTATTGGCGGAGGGGGCCTTATTGCTGGTATTGCTCTCTACCTAAAGACGCTCCGCCCTGAAGTTGAGATCATTGGAGTTGAACCAATTGACAGTTGCGCTATGCACAACTCCCTTGAAAAGAACAAACGTGTAACCCTTGATACCGTAGGCATTTTTGCTGACGGCGTTGCTGTCCGCCAGGTAGGTTCTCTCAATTATGATATCTGTAAAAAATATGTAGACAGGGTCATTACAGTGTCCACCGATGAGTTATGCAGTGGCATGAAAGCCATCTACCAGGCAACCAGATCTATAGTAGAACCTGCTGGTGGTCTTGGGATGGCGGGTATTCTAAAGTATATTCAAGAAGAAAAATGTACCGGAAAAACGCTCATTGCCATTAATTCCGGCGCCAACATGAACTTTGAACGCCTTCGCTATGTTGCAGAACGCACCCTAATTGGAGAACAACAGGAAGCCCTCTTTGCAGTGAAGATCCCTGAAACCCCGGGTAGTTTAAAAACATTTTGCACCGATCTCGTCGGAGAGCGTAATATCACAGAATTCAACTACCGTCTGGCAAGTCGAGAAAACGCACATATTTTTGTTGGTATCTCGACACGAAACAGCAACGAACGACACGATTTCAGCAAACAGCTTACGACAGCGGGTTACGAAAACCAGGATATCACAGACAACGACCTCGCCAAAACCCACATTCGCTATATGGTTGGGGGGAAATCAGATGCCGTACAAAATGAGAGACTCTTTCGTTTCTGGTTTCCTGAGACACCAGGAGCCCTTACTCGTTTTTTAGAGACGACCAAAGGAAATCACAACATTTCTCTATTCCACTACCGAGCCCAGGGTGGCGATTTTGGCCGGGTGCTTATTGGCCTTGAATGCCCTGAGGGAATTGACCGGAGCCTGGAACAGAAATTAGA
>JAZBPC010000232.1:0-15932 GCA_036351455.1 Desulfuromusa sp.
CGTGCTCTGCCACGTGACAGCCATCCAATGGTTATGTTCTCATCCGCTATCCTTGCTATGCAACGTGACTCGGTATTCTCAAACAATTATGCAGCTGGTAAATTCAACAAGATGACTTGTTGGGAAGACATGTACGAAGATGCCACGAACCTGATGGCCAAGCTTGCTCCTATCGGTGCTTACATCTATCGTATGAAGTATAAAGGCGATACTCATATTGCTGCCGATCCTGAGTTGGATATGGGTGGTAACTTCGCTCATATGATTGGACAAAGTGAAGATTACAAGGATGTTGCCCGGATGTACTTCATCCTCCACTCAGACCATGAGTCCGGAAACGTTTCTGCTCATACCACTCACCTGGTTGCTTCTGCTCTGTCCGATGCTTACTACGCATACAGTGCGGGTATCAACGGCCTTGCTGGTCCTCTGCATGGTTTGGCAAACGAAGAGGTTCTGCGCTGGACGCAAAACTTCATGGCCAAACTTGGTGGCGAACTTCCCACCGAAGAGCAGCTTAAAGAAGCTCTCTGGGCAACACTCAACAGCGGTCAGGTTATCCCGGGTTATGGTCATGCCGTACTGCGTAAAACCGATCCGCGTTACACCTCACAGCGTGAGTTCTGCCTCAAGACTGAAGGCCTCAAAGATTACCCACTGTTCAAGTTGATCAGCATGATCTTCGACGTCACTCCAGATATTTTGGTTGAACAAGGTAAAGCGAAAAACCCATGGCCAAACGTTGATGCTCAGTCTGGTGTTATCCAGTGGTACTATGGCGTTACCCAGTACGAGTTCTATACTGTTCTGTTCGGTATCGGCCGTGCTCTTGGTTGTCTGCCTAACATCACTTGGGACCGTGCTCTTGGTTATGCTATTGAGCGTCCTAAGTCTGTTACCACGGCAATGCTCGAAGCTGCTGCAGGCATCAAGTAATATTTAAATATCTTTATTGTTTTTTTGTATAAGGGAGGTTCCTTTGGGGATCTCCCTTTTTTTATTTATCTGTCTCTTGATTTAATCGGCCTGTTACCCTATTTCTTTTTCCCTGTAATCGGGTATAATTTCAATCAGTCTTTTTTTACAATAGGGAAGAAAGGGTAATCCATATGAAACGCAGAATGTTTATTGTTACAGCGATTTGCTTTTTGATTGTTGCTATGACTGGCTGTGCAACCAATACAACCCACGAAAATACTAAAAAAGGGGCCGGTGTTGGAGCTTTAGTGGGGGCAGTATCAGGAGCAATCATTGGTTATCAGAATGACCATTCGGGTGGTGCATTGAGGGGGGCATTGATTGGTGGCGCAGCTGGTGGGGCTCTTGGTGCTGGTGCTGGGGCCTATATGGATAAACAACAGACCGAATTTGAGCAAGAGCTGGCAAGTGAGCGGGCACAGCACCAGATTGAAATTGAACGGCAGCAGAATGAAATTCTCAAACTCACAATGAGTAGTGAAGTTTCTTTTGATTTTAATTCAGCACATATTAAATCAACTTTTAACGCTCCCTTAACCAAAATTGCTGACATTATGAGTCGTTATCCACAGACTCAAATTTTGGTTGTGGGCCATACGGACAATGTCGGTTCAGATCAATACAATTTTGACCTATCCTTGAGGAGAGCTAATGCCGTCGCTGATTATCTGATTATGCGTGGTGTCAATTCTTCGCGGATGGGAACAGAGGGGCATGGTGAGATGGAACCCATTGCCAGTAATAATACTCCGGCAGGTCGAGCAGAGAACCGGCGGGTGGAAATTTTTGTTGTACCAAATGAGAATGCTGGTCAATACTGATATTGAGATTGTCAGGGCAACCTATAAGTGGTTGCCCTGAACCTCAAACGGGTGCAGACTGCTAGGGTGTTTCTACCGGGGCTTCTGGCGTCGCTTTCTGGTGGATGTGTTTTTCTTTTTCTTTGCGTGTTGCATAAATCAATAGCTTCTTGTCTGTATATGATTCAACCTCTCCTGCAAAAGACTCAATCTTGAAGTAATCGTGGATTTTTTGTGGGGCATCCATGAAGAATTTGTTCAGCTCTTGAACTTTTGCCCGATTCAACCCTGCTGTTTTGGTCCACTCTTGAAAATCATGAACTTTAGATATTATCCGAGTCTCTTTTAAAATCAATTCTGAGCCTTGGATCATTTCCCGCCATTCATCTTCACTAAATGCTTTGATATGGGTAGGATTACGCATTTTTTCCATGGTCTGGAAAAACTCGGCAATCTCTGGATCGGACGGCATTAAGGTGTCAATGATAGCCATGCGTCCACCGCGGCGAAGGACCCGGTGGAATTCCCGTAAGGCTTGAGGGACATCAGGGAAATGATGCGGAGCAATACGACAAGTGAGTAGGGTAAAAGAACCGGCTGGGAAGGGAAGGTCTTCAGCATCTGCTTCACGGAAAACCACGTTGTCAACACGACCCTCTTCAGCAATATGTTCCTGAGCCTTTTTCAGCATCTGCATGGTCAGGTCTGAAGCTACGACCTGTCTGACCATGGGGGCAAAAAAGAGAGCCATATGGCCTCCACCACAGGCGACATCAAGCATATTGTCATCATGAGACGGTTTGAGCAATTTAGCCGCTTCTTCCAGGTCTTCCCCACCGGAAAAGTGGGTGGCTTCAACATATGCAGAGGCTGTTCTGCCGAACTGTTCGCGAATTCTATTTTTAAATTTACTGTTCATTCAAGCTCCTTCTAAATGTCTGCACGATATTATAGCATTGAAATGTAATATTTTTGGAAATATTTACCAGCATAATTTTAAAAAATGGCTCAAAAATTATCTTATTCTCAAACTGACCCTTGGCGTGTTGGTGTGAGTCAGTTACAATTCAGCTCCTTTGCAGGAAATCAATGGTTTGAGTTGAGGATTTACTATGAAAAAATGTCAAGTTGGACCGGAAACAATCCGGATGCTTGAATTGGGTCACCCTTGGGTTATCTCTGATCGATATACAAAACAATGGCCTTCTGGTGAGGCGGGTGACTTGGTAGCGCTTGTTGATGAAAAAAATCATCATCTGGCAACGGCTTTATATGACCCAAAGGACAGAATTGTCGCCCGTATTCTGGATCGTGATAAAATTCAAATAACAGTTGCATGGCTGGAAAAGAAACTCTTCGAGGCAAAACGATTGCGCCAGCACGCACAACTCAATGAAACCAATGCCTATCGTTGGCTTAATAGTGAAGGTGATGGATTGCCCGGAGTGACGCTGGATTGCTACGGCGACTATCTGATGTTGCAACTCTATACCTCCGCCTGGGATGTTCATATCGACTTGTTGACGACTGCTGTGCAAAGAGTTTTTCAGCCTAAGGGGATCTACCGGAAGCTGCGCCCACAAGAAACCAGATCTCTGGAAGCGAAAAAACGCTCTAAAGAATACAGTCGCTTGATAGCTGGGGCATCAGCTCCGGTTCCGCTGCATGTAAAAGAGAATGGATTGAGTTATCAGGTTGATTTGCGTGAAGGCCTGAACACGGGATTGTTTCCTGATCAGCGGCGAAACCGTCAGGAAGTTGCGGCTCGGGTTGCGGGCAAACGCGTCCTGAATTTGTTTGCTTTTACCGGCGCATTTTCAGTTGCTGCAGCAGCAGCGGGGGCTCAAAAAGTCACGAGTGTTGATGTTTCAGCGAAATATCTCAACGTTGCGCAGGAAAATTTTTCGATCAATCGAATAAATCCGAAGCGACATGAATTTATTGTCAGTGATGTTTTTACCGCATTGGCTAAGATGCATACACAAAAGCGGCGATTTGATCTTATCTTATTTGACCCACCATCATTTTCCACCACCAGTAAAAGTCGCTTTTCCACTCAAGGAGGGACTTCAAAGCTGGTATCGGCGACCCTGCCACTTTTAGAGTCAGGAGGCTTGTTGATCAGTTCCAGTAATCATCAAAAGGTGTCTATGGATGATTATATGAAAGAGCTGCGACGAGGAGCTTTGCAGTCCGAAGCAGAATTAAAGACGATTTTTACAAGTGGACAGCCGGAAGATTTCCCCTGTTCTGTCAGTTTTCCTGAAGGTCGGTATCTTAAATTTGTTATCAGTATGAAAAATTAAAAGTGAATATATTTTTATTTTCATTGGGAAACTCATTGCGCAAATGAAGAAGTTAATTAGCAATATTCCACCCATATGGATGCTTGTTCTTGGTGTTCTCCTGGCAACAGGGTTGGTTTGGCAGGCAACCAGCTGGGTCTATAATGATGCTTTGAATAAACTGACAAAAGTTGGTGAAGAGAGGCTAACCCTATATTCTGGAACTTTGCACGAAGCTCTGAGCCGTTATGCCTATATCCCTTATGTTCTGTCTCAAAACGCCAATGTGAAGATTCTGCTGAAGACCACATTTAATCAGAATCTGGTGAATCAATATCTGCGATCACTAAATTCTGAAGCTGGATCAGAAGCTCTTTATGTGATGAATGCCATTGGCGATACCCTTGCTGCGAGTAATTGGCAAGAACCTTTAAGTTTTGTTGGTAAAAATTATGGATTCAGGCCTTATTTTACTGATGCCAAAGCAGGTCGAAAGGGACAATTTTTTGCTATCGGAGTCACCACCGGGCAGCCCGGATATTTTATGTCTCATCCTGTTCTTGAAGGAGGAAGGTTTCTGGGTGCAACTGTTGTTAAGGTAGATCTGTCACCATTGCAGGACGATTGGCGTGAAGGTGGCGAAACCGTTCTCGTGAGTGATGCCAATGGTGTTCTCTTTCTTTCCAGTCGAGAAGATTGGAAATATCGAACCTTGACACAATTATCAGAAAACCAGAGAACTTTAATACTTGCTGGCCGACAGTATGGGGCTCAATCTCTGGATTTACTCCCCTTGGAAACAGTTGAATCTTTACCTGCAGGGCAAAAGATAGTTCGTTTTGATAACGTCCTCTATCTGTTGCTATCGCGGCCTCTAAAGGATTTGAACTGGCAGATACACCACGTTGTTCCGTTGGCTTCAGTTGAAGAACAGGGCCAAGCTGTTCTGATCATCGGGATAGTTTTGACATTGTTGCTTCTGGCCCTTTCACTGTATGCCAGAGAACGGCGACAAAAACAGATTTCACGACGCAAAGCTCATCAGGCTGAGGCCATCCAGGAGATGAATCTGCGTCTTCAGGAAGAAATTGCTGAGAAAAAGCGTACTGAGAGTGCTTTGCGTGAAACTCAGGCAGAGTTGGTGCAGGCTGGTAAGTTGGCGGCACTCGGTCATATGGCCGCGGGGATTGTGCATGAGTTGAATCAGCCTATATCCGCAATCCGTACCCAGGCGGCCAGTGGCCATTTACTCCTTAACAGGGACGAAACAGGAAAAGTGCGTGAAACCCTGTCTGCGATTAACCGTATGACTGAACATATGGCCTCAATTACGTCTCAACTTAAGACTTTTGCCCATAAAACACCCAAATTGAAGGAGCAGGTGGTGTTGCAGGATTGCCTTGACGGGGCTTTGGTTATGACCGCTGACTTGTTCAAGGATTTTGATATCTCTCTCTTCAAGGATGTTCCCAGTCTTCCGGTGATATTGAATGGTGATCGGGTGCGGATAAAGCAGGTTTTGGTGAACCTGATCCGAAATGCTGTGGATGCCATGAAGAATTGTGAAAGACGAGATCTGCGAATAAGAATTTCACCCTCGCAACAAGAGGTTGAAGTTTCCTTGAGTGATAGTGGCACCGGGATTGCCGAGGGAGATCTGGAAGAACTTTTTACCCCATTTTTTACTACGAAAGAAGTTGGGGAGGGGCTGGGTCTAGGATTGTCGATTTCCTACCGGACCATCACCGATCTTGGGGGAACCATCCGGGTTAAAAACCTGTCGGAAGGTGGTGCACAGTTTACTATCAGGCTACCACTGGTAAGAAAGTGGACGGAGCAACAAGATGATTGATGGCGAGAATAAAGTTTATCTGGTTGATGATGATGCTGAAATGCGTACAGCAACTGCCCAGTGGTTGGAACTCTCCGGTTATTACGTGGAGAGTTTTGCGGATGCGACAACCGCTTTAATCCAGTTGACCAGCAAGTTTGATGGGGTTGTCGTCAGTGATATCCGCATGCCGAAGATGGATGGGATGGTTTTTCTTTCCCGTCTCCATGCCCTTGACTCTGATATCCCTGTCGTTCTGTTGACGGCCCATGGTGATGTGCAGATGGCCGTTGATGCCATGCAGAAAGGTGCTTATGACTTTATTGAAAAACCATTTGATCCCGAATATTTGCTTGATACTGTGCAACGCGCCTGCGAGAAACGTCGCCTGGTCATGGAAAACCGTGAATTGCGACGCCGTTTGGCCGGTGTTTGCGGGATTGAGCAGCGTTTAATTGGAAACAGCCCTGAAATTCGTCGGTTACGGGAAGAGATTCTTGATGTTGCCGATACTGATGCCCCGGTGCTGATACAGGGTGAAACGGGAACAGGGAAAGAAGTGGTCGCACGCTGCCTGCATGCCTTTGGAGCGCGTAGAGATGGTAAATATGTTGCCGTTAACTGTGGTGCTGTCCCCGAGAACATTTTTGAGAGTGAACTGTTCGGGCATGAGCGTGGTTCCTTTACGGGTGCAGACCGGCAGCGTATCGGTCGTTTTGAGTATGCACAGGGAGGAATTCTGTTTCTTGATGAGATAGGGACAATGCCTCTCTCTTTGCAGGTCAAAGTTTTGCGGGTTTTGCAGGAACGCGAGGTGATTAGAATCGGCAGCAACGAAGCCAACCCCGTTGATATCCGACTGATCAGCGCCACCAATAAAGATCTGCTTGCTGAATGTGCCGCTGGAACCTTTCGTGAAGATCTCTATTATCGCATTAATGTTGTTGAATTGCGGGTGCCACCCTTAAGAGACCGTGGTGAGGATATCCTCCTGTTGTTCAATCATTTCGTTAGTCTGGCAGCAGTTGCTTACAACCGCCCGGAAGTTACGCTCCAGAGCGCGGATGTTGGGTTGTTGATGAATCATGAATGGCCAGGAAATGTGCGGGAGCTGAAAAATATCGCTGAGCGCTATGTCCTCTCGTCAGTTCCTGGCGGACAGAGGTTGGCTTCAGTGCTCCGACATCCGAATTACGATAGTAGCGTTGCAGAAAATTCTTCATTGCAGGAGTTGATGCGACAGCATGAGCGCCTTTTGCTTGAACAGTCTTTGATCCGTCATCATGGCGATGTCCAGTCGGTGATGATCGATTTGGATTTGCCCCGACGTACATTGAATGAAAAAATGACCCGGCACCATCTGGATCGGAAAAATTATATCTAGGAGCCAGTCGGAGTATAAGGGGCCAAACAACCGTATTTGCGGTCGGCTCATGGATAGTCCGACAGATTCCTAGTCAATAACCCGAAGCGGGTTCTTACTGTTTCTCCTGCGCTTGTCCCCATGGATGCATCTGTGCAAAACCTTGTTTCTCTTGATCGTAAGAAAATCCCTTGTTGCTCATATAAGGGCTGACTAAAAAATATTTACCGGATTAAGTCGGTTTTAGTCGCCTCTTTTCGGCAGGATCTTGCCGAAATAATGTCCTGATTGGCAAAAACATGCTGAAATTTCCTCGGTCAGCAGCAAAGACCTTCCTTTCTTAGCCGCTATCTGACTTGGTATGTCTATTGCTATTACTGTTTCTATCAAAAAAAAGAAAACAGTGTTTCCGATTGTGGAAATGATTTTAACCTGAAACCGAGGAGGACAAAATGTCAGTTGTCAAAAGATTCAAAAAGGCGACCTTTTTAATTGTTGCTGCCGCTTTCGTATTCTGTTCTGTTGCTACCGTCCAGGCAGCTCCAGCGGAACGTAACTATCTGCTTGCTACGGCATCAACTGGTGGTACCTACTACCCTGTTGGTGTTGCTCTTTCAACCGTTGTAAAAGTTAAGCTTCAGCCGACACAGAAAATTGGGATGTCGGCAATCAATTCAGCAGGCTCTGGTGAGAATATTAAGCTGTTGCGCGATGATGAGGTTCAGTTTGCTATTTTGCAAGGACTATACGGCTCTTATGCCTGGAATGGTAGTGGTCCCATTGCTAGTGAAGGTCCGCAAAAAGAGCTCCGATCAGTGACTATGTTATGGCAGAACGTTGAACACTATGGGGTGCTTAAAAAATTTGCTAAGACTGGAACTGTAGCTGACCTTGTCGCAATGAAGGGCGAAGGTATGTCGATGGGTAAAAAGAATTCGGGCACATTGGGTTCTAATACGGTTTTGCTCTCTAATCTGGGTGTAGATATCGATAAAGACTACAATCTGATACATGTTGGTTATGGTCCGACAGCTGATGCGTTACAAAATGGTCAGATTTCCGGATTCGGTATCCCTGCCGGAGTCCCCGCAAGTGCAGTCACTAAAGCAGCAGCAAATCTTGGCGACAAAATGGTTATTCTCGATTTTACTGATGAACAGATGAAGCAGGCTGATGGTGGCCTTGACCTATGGACCCGTTTTGTCATTCCTTCCGGGACCTATCCTGGTCAAACGAAAGATATCAACACTATTGCTCAGCCAAACTTCCTCAGTGCCCGTGCTGATGTAGATGAAGATGCTGTTTATCAAATTACCAAGACAATTTATGAAAACCTGGCATTCTTGAACGCCATCCACGGAGCGACAAAAGCCATGAATATTGAAAAAGCCATTGCTGGTTTACCAATGCCTCTGCACCCAGGAGCCGCAAAATATTATAAGGAAGTTGGGATTAAAATTCCTGCTCGCCTGATTGCTGAATAATTAAGTTGTATCTTCGGCCACTCCTCTCGGAGTGGCCGTATTTTTTATCTGGAGAACTGTAACCATGACTTCACCCGAAACAGAAGAACATCCCCTCCACAGAACGATTTTGCTAGTCCTTGGTGTAGCAATTTCACTGCTGCATATCTGGTTCAATGTTTTGGTTGTGCTACCAAGTCTCTGGCAGAATGCATTGCATTTTGCCGGATTTGCACTGCTGGCAGCGTTAATTTATCCGCTCCGGAAAGATGGTTCACTTGTGTGGCGCGCCTCTGACATTCTGCTGGGATTGTTAACAGCAGGTTCAGCGGTTTATATGATTGCAATGGAAGATGCGATATACGCCCGTGGTGTCAGCCTGTCGATGATTGAATGGGTTGTGGGGATTCTTTTGATTCTTTGCGCTCTGGAATTTACCCGGCGGGTGGCGGGGTGGTTTATTCCGGTGCTGATTATAATTGCCCTGACTTACGTTGGTTGGTGGGGAACGATGGTCCCTGGGGTTTTTAAGTTTGCGGGTTTAAGTGCTGAAACAATTCTGTTTCGCAGTATTTATGGCGATGATGCGTTGTTTGGTACTATCGCGCAAATTTCATCTACTTACGTCTTTATGTTTATTCTCTTTGGGGCTTTTCTACTCCGTTCTGGGGCTGGGGATTTTGTTATTGATCTGGCCCGAGCGGTTGCTGGGAGAATGATCGGCGGGCCTGGTCTGGTCGCAGTGATGGCTTCCGGATTGATGGGAACAATTTCTGGTTCTGCTGTTGCCAATACCGCTTCGACTGGTGTCATTACGATTCCATTGATGAAAAAGGCCGGATTTCCAGCTAAATTCGCTGCAGGAACCGAGGCGGCTGCTTCAACCGGTGGGCAGTTGATGCCGCCGATCATGGGCGCTGGTGCTTTTATCATGGCAACCTACACCCAGATTTCTTACAACACCATTGTCCTGGTCAGTATTCTTCCCGCGATCCTTTATTTTGCGACGGTCGCATTTTTCGTCAGGATTGAAGCCAAGCGTAGTTTTGTAACGGCACTTGACGATGAAAAAATCTCTGCAATTGAGGTTCTCAAGAAGGGTGGAATCGTTTTTCTGGCACCGATCGGTGTTCTTATTGCTTTGCTGATTTATGGCTTTACACCAACTTATGCAGCGGGAATCAGCATTGTTGCGGTCGTGGTCGCATCCTGGTTTAGTCCCAATAAAATGGGATTGAAAGCGATTATTGAAGCCATGGCTATGGGGGCAAAGAATATGGTGATGACGGCCATATTACTCTGTGCTGTTGGTTTGATTGTCAATGTTATCGCTACGGCCGGGGTTGGTAACACGTTCTCTCTGATGATTACCCAGTGGGCAGGACACAGCATGGTGATTGCCATTCTTCTGGTCGCTTTGGCTTCTCTGGTTCTGGGGATGGGGTTACCGGTGACTGCAGCTTATATCGTCCTTGGCACTCTATCGGCTCCGGCATTACATGGCCTGATTGCAGATGGAATGCTGGTCGAAGCCCTGGCTAGCGGGCAGGTGTCGGAAACGGCAAAAACTATTTTTATGCTTGCTGCACCGGAGCACCTGGCCGAAATCGGCAATCCGATGAATCATGCTGCAGCACGCGCGATTATTGATGCCGTGCCGATTGATCTGATCAGTGCTGTGCGTGAATCGATGTTAAGTGAGTCCGTACTGATGTATGCACTGCTGTCGGCACACTTGATTGTTTTTTGGTTGAGCCAGGATTCCAATGTTACCCCACCAGTTGCTCTTGCGGCTTTTACGGGGGCTGCAATTGCTGGAACCAAGCCTATGGAAACAGGATTTCAGTCATGGAAAGTTGCCAAGGGGATATACATCGTACCTCTCTTATTTGCTTATACACCGTTTATAGGCGGATCCTGGGGGGAAGTTTTTACAATTTTCTTCTTTGCATTTTTTGGACTTTATGCGTTTGCTGCTGCTATTGAGGGGTATATGGAAAACAAACTTAATCTTTTTTTCCGCCTGTTAACATTTGGCTCGGCATTAGCATTGTTATGGCCAACGGTCTGGATGATTCATCTGGCAGGATTAGTAGCGTTGATCTGCATTTTTATCCTCAATCGACGAGCCGCTCAGGGCGGCGAAACAGGGGGTGCTGTTTTAGCTGCATAGATATATCATTAGTAGCGGAAGCTTAGAAGAACGACAAAAGACCAACTTATTCTACCAGTTGGTCTTTTGTCGTTCTGTCGATTGTATTTTTAACTCTGGTTCAGTTATAGTCAGCGCTTATTGACTGAGACTGATATTCGCAAAATTTACAGGAGAGACGAGATGTTCCGTGAGCCGAAAGAAATAGTAAAAGATCTACAGGAAAAACTTCAGGAACTTTGGAGGTATCTTTGACGTTCCAGGGAAGCAGGAACGGGTACTGGAGCTTGAAGCCGAGATAGCACAACCCAATTTCTGGGATCAAGGGGACGAAGCTCAGGAACGTTTAAAAGAGCACACCAGACTGAAGAACGTGGTTGAGGATTGTGTTTCTACTCGACAGCAATTGGAAGATATCCAGGTTTTGATTGAACTGGGAGAAGAGGGTGAAGACACTGATACTTTGACCGAAGTGAATGCTTTACTCCCGGATTTACAGAAGCTGATCGATCGGATGGAGTTTGCACGGATGCTGTCGGGGGAACATGATGCCAACAATGCAACCCTAAGTATTAATGCCGGGGCAGGAGGCACAGAAGCTCAAGACTGGGCTGATATGGTCCTGAGGATGTATTTGCGCTACTGTGAGCGTAAAGGATTTAAAGTTGAAATGACCGAATATCAACCGGGTGACGATGCTGGACTGAAGGGGGCGACTCTCAGTGTCGAAGGTGACTATGCTTATGGTTATTTGAAATCAGAAAGTGGAATCCATCGCTTGGTGCGAATTTCTCCCTTTGATGCGAATTCTCGTCGACATACCTCCTTTTGCTCTGTGTTTATTTTCCCTGAGTTGGATGATTCTATTGAAATTGAAGTTGAGGATAAAGACCTCAAAGTTGACACGTTTCGTGCCAGTGGTGCTGGAGGTCAGCACATCAATAAAACCGATTCTGCTATCCGCATTACCCATATTCCGACAGGTATTATCGTCGCCTGTCAGAATCAGCGTTCCCAGCATAGTAACCGTGCTACAGCGTTAAAACAGCTAAAAGCGCGCCTCTATGAAATGGAAATCCGCAAGAAGGAAGAGGAAGCAGCGGTTTTTTCCGAGGAAAAAAAAGAGATCGGTTGGGGCAGTCAGATACGTTCTTATGTTCTGCACCCTTATCGGATGATAAAAGATCATCGGACCGGTTATGAGACTGGAAATACCGATGCCGTTCTCGATGGTGATCTTGATAGCTTCATAGAGGCTTATCTTTTACAAGGAAAGTAATTTCATTTATTTAGCGCAGCTTTTCTTTCAGGTTAGCGCCGTAAATGGTTGACTTGCTATTTTATTTTGAATAGATTCTCCGGTTAAATATTTGCCCCCCCACCCTTGAAGGAGTAGTCATGCAAGATGTTGAAGTCCCGGTAGGTTTAACTTTTGACGATGTTCTTTTACTGCCTGCACATTCTCAGGTATTGCCCAAAGAAGTCGATCTGAGAACCCAGTTGACGCCAACAATTCAATTGAACATCCCTCTTCTTTCTGCGGCGATGGATACGGTGACTGAATCACGTACGGCGATTTGTATGGCTCGCGAAGGTGGGTTGGGAATTATTCATAAAAATATGAGTGTACAGTCACAGGCGACTGAGGTTGATCAGGTCAAAAAATCAGAAAGTGGTATGATTGTCGATCCGATCACCATGGAGCCTGATCAAAAAATCTATGAAGCTTTAGCAGTGATGAAGAAATATCGTATCTCAGGGGTTCCCGTTACAAAAAATGGAAAATTGGTTGGCATCATGACCAACAGGGATCTCCGCTTTGAGACGAACTTGGAACAACCTATTGCGAATGTCATGACCAAGGATAAGCTGGTTACTGTTCCACCTGGGACGACTCTTGAGGAAGCGAAATATCATCTGCATAAACATCGGATCGAAAAACTTCTGGTTGTTGATGATAACGGCACCCTTAAAGGACTGATAACGATCAAAGATATTGAAAAAGTAAGAAAATATCCCAATGCATGTAAGGATTCACTTGGTCGCTTGCGCGTTGGCGCTGCAGTCGGGGTTGGCGCTGATTTAGAGGAACGTGCTTCTGCACTTGTCAATGCTGGTACAGACCTTTTGGTCGTTGATACCGCCCACGGGCACAGTCAATTTGTGATCGACGCTATTGCTCAGTTATGTAAAAGCTACCCTGAGCTACAAATAATGGCCGGTAACATTGCTACTGGCGCTGCAGCCAGGGCGCTGATTGATGTTGGTGTTCATGCGGTTAAAGTTGGTATTGGCCCTGGATCAATCTGTACAACAAGGGTTGTCGCGGGTGTTGGTGTGCCACAGATATCTGCCATACAGCAAGTTTCCAAAGTGACCCGAGCCGCCGGTATCCCACTTATTGCTGATGGAGGGATTAAATTTTCCGGTGATCTTCCAAAAGCAATCTCTGCAGGTGCTGACGTGATCATGATCGGTTCTCTGTTTGCCGGGACAGAAGAATCTCCGGGTGAAACAATTTTATTTCAGGGGCGTACCTATAAATCCTATCGGGGAATGGGCAGTATGGGGGCAATGAAGCAGGGGAGCAAAGATCGTTATTTCCAGGGTCAAGAAGAAGATGTCAAACTGGTCCCCGAAGGCATTGAAGGGCGTGTTCCTTTCCGTGGTCCCCTCTCCGATAATATCCACCAACTCATGGGTGGGCTTCGCTCAGGTATGGGATACACTGGATGTCGTTCGATCAAAGAACTGCAGGAAAAAGGGGAATTTGTTCGTATTACCAATGCTGGTTTACGTGAGTCCCATGTTCATGATGTGACAATAACTCAGGAAGCACCAAACTATCGTATGGAACGGAGCAACTGAAAACATGTCTGATATCCATAGTGAAAAAATTCTGATTCTTGATTTTGGTTCTCAGTACACCCAGTTGATTGCCAGGCGAGTTCGTGAATGCCACGTTTATTGTGAATTACATCCTTTTGACATGGCACTGGAGGATATCAGAGCGTTTCAAGCCAACGGGATTATCCTTTCGGGCGGCCCTAAGTCAGTTTATGAAGACGGCGCGCCAGCAATAGCTGAAGAACTTTTTGAGTTGGGAGTACCAGTCCTTGGTCTCTGTTATGGTATGCAGTTGATGAGCCGCCATTTTGGAGGAGAAGTTGTTCCTGCTGGAAAGCGGGAATACGGACATGCTGAACTGCTCAGCCAGGGAACTCCAGGCCCTCTATTTGATGGCTTCTTTAACGAAGGGCGCAGTTCTGTCTGGATGATCCATGGTGATCACGTAGAGACGATGCCGCAGGGTTTTGAAGTTGTGGCTAAGACAAACAATGCCCCCGTTTGTGCCATCCAGAATGTTGCTCTTAACCTTTATGGCGTTCAATTCCATCCGGAGGTGAACCATACTTCCCATGGTGAATTGTTGCTGAATACCTTTGTCCGTAAAATTTGTGGCTGTCGTGGCCAATGGACCCCGGGGCAGATTATTGAGGATGCCGTCACCAAGATTCGTGAACAGGTTGGAAGTGATCAGGTTATCCTTGGTTTGTCTGGAGGCGTAGATTCTTCAGTCGCTGCAGCTTTGATTCATCGGGCGATAGGTGATCAGCTCCACTGTGTCTTCGTCGATAACGGCCTCCTGCGGCTTGATGAGGGTGATCAGGTTATGGCCACCTTTGCTAACAATATGGGCGTCAAAGTGACGCGGGTTAATGCTCAGCAAAGATTTTATGATGGTTTGTCCGGGGTTGTGGATCCGGAGCAGAAACGTAAGATTATCGGGAATCTTTTCGTCGATATTTTTGAGGAAGAATCAAAACAGATTGTTGATGCAAAGTGGTTGGCGCAGGGAACTATCTATCCCGATGTTATCGAGTCTGCCGGAGCCAAGACGGGCAAGGCCCACAACATTAAAAGTCACCATAATGTTGGCGGATTACCCGACTATATGACACTGAAATTGTTGGAGCCGCTCAGAGAATTGTTTAAGGATGAAGTCAGGAAAATCGGCGAAGAACTTGGTTTGCCACAGCAAATGGTTTGGCGCCATCCATTCCCCGGGCCAGGACTTGGTGTCCGTATTCTCGGCGAAGTTAAAGAAGAGTATTGTGATATCTTGCGCCGTGCCGATGCTATTTATATTGATGAGCTTTATACCAGTGGTCATTATCATAAAATAAGTCAGGCCTTTGCGGTATTTTTGCCGGTTAAATCTGTCGGGGTCATGGGGGATGGCCGCACTTACGAGTATGTGATTGCCCTTCGTGCCGTTGAGACTAAAGACTTCATGACTGCGGGTTGGTATCCAATGCCCTATGAAGATTTGGCCAGAATCAGTAACCGGATCATCAATGAGGTGAAGGGAATTAATCGGGTGACCTACGATATTTCAAGTAAACCTCCAGCAACTATTGAGTGGGAGTAGAAAATCATAGCTAAATGACTGCTTCAAATTACCAAAAAATTTTTCATCAGGGGCGTTGATCCAGCAATCGCCCTTGTGACTCAGACTGTCCAAGAAACCTAGCCGGACACTACTCATAAATGTGTCTTATAAGAAACATCTTTGTTTCTATTCAAAGCCATTTCGATAAAGCATGGAGAGACCGAATATCAAGCGCCTTTTTAATAAAGAAATAAACCTCCTAGCACAATCCAGACAAAATTTTGTTCCTTCCTATTAGTTCTACATCAAAGAAGATCGCTGATATTTACTTTTACAATCAATCTGCTACTCTTCAAAAGAGCACGTTGTATTTTTGTCTACTACGAGAAGACTACGAAGGCTAAGGGAGGTAAAAAATAAAAACAACAGAAAGGAGGCGTTGAGAAAAGCTTATTGTATTTAAAGTATTTTATCCCAACAAATGAAAAGTTATTTTCCATTGCGTTTTAGTTGAATTTCCACTGAAGGACATATTCATTCCAAGAGAGGGGTAGCTTTGGTTTAAGTCAATAGAACTTAGATCTTCATTTTGAGGGAGGTGTATTTATGGTGAAGAAACTTTTCGGTTTGGGATTGATTTTTCTTGCTTTACTTGCGCTGTTCGCTA
>JAZBPC010000233.1:0-6995 GCA_036351455.1 Desulfuromusa sp.
CGGTGAGTTGCCACAGTAATCTGAATAAAACACATTCTTATTAATAGCTCCAAGGTAGGGGAATATATCAAATAGGTTCTCCGGTGTTCTGTTACATGCGGAAGTTTATAAAATTGAATGAGAATTCTAGGCACCAGGATACCGTTTTTATTGACCTCAAGACGTTCACAGCGGGCCAGAGTTGATTGAAGGAGTGAGGAATGAACAAGCAAAAATCAATTAAACTGAGCTTCAGTTCGGCATTCCAAATTAAATACTGTCTGGTTATTCTGACTGTTTTTGTCGGCGCTAACTTTCTTCTTTACCTGCTGATGGATAAGGCTTTGAGCGGGAGCTATCTAGAAAATTTACGCACACTTAATTATCTGGATGAAAATCTTCCATTGTATTTGTCCATCATGGCCTTCTTACAGATATTGTTTATCCTGCTGCTGAGTCTGATTATTACATTATTGGTTTCCCACCAGATTGCCGGCCCGATTTTTCGTTATGAAGAGATATTGAGCCAAATTTCTGCTGGTCAGTTTCCGGAGCAGGTGGCAACCCGAAGCACCGATCAACTGAAACCGATGGTTGATTCCTTGAATGAGCTGACGACATCTTTTCGGGGTGTTTATGGAAGCGCTCAAATGTTGGCGGAATTAGCGTCCTCTGCAGACGTTGATGCCAATCAGCTGCAGCAACAGATCGATCAAGTGCGGCAGAAGATGGGAGTATTTTCTTCGGGGGGAGGGAGTCAGTGAAATCGAAACCTGTTCTTATTTGTCTGGTAGGCTTGGTACTCGTTTCACTGCTTTTGGGGGTGACTCTCTGGGGAGGTCTAACGGACAGGAGCCATGAGTTTGCTGGTCGCTGTGGCTCCTGCCACCTGAGTGAACCCGAACCAGGCAAACCAGGGCTTTTTGCCCGTTCGATCAGCTTTCTGTGCCTCGAATGTCACAGCGTGCCACGTGATAATTCTCATCCGATCGGCATTGTGCCGAGTATGCAGGTCCCAGAAGGTTTTATGCTTGATTGGAACGGCAAGATGACCTGTGTTACCTGCCATGATCCGCACAGCTCTGGAGAGAACCAGTATCTGAGAACTGAAGCCCGTGGTCGTGATTTTTGCACTCTTTGCCACCGTGGATTATTGCCAATGCAGAATCCGCACATTGGCACCGTCAGTATCGCCCACTCCAAACAGGGGATCTATAATGAAGCTTCATCTCTAGCTCAAATTCTGGACCGAGTGTCGCTGGAGTGTTTGAGTTGTCATGATGGTGTCATTGCCTCGGATGCCAGCTATCAAGTTGTTGGAGGAGATGCGGTCACTTATCAACGCGATGGACTTTCACATCCCATTGGTATGGATTATCGGAAGTCGGCATTGCGGGATCGGGAATTGCGTCCTGTTGAAGCACTTTCCCCTTATATTGCATTATATGACGGTAAAGTTGGCTGCGCTTCCTGTCATAACCCGTACTCAGGACAACACCGCATGCTCACTATGAACAATTCCGGTAGTGCGCTTTGCCTGGAATGTCACATCAAGTAAATTACAGGAGATATGCCCATGGCACGTCCCAGTTTCTTCAAACGGAAATTTTTTATTAAAAAGCAATTTCAGGGCCGTATTATTCTGCTCTACTCCCTTGCTGTCTCTGGGATAGTCGGTCTGGGTTCCTTTATGTTGTTTTTGCAGATCCGTGCAGCTGTGGAACGGCATCTTTACTCAACCCACATCAAGATTGAGCGAGTGGGTGATTTTCTTGTCAACCTGCTGTTCAATGTCAATTTCTACATTCTTCTTGGAGTCGTTGTGACTGTATTGGTCCTCTCACTCCTTATTTTCAGAAGAATTAATATCAATTTTTCCAGAATGGAAGAGACTATTCAGGCGATGGCAGAAGGTAATTTCAAAAAGCCCTTTAGCTGTGATGGATGTTTCATGAAGGCCGGAGACTTGGACACTATCCTTGAGCAGGCTCGCATAAATAATTATGCACGATTCGAGCAGTTGAACGAGGCTTTGCTTGATCTTGAACAAGGGTCCGATCCGAAGCTTTTGCAACATGGAAAAGAGAAACTCACAACTTTGCTAGAGAATGTTTCTTTATCCTGAATTTTTCGGAGTTTTTTGATGTTGAACTGGTTTGCCTTATTCTGTGTTTCAATGGTTTCCTGCTTGACCTTCTTCTTCAGTGCGGGAATTGCCCTGGCTGAATCAACAATTGTTGCAAAGATTGTTGATACTCCTGTAATCATCTATGAACTGAATCGAGAAATGCAGCGGATTCTGCCGATGAACTCCAGTTTCCATGGGGGGCTCCCGCAGGAAAAGATTTCTGAGGTCCGAGAAAAAGCCCTCAACAACCTGATTGATCAGGGGTACAAAATTCAATATGCGTTGCAGAAAAATATAACTGTTTCACAGCTAGAACTGGACAAGCGGTTAGAGAATGTTCGAGATAAATTCACAACTAAAAAGTCTCTACAGGCCGCGCTGGGAAAAGAAGATCTGCAGGACTTTTATGCATCTGTTACCAGAATGCTGCTGGCTAAAAAGGCTGAAGAACTCGCTGTCGCTTCAAAAGCGAAACTTTCTGAAACTGAGATCCAGGATTTTTATGAAAATAACAAGCAAAGGTATCATCGGCCTAAACTCTATCGGGCCAGCCATATTCTGATCAAGGTTGACCCGACACGAATTGCAACGGATAAAGAGCCCGCACGTTTGAAAGCCGAAAGCTTGGCTGAAAAAGCCAGGGCTGGGGAGGATTTTTATAATCTGGCTTATTACAATTCGGATGATCGAACAAAAATGGTTGGTGGCGATATCGGTTATTTTCATACGGGTCAGATTGTCAAAGAGTTCGAAGACGCTATTGCTGATCTTAGCCCTGGTGATATTGCTGGACCGGTTGAAACTCTGCAGGGGTTCACTGTGATTAAGTTGACAGATGTTAAAGAACCTGAACAGCTTCCATTTCTTGAAGTTAAAGAGAAAATCCGCCAGCAGCAGGAGAAAACAAGATACGATTTAATTTATGCGGATTGGATGGCTTCTTTAAAAGAGAAATATTCACACGAGGTTCTCGATTAAAAAACGAGTCGAGCAGGGTGACTTGTCAGTCCCTTTTTAAATGATCATCTAAAGATCTTCTGTTCTAGTCTCTTTCTCCCTTCTCTCCCCTTGTCATTGGAGTAAAGCTTTTTGCTCTGCTAACGGATCGACCAGAGGGAGTAAAATAATAAAAGTGGTTCCAACGCCAACAATACTGTTTACTGAGATCTCTCCTCCATGGGTTTTTATAATTCCATGAACCATCGACAAACCAAGACCACGACTACTTTCCTGAGACGTCGTATAGAAGGGGTCGAAAATACGCTCCAGTTCATCTCTGTCCATACCATGACCCGTATCAGTAACGGTTAATCTGACGTGTTCACCGGGAAACAGGTTTGGATAGTGACAGATCCTTTCAACTGGAATCATCATATTGGTGAGACTGATTTCCAGAATTCCGCCTGTTGTCTGCATTGCGTCGGTCGCATTTGTACAGAGGTTGGTCATCACTTGATGGATTTGTGCCGGGTCTCCGACGATCAACCCTAATCCGGGGGTAATATCCTTTTTCAACTTTATGATTGACGGTATGGACGCAGCTAATGAGTCTATACTGTTGCTGACAACTTCGGAAATCTTGATTTGCTGCTGAGGTTGTTCCTTTTGTTGACCAATCACTTTGAACGATTTGATAAGTTCTTTGCCACGTAATGTTTCTTTGAGTATCTGGAACAGATTCTCCTGTACTGGTTTGTCAGCCGCATCAGCAATGATTCCCAGCTCTGAACTGCAGACAATATTTTCAAGAATATTGTCAAAATCATGGACAATCCCTCCAGAAAAAGCCCCCAATGCATCCATCTTTTGAATTTGTCTGAGCTGACGCTGTAGCTGGACCTCCTGACTTACATCCCTGACGGTGACGACATATCTGCCAACCTGACCGTTCTTATCGAAAACGGGTGCTATCCTTGCGTCAATATCATGTTCATTCCCGCTTCTATCCTTATTGAGGAAGCGCCCAATCCTCATAGTCGTTGTGTCTACTGCTTCCTTAACGGCCTGGTAAAATTCAGGATTGCGTTTACAGCATTCAAAGTCATGAAAGTTGACACCAATTCCCTCGTTAGCAGGAACACCACACAACTTGATAAAGCTGGGATTCAGGTATTCTATTGTTCCGTTTGCATCAAAAGTAATAACCCCGTCAGAAGTCTGTTCCGTCACTGCTGCAAGCATCAGGCTTTTTTCTATTTCTTTTTTTCGATCGGCTTTTAAACGTAAATTTTGTATTCCGTAGGACAGGTCTTCAGCGAGCTCTGTTAAAAGTAGCGTCTGCTCTTTATCAAAGATATTGGGTTGAGCATTAAAAATGACCAGAGCGGCAAAAATTTGTTTGTCATCTCGTAATGGAAGGGAAATACATGAATTAAAACCACATTTTTCAGCGGCTTCACGACAAGTTTCGAAACGGGGATTTGTCATTAAATCCTGAAAGATAACAGGTTCACTTGTACGGATACTTGTTCCGATGGGACCCTTTCCACATTCAGTTTCTGCCCAGCTCGCATGAAAATTATCAAAAAAACAACCACTCTCACCCCAGTGAGCGACAGGGGTGAGACTTTTTTGTGAATCATTCTCTGCAACAGCAACCCAGGCCATTCGATGTCCGCCGACCTCAATACAAATACGGCAAACATTTTCCATCAGCGCTGTTTCATCCTCTGCTTTGATCATCGCTTTTGTAAATTCACTGTAACTTTTCAGAGCATGATTCATTTTAAGCAATGAGCTTTGTGTTTCTGTTTCAGAAGATCTCCAGTATTTCAGTAACAGGTAGAGTAACCCTGATGAGGCGACGACAAAACACCAGTAGCAAGGGTCAGAAGTGCGGTGTGCCGCAATTCCATGGTGGGGGAACAGTTTGCCGCCATAAAGAATCCATGTGGCCCCTATGGCAAAATAACAAATTGTTATTGTTAAACTGTTCAACTGTGAAGATACAAAGGTGTTCTTCATTGTTCAGATCTCCTGAAAATATCAATAACCATGATAATAAAGGGCTTAACTCTATTTTAAACGAACTTACAGTAAAATGGTTTACAATTTATTCTGCAATTTATAAAAAAACTACAACAGTCGGCTTGTATATATGAAAAGTTAAATATTGAAGTCTATAAATTGATAGTAGAAATCATCTTTTACTCTTTATAGTGAACAGCACGGATAACCAAAATTGGGGAATGTTGTCGATTCTCTCAATCAAGGCTATGGGCTGTATTATGACACTCACTACAATTTGGAAACTTTTTGTGAAGAGCAACAGCATGGGGTTTTCCGTGGCACTCTTCACACGCAGGGATGAATCCATGTCGATTTACATGACACTGTGCACAGCTTAGTTGACTGTGCTTGGTTTGAGTTTTTTGTAAAAGATCATGGGCTTCAGGGTGGCAGGGGTTACAGAAACTGCTGGGGACACTGTTGCCATAGGTCAGTTCTAATGGTCTATGTGGTGCATGACAATCTTTGCAGGCTTGCTCCGTCATGGATTCAGCATGTGATTTGTGACAGGACAGACATGCGGGTAGAAAACCATGTTGATTATGGCAGTCAGTACAGACCAATGTACTGTGGTAACTTGGAAACTGCTGTAATTCCTCCCCTTGAGAATTGTGGCAAGTTAAGCATTCTTTGTGGGCTTTTTTAGGAAGCTTGATCTGCATGGGTTGATGCGGATTTCGGTGACAGTTCAGGCATTGCAATAGATCATAGTGCGCTGTCCCCTCATGACATTGGCTACACAGGGGGATATTTTCAAAAGATTTTGGTTTGTGTCCAGTATGGCAATCAGTACACTCGATGTCTGTTTTATGCGCCATCCCCCCGGTTTCGATATCTTCAGTTTCTTTACTGTGACACTGCTTGCAAAATAAGTGATCCGATTGTTTCCATGCCTGCACAGAAGATTCAGCAGCTTGTAAAGAAGTCACAGCAGCACTAAGAAAAAAAATAACAAGAATGAATTCTTTGATAAGATTTTTCACATAAAACCCTGGAGAATCAGCTTAGTTTTTAACTGGTAAATCATGAACATCCAGATGGCAGTCAAGACATCGTGGAAACTTCTCCAGCATTGTTTTGCTGTGAGATGGTGGAGTTGCATGGCAAGTTTGGCATTGTGGAATCTTTTTATGCTTGTCATGACAGGAGACACAGCTGAGTTGTCCATGTTTACTTGGTGTCCCTTGCCACTTTGAATAGATTTCACTATGGCAAGCGTCACAGGTTTGTAACTCAACCTTTTCACTGAAGCTCATCGACAATGGTTGATGAACATCATGACACTCAGCACAGCTGGTAAACGCTTGGGCGGAAAAGTGGGGTTGATGACATTCTGCGCAAGAAGGAATCAGACCGTGGGCAGTATGGTGACAATTTTCGCAAGAGAGTTCAGTATGTTGACTCGGATTCAATATCAATTGCTGACTCTGCTTTGAATGGCAATCGACACAAAGGTTTGTCACCTGACTGATTGCAGGGGCATGTTGAATCGCATGTGGATTGTCATGACAAAGAAGACATTGACTGTGATTTTCACCATGAACCAAGGCATGACAATTCATACAGTCAGGCATGATTTCAGCATAGTTTTCCTTGCGAGGATTGTATGCGTGAAAAGTTGTATGACATTCTCGGCAGTCAAATTGATGTTTTCCTCCCGTCTGCTTAATGTCTTGAAAATGGTTAACATGACATTGGCCACATTGCTCCAGCGTCAATGGTTGTGGGTCAATGGCATAGATAGATGCGTCTGGCTGAGGCAAGTTCCCTCTTTTATCAACCTGTTGAGCTTGGGCGGCAGATGCCGCCCAAGTCAGAGAGAGAAGTAAAACAGCTGAGAATAGAATTCTTAACTTTGGCATATCAGTTTTTCAGATTA
>JAZBPC010000234.1:0-4168 GCA_036351455.1 Desulfuromusa sp.
ATTTGGGCGTGTAGCCTAAAGGACTCCCTCCAAGAGCGACAAATTAACCCTCCCGGATTGCAGCAGGTATCCAAGGGGAAAGCCCTTCTCTTGAGAACTGCCGGCTTTTGCCTTCCACGCTTCAGCGATTTCTTTTAGCTCCTTTGCAGTGATCATGGTGATGGGAGTTCCATTCTGAACTTGGTATTCCATGGCTAAGAGATTCGACTCGGGCGTGAATCCCGGACCAATGACCAGGAATCCCGCAACGGGCTTGTCCTCAGTTTTTATGTACCCATCAAATTGCTTGATGTGATCTTTCAGATTCACCTCGGATTCTTTGGATTTGTTGTCCCAGAAAATCAGCTTGTCCTTGTAGGAAAGAGCACCGTCCGCATGGGCAGTCCCAACAAGGCTCAATGGCTTGTGAAACATCAGTTTCTCAAATAGGAAGTCCGTGGCTTCCTCAAACCGCCGCTCACATTGTATGTCCTTTTCGATTACCTGCTGGCTCCGTAATAAGCCTAAATCTCTGGAGGCGAGGGCCTCGTAGTAGGAGTACCAAAACTCTCTCTCATCGCCGGTAGCGTCCTCTCGCAGTTGTAGGGCGTCGTAGTGTTGGATTATTCGGTCGACGAGTTCGTTCTTTGTCCCTGAAATAGGCAATCCCAAATCAGAGCACCATCTTTCCAGGGTACCGGTGTTCAACCCGTCTCTGGGGCTATAGCCGCCTAGGAGAATTTGTGGAGTGACGTGCTCTTGAATGGCAAATTTGAGCTCAGCGACCGTCGGGTTTTTTCTAATGGGAATAGAGCCCTTGGTTAGGATGTCGACTAGGTACTTTTTGGATCTAACGTGCTTGGAATTAAGCAGCTCTCCATATCCATAGTCCTTGATGGAGATGCCTAAGAGGTCCCGAAGGACCTGGGCAATCTCATCTGGAATAACGTCAAAATCTGAGTTGTCATTGTCTCTGATTGAGAAGAGCAGCCCTTGGGCTTGCATGAGTTGGCGGACTTCCTCAATTTCACCCCTGTTGTGCAGCAAATTCCCAGGTTTTGGAAACTTTCCCAGCTTGGCTTCAATTTGGTAGTACTCCCGCTCGGTGATTTGAAGCCTCAGTCTTAGCTTTTCGATGAGGTTCTTTTCGTCTGGGGATACGTCATCGTTGTGCCCCCAGGCTGTCTCGAGGACAAACTGGAATAGCTCAAAGGCTTCATTTCGGTTGTCCGACTTCTCCAGGACCTCCTCGTTGGACAAATTTACGATCTCCTGCTCAAAACCGATGATGGCATCATCAGTTTCTTTACGAGGGCAAACGTACCCGTCCCTTTGAAGGAGAACCCGCCTCAGCATCAGGTGGGATATGATCCGGTGGTGCCTTGTGGAGCTAAGGGCGAAACACTTAAGTGCTTTGACAACATTGTTTTCGTAGTAGTACTGCGGCCCGGTTTTTATGAGTGCCTCTCGAATTTCACCTTCTTGAAGGTTGCGGTAGTCAATCACATAGGCTTTGGCGATACGCTTAAGTTCTGTAATGGTCCCGATGCTTTTGGCGGCTTTCTCCAGCTTCATTTCATCCCCCTGATCATTCCAACCAAATTTAAAGGGCAGCCACGACTAGGGGCACCCAGGGTTGCTTCAATCTAATTAAGCGTCGGGATGAAGATTTAGATGCATCTGAAAAATAATGGCTTTGGGTGCATCCACATGGGGGGCAGCTCCCTTAATACAATTAGGACCTCATATAGAAATTGGGGATTTTTGGCGCTTTTGCCGGATTTCGGGATGAGTGCACATAGGCGTTAAATCTGGAGGATCGGACAATGGGTCTTCGAACAATCGCATTTTTCATAGGTATTTCATTGCTATTCCCTATGCCCTCCTTTTCTCAGGGCTCCGGCTCAAACCAAATTGGATGGTTTTTTGATGAGGCAGGTGCACAGCGTTGTGCCAGTGGCCAGCCTTATGAAACAGTTACAGCATTCCTCTGCTTAATTAGCCCAACAACCAATTACTGTGCAGGTTGGGAATTGTCGACCACGGTTTTTGGAAATTGTGTTGTTACTTCCTGGGATATTCAAGGAGACGGTGTCAACGTTGCAACAGCCCCAGATTTTATTGTGGGCTATGGTGCCGGTCCGTCTGACCCTCCAGCAATTAATCAACACGGAATCATTGTCTTATGTACAGCAGATATTCTACTTCTGGATGATGAAGAGGTTAGCCTTTACGTGGGACCCGTTGTCAATGCATCCATTGCAAACCAAATGGTATTCATAGACGGAAACAGGGATGACAACCTGGAAATCATGACACCCTCCTCAGGCTCCACATCAGTTCCGACATCTTGGGTTAATTCAGATGATTGGCCCTGTTCCTCCAACAACTATGGAAAGAATCATCGAGTAATTGTAAAAACCAATCCTGGTATTGTAAACATTTCCAACCCATCAGGGGGAGACAAGCTGGGAAACATAACTTTTAACAGTATTGAAATTGACTCCTTGGCTTCACTATTCCAAGTCGACGAGGTTTCCAAAGTAACTGGAGCAGGACCTGACTCCGTCAACTACCATGTCCGTGTTACGGGTGAACAAAAAGTCTCATACGTTAATCGCGATCGGTTTATTTTTGTCCTTCCTGATTCTAATGACCGAGATTCCTTCGCTACCGCTCTAGAAAGTTTAAGTGATGTTAAGAGTGCTACTCCGTGGAGGGCTGCATCGGCTTGCCTGTTTCCAAATGACCCAAATATCGGGTACCATATTGATAACCCCTGGTTTTCGGGTGGAACAGTGGATATTCAAGATGGGTGGGATATTGTTCCCGTGGGAGATGCCACAATTACAATTATAGATTCTGGAATTGACCCCAGTCACAGCGATTTGATGGGAATTGTTTCTGGGGAATTTGGGATGCCCGGATCAGACCCGCATGGTACCCAGGTAGCAGGACTTGCTGCAGCCCAAAAGAACAATGCATTTGGGGTGGCCGGTATGGCCCCTGTGCAGCTATGGAACAAACACTTTCGATGGAATAACACCCCCGGTGCAGATGGCCAAGACAGATTTGTTGATGTTTTGCACCAAGTAATGGGAACGGATTACCCTATTGCCAACTTTAGTGGAAGTTGGAGCTCTGATCCCGATCTGCGGACCACTTGTTCCCTGTTTTACAATTCCAATCGCATTCTTGTGTCAAGTGCTGGCAATGAAAACTCAACGACTCCGATCTACTACCCAGCAAAATACAGTTCAGTTATTGCTGTAGGTGCAATTGATAGATATGGAGCACTTTCGGAGTTCAATGTTGGCGAAGAAATGGACTTTACTGCTCACGGAAAATTAGTCTGGACCACGACTACAATTGCAGACGGCCAGCCAACCCAAGACTATTGTCGCCAGGTAAACGGAACCTCATTTTCAGCACCAATTGTATCCGGTGCTGCAGCAATTTTGCTTTCCTACAACCCGAACCTTTTTAATGACGATGTCTATAATCTCCTAGCAATGTCGGCAACGACCTCAACCCTGGTGGATCCCAGTCCAACTCTTTACGAAGATGCTTTCGGCCACGGTCTCGTCCAGGTTTCAGCTGCTCTAGATTCGCTTATCAGGAATTCTTTTATTGGTGGAGCGGAAGTTGGTTACGACAGATCCCAAATGACAAACATGGGCAATCGGATAGTTTACGGGCTGCCCGGCTATAGCGACGGGAGTTATACTGTAAGGCGATACGAGCTTGAAAAAGACATTTCTTTTCCCACGTCCTTCATCGAGCTTCCCCATGTTTGGGGGCGCGGGGCTGCGACTTCAGGGATCAAAAAAATTCTGTCAAACCCAATGTACATTGACATAAAGCAACAATGTGAGATTAAGCCAGGTTCATTGACCACTTCTGGGTGTACTCTGATTTCATACGTTTACCACTTTACTGGGCCGTGGCCAAACAATGGCCAATTTTATTTTCCCTCGTCCCCAAGCAATATGGAGTGGGGGTATGCCGCCCTTGGAAAAGATGGCTTTTCCTCTGTCCGGGAAGTTGACTCTGCTTTGAAGCGGTTAGAGCTGTCTGCATATCCCAATCCCTTCAACGCCAAAATCAATTTTTTGGTCAAAGTCTCTCGGCCAGGTCAAGTAAATGTGTCAGTATATGATATGCGTGGGCAAAAAGTAGTGGAGCTCCA
>JAZBPC010000235.1:0-6269 GCA_036351455.1 Desulfuromusa sp.
AGAGATCATTGTTCTGGCTAGTGGTGAGAATATTGATCCCAGTCGTATCGAATCAGAAATTACAAAATTACCATTTGTCAGTGATGCAGTGTTGGTCGGTCAGGATAAGAAAGGGCTCGGTGCTCTGATTGTTCCCGATTTTGATCAGTTGCGACATTTTATCAGTGGAAAGTTTGAGCCGGGGGAAGAGTCGACCGATAAGTGGATAACGGACACCCAAATCATTAACCGGGTTAAAGCAGAAATTAATCGTTTACTTCATACTAAGCATGGCTTTAAGCCTTTTGAGAAGCTCCAGAACATCCATTTTCTAGATAAGGAATTTAAAATGGGTGAGGAGTTGACCAATACTCTGAAAAAGAAACGTCATGTCATTGAAACGAAGTATCAGGAAATTATCAGCAAGTTACTGAAATAGTTTGACGCCGCAAATTCATAAATATTTGATTTGTCTCAACTCCTTTTGTGCCTCTGTGTCTGACTGTGCTTAAAGGATCATATGTCAAAAAAAAATAGTCACGGAAAGCATCTGAGGCTTCAGGAAGAAACGGGTGCCGTATTTCATTCATGGAATGAAACACGTTACCGGATAGCTTTGGTTTATCCGAACACCTATCATCAGGGGATGAGTAATCTCGGGTTTTTGACCGTTTATCATCTCTTAAACCAGCGGATTGATTGTCTTTGTGAGCGTTTTTTTCTTCCCGAAAGAGAGGAGTTGGCGCAACCTGGCTGCACACTGCTTTCTCTTGAATCTGGACATCGCTTGACTGATTTTGATCTGGTTGCTTTTTCAATATCTTTTGAGAATGATTACCTGAATCTGCCAATATTCTTCAATCTGTCCGGAATCCCTTTTTTTGCCGCTGATCGCGATCAATCCTCGCCGCTCATTCTTTTTGGTGGTGTTTGTGCTTTTATTAATCCAGAGCCTTTGGCCGAAATCGTTGATCTGGTTGCTGTTGGTGAAGCAGAACCAATCCTTCCCGGCCTTCTTGATCTCCTGTTGGATAGATCTCAGAATCGAGATGATTGTTTTCAAAAGCTGGCGCAATTGCCTGGAATCTATGTCCCCAGGTTTTATTCACCGGTGTATGCAGAATCAGGCGAAGTTAGTCATTTAAATGTTGAAACTGGGGTGCCTGAAAAGGTTGTCAGGCAATTCCTGAATGACTTAGACCAGTCTCCCAGTCGTAATTTTATCCAGGCTAGTGATACTGAGTTCGGCAATATGGCTTTAACTGAGGTCTCGCGGGGCTGTTCTCGCGGCTGTCGTTTTTGTGCTGCCGGGTTTGTCTATCTACCGCCACGAGAACGAAGTCTGGACAATCTCCTTGAACAAGTAGAGCTTGGACTCTGTCAGCGAGACAGAATTGGTCTCGTTGCTGCAGCGGTTTCTGATTATTCTGCCATTCAAGAGTTGCAGCAGGGAATTCTTGAAAGGGAGGGGCAGATTTCCATGTCTAGCCTGCGCCTTGATGCCATAAATGACGAGGAAGTCAAAAAATTATATCAGGCAGGACATAAGTCGGTTGCTATTGCTCCTGAGGCTGGCAGCCAGAGATTACGTAATTTTATCAATAAGGGGATTAGTGAAGAGCAGATATTGGCCTCTGTAGAAATGTTGGCTGATGGTGGTATTTTAAATCTGAAGCTTTATTTTATTATTGGTTTTCCCGAGGAACAACAGGGTGATATTGATGCGATTATTACCCTGACGGAAAAGATATCTGCTCTCTGGCGGGAAGCAGGACGTAAGCGGGGTCAGCTAGGGAGCTTGATTTTGAGCATTAACCCTTTTATCCCCAAACCATTCACCCCTTTTCAATGGGCGGGAATGGAAGAGGAAAAAAGTCTGAAGAAGAAACTCCGTTTTTTACAGGCTGCAGTCTCACATATACCCAACACTCGGATGAATAATGAATCTATCCGTGCAGCAATTCTGCAGACATTTTTGTCCCGGGGCGATCGACGCATCGGCAAGCTACTTCCCCGGCTCGCGGAGAGAGATAATCTTAAGCAACTGTGTAAAAAGTCAGGGCTCTGCCTCGATTTTTATGTTACCCGTGAACGGTGCGAGGAAGAATTCTTTCCCTGGGAAGTTATCGATCAGGGAGTGAAGAAGAGCTATCTTTGGCTTGAATATCAGCGGGCGCAGCAGGAGAAGCTTACTTCTCCATGTGTTCCTGGTTGTAGACGTTGTGGAGTTTGTGGCGAGCAGGTAAACTGCTGTTGAATAAAAAACGCTCATTTTGATATTGGCTGGGAGAAGTAGATGAAGAAAAAAACACAATATAGGCGCTTACGTATCTCACCTGCTGCACAAAAGCTGGCCGCTGAGTTGGGAATAGATATGGATGCTTTGCAAGGAAGTGGTGCGCAAGGGAGAATTCTCCTGGCAGATATTGAGCGGGCACAATCTTCTGACTTGGACGAGGGTAAAAACTCTGCGTATCATCAAAAGGTTTCCCTCTCAGGTTCGGTTGAGCGAGGAAAATCAATCAAAATACGGCGACTTTTAGCTCTGAAAATGGAGAATGCCTGGCAGACTATTCCCCATTTTTACGTGACGGTTTCAGTCGATATGACCGATGTTGTCCGGTTTCGCCATGATCTTGGTGTAACCATCAACGATTTTATCCTGGCTGCAACAGCCCGGGCCTTAGTTGAGCATCCCTGGGTCAACGCGACCTGGAACGGTGAGCAAGGGGTTGAACTTGCCGATATCAATATCGCTATTGCTGCTGCAACTGATCGTGGGTTGTACTACCCCGTTCTGCATAACTGTGAAAAGTTAAGTCTTAAGCAAATCAGCGGTCAAGCTCGTGAATTGGCCGAAAAAGTTATGCTTGCAGATGAACTTTCCGAAGACGATTTTAGTGGAGCAACTTTTACTATGACGAATATGGGGATGCTTGGTGTCGAATCTTGTAGCGCCATTATAACTCCACCACAAGCTGCCGTTCTTTCTGTTGGAGCAATTAAGGGGGAGGTGGTGGTTGACGGCCAGGGCAGTCCAGCTGTCGCACCGATCATGCGCATGACATTGTCAGCGGATCACCGGGTTCTGGACGGGGTTGATGTCGCAGAGTTTTTGGATACCATCAAATGTTATCTTGAAGCACCCATTATGCTAATCCAGAAATGATGAGTAATTCTGCATCTGACTAAGGTGTAATATTTCGATGCTGTAATTCCAACTTAACCTTATTGCGTTGATCACGCAGGTCTGTAGCAATATCCCTTTGACTGCCACCTGTTGTTACCCCAACACTTCCGCTGCTTCCACTGCTGCGGCCAAAACTGCCTAATCCTAAACCAAGACTGATTGAGGAGCCCCGTCTCTTCTGTTCAACAATTTCAATCTGATCTTCAAGCTTGTAGTAATAGAGAATCAAATCGTCATTTGAAAGACTGAGAAAGTCTTCAGCTAATAACTCTTGTGTTTTTGCTTTGTGGTCGGCACAGCCTGATAGCATAGCTATTGATAACAGGGAAATAAATATCAACCCAAAGATAAACATGGACTTTAGTGGACCGGAAGGTTTCAGTGATGAAATCTGTAGCAGGAGGCTGTTGAGCATAAAAAAGTCCTTTCGATGGTGGAATTATATCGGACATAGTCGATTGTAGCATATCTTTATGCAGGAATTCTGCCCACCCTTTATCGAGCTTGACTTTACCCCCTTATGACTGTTAGTGTCGCCCCACTGATACCGTTTAAAGAAAATGAACGAATGGTATTTGGATACCACTGTTCCTAGATTGAAAAAGACATTCTTCAAGGCTCCGGAATATCCCGGAGCCTTTTTTATTCTGAGCCTGTCCGTCGTGTCAATTCTCTCGTTACAGTCATAAAATAACAATTCGGACCGGCCTGTCTAAAAAGGAATATATGAATTTCTCTGATTTTAATTTTCATCAAAAAATTACCGATGGCGTCACTGCTGCAGGGTTTACCCAACCCACTCCAATCCAGGAACAAGCCATCCCAAAGATCATGCAACATCGCGACGTGATGGGGTTGGCACAGACCGGGACTGGTAAGACAGCCGCATTTGGTTTGCCAATTCTGCAACAACTGATGAAAGGTCCTCGTGGTTGTGTGCGTGCCCTTGTCATTGCCCCGACTCGTGAACTTGCAGAGCAGATTCACGCTTCAATTACTCTTCTTGGTCAAAAAACAGGCTTGCGCAGCGTTACTGTTTATGGCGGTGTAGGCATTCATCCGCAAATCTCCAAACTTAAGGGAGGGGCAGAAATTGTTGTTGCTTGCCCCGGTCGGTTGCTTGATCATATCAAACAGTCGACAATTGATCTCAGACAATTAGATTTGTTGGTCCTTGACGAGGCCGATCGGATGTTTGACATGGGCTTTCTGCCGGATATCCGCAGAATTGTAAAATGTTTACCAGCAAATCGGCAGACATTGCTTTTTTCTGCCACCATGCCAAAGGAGATTCGCCATTTGGCCGGGGAACTTCTCACCAATCCGGAAACGGTACAGATTGACACTGTTGCTCCAGCAGTAACGGTTAGTCACGCTCTCTATCCTGTTTCTCAGCATCTCAAGACTGATCTACTGCTGAAAATATTGGGGCAGACCGAGACCGAGTCCGTTCTGGTTTTCACCCGCACCAAACATCGGGCCAAGCGGTTAGGGGAGAAATTAGAAAAGAGTGGTTATCGCGCTGCATCGTTACAGGGGAATCTGTCCCAATCCCGCCGTCAGGCTGCTCTGGATGGTTTCCGCGATGGCAGGTTTCAGATTCTGGTTGCAACTGATATTGCCGCACGAGGTATCGATGTGTCTCTGGTTTCTCATGTGATCAATTTCGATATGCCTGATACAACTGATGCTTATATTCACCGGATTGGACGTACTGGACGTGCCGCCCGCAAGGGGAAGGCTTTTACCATGGTCTGTACGGATGATAAATTGATGGTACGGGCTATCGAACGTGCACTGGGTGCTCAGATTGATAGGCATATGCTGGATAAGTTCGACTACGCGGTACCCGCTCCTAAGCGGGCTGCTCAGGCTGTACGTCGCCGAGTTCAACCTGTTTCACGTACTAAATCGCAAAACAACAGAGTTAATGCTTCAGCGGTTCGCAAAAAAGTTGCTGCTAGTCGATGACCTTTAAAAGGGTTGGAGCTCTTTACATGAAAGGATAAATCGATGGCTAAGAAACCAAATTATGGTTTTGAAAAACGACAAAAGGAAATCGCTAAAAAAGCAAAAAAAGAGGAAAAGAATAAGCGCAAACAGGAAGAGAAGTCTCAAGAGCCCGTAGCTGAAGATTAGTAGAATTCGTTTGCAGCTGAAACTGTTAAAAAAAGACCTCCCGGCTTTGGGAGGTCTTTTTTTGTGTCGTGCTCAGATTATACCTTTCTTTGTCGGGAAATTAGTAACCCTTCAGATGGTCGATATATTCTGGTAGCCACAGTGAAATCTGTGGGATGTAGGTGATCATGATCAGGAAGGTCAGGAGCACTAGTAACCAAGGCAATGCAGCTTTGAGAACCCAGGTTATATTATGCCCTGTAATTCCTGCGGTAACAAACAGGTTTAGTCCAACTGGTGGGGTGATCATGCCAATTTCCATGTTGACGACCATAATAATTCCAAGATGGATTGGGTCAATTCCCAGTTTGACAGCAATTGGAAACAGGATCGGTGCCATGATTAACAAAATAGCAGACGGTTCCATGAAGTTTCCGGCCATCAGCAGCAGGATATTTACAACAATCAGGAATCCCCAAGCTGGAAGACCCCAGCCGACAATAATCTCAGCGATATGATGAGGTATCCGCTCAGTGGTCAGCACGTGAGCAAACAACATCGCATTGCCGATAATGAACAACAGCATGATGGATACTTTAGAAGCATCCCGGAAGACCTTGTGGAGATCTTTGTCAAAAATTGATTTAGGTAAAGCTACGATTGTTAGTGTTATGTTGCGGATAATGGTTTTACCGATGGAATCATTCTCATTTTCTTTCCATGGAATTCCTTTTAGAGGCCCCATGTCACGGTAGATAAAAATCGCAATAAAATAGGCATATACCGCTGAGATAGCTGCTGCCTCGGTTGGGCTACAGATACTACCATAAATTGAGCCTAGAACGATAACGATCATCATCAGACCCCAGCCTGCGCTGACGCTTGATCTTGCCAGACTTTTAAATCCGACCCAGGGTTGAGCTGGAAGTCCTTTAACTCGCGCAACAATGTATATGATGATCATTAACATTGTGCCCATCAT
>JAZBPC010000236.1:0-2601 GCA_036351455.1 Desulfuromusa sp.
GCACTTCACGAATCAGGCGGTTTTTGCTGTCAAGGAGTAAAGCCAGAAAAACTTCACGTCGGTAATCACAGAAACGTTCGTGAAAATGTTCAAAAGCATCTTGTGAGGAGCGGTAGGGTTGCCCCGGCTGCAGGCGGTTATCGGCAAAGCGGCGGGCAATTTGAAACAAAGCATGAATTTCAGCGGCCTTCGTTGCGCCTATTTAGTTTATATCCTTAAGCAATCTCATTTAAAAGCATAACCATTTGGAATATAGGAAGAAATTTAACTTCATGGGTACAGTTTTTTACCAATTCTGGCCGAAATATTATGGTGTGGTCAAGCACGAATGTATGGGAAGCTTTCTGGAATAAGAATGTCGAGTGCTTCCCATCTATAACTACGGGCTATAAGAAACAACCTAAAGCAATGCTGTAAGAGAAAAAAGCAATTGGCTTACGCCGCTTGTACTTTTCGTCCGAGAATGCAACGTATAAATTTTATGCGCTCACAAATCGATTGACCACACTGATTTAAGCCTCAAGCTTGAATAGATAGAAAATGTGCGGCATATGGGCAGCTTCCGCTAAGCATTACGAGCAAAGCTTATTGCTTGATCAATCAGCACTATAGAAATTACTTCACTTCTATGCAAAAATTTACACCTGCAAGGTCAATGGCAAAATTGTTTATAGTGATGCTCCATGCCCTAGCGGAGCAAAGAGATTGAAAGTTACTAAAGCTGTCATTGACATCATGTATGACTGTGCAATAATTAGTGGCATAGGACAGGATTTGCTGATAGCTATGCCTTCGAATCCCCCCATATAGCACTTTACAGCTCTGGTGAGATCAATAACCAGCGATCCTGTCTTTGCCTGCCATCATTCTGTTATCGACTATGCCACCTCTGAACATAAATGTTCTTTTAACTGTTGCTGATGTTTCACAACTTAAAAGGGAGGGACGGTTCTGCCCGGTCGCAGGAAAGGAGGAGACCATGAAGAAGGTTGGTTGGCATAGCAAATGGCATTATCTCTTTAAAACTGTACTGTTACTTTTCAGTGGAGTTCTTTTCGCCTTGATTGTCAGTTGTGGAGGTGGTGGCGGAGGTGGAAGTTCAGATATAGAGGACGATAGCGATGTTGATATAGATGCCGTCCTCTGGTCTTACGAAGCGGGCTGGGATATTGGTAGCGATGATCCCCTCTCTTTTGTCATCACCCGTCAGGAGGACACGGTCAGTGTGACGATCAACGGTTTCAGAGTCACGGGGAATTACCACCTCGAGACCGATGAGGTGACTCTGGTCAGCGGCAACTGGTTTAATGTCACAGCCGATGAAACCGGTTACGGCGAACTCAATATCACAATCATTGAGCCCGTCAGCTGGATGATGGGCGATTATCCTGCTGCCGGGGCCTTTAATGTGCTCATGGAAGATCAGAGTGAAATCCGTTTGACCGCAAATGCCAACGTCGATGGGTTTGGAACGGCAGGTGTTGACATCGTCAGCGGCGACCAGAGTGTTTCCCTGACCTGGGCGGAATTTGAAGATATTCCGGACTTGTTGTTTGACGATGATTATCGTCACATTGCCAACTTCAGTTATAAGGTCTGGGTCTTCATTTACGAAAGGATCTATTATACTTTTAGGACATTGATCACTGTCACTGATCATGAAGCCGAATTGGAAAGCGCCGGTAGCGGCAATATCGGCTACACTCAAAGTTGTGAAATGTTCCCGCCGACAGGTGGAGAGACTGGAACACGCCAGTTTTCGTACGTTGATATCAGCGGTAATTCAGCACTGGGTCCTGGCGATAATTTTAACCTGATTCTCACTTCCTGCTGGATTGAGGGTGGCCGAGACGAAGAGGGCGTCATCATCGATGGAGAACTTGAGTTGAATGGTTATATCGAAAATGTGACCGCAGATGATGACCTGATCTCTTTAGGTTTTGTCGATGTGAACTTTGTCAACTTTGTTGAGCAGCCGGTTGAAGAAGAAGCTGGTGTGTACAGCCTGTCGACTTTCGGAACAATCACCACAAACGGGAAATATTCTCTCTGGTTGATGCCACTGTAATAGATTGGTCTATATGCAGTTGCCACAGTTTATACAACACTGTGGCAACTGTTTTTCATGAAACTTTCTGTCCCCTGATGGAATGGTTACAGTAATCCCCGGTCTGCGAGACTTACATACTCCCCATTGCCAATAATGATATGGTCTAATACCCGCACCCCCATAAGATCCCCAACCTGTTTAAGGCGTTCAGTAATCTCAATATCTTCGCGGCTCGGTGTCGGGTCTCCAGAAGGGTGATTGTGGACAAACAAAACAGCTGCGGCAGATTCTCGCAGTACAGGAGCAAATACTTCACGCGGATGGACGATACTGGCGCTGAGGCTCCCCTCAGAGATCTGTACTTCACGGATCAGACGGTTTTTGCTGTCGAGCAACAATGCCAGAAAAACTTCTTTGCGGTAATCGCAGAAACGTTCGTGGAAATGGTCAAAGGCATCTTGAGATGAGCGGTAGGATTGCCCCGGCTGCAGGCGGTTATCGGCAAAGCGGCGGGCAATTTGAAACAAAGCTTGAATTTCAGCGGCTTTGGC
>JAZBPC010000237.1:0-16086 GCA_036351455.1 Desulfuromusa sp.
CGCATGGGTAAGACCTCAAAACGTGAAGTTGTTCCACCAATTTGGCAAGAACGCTTTGGACCTAGTCCTATGATAAGAGCAGTTGGCGCGTTTTTGGGCGGTATTATTTTGATGTTCGGAGCACGCATGGCAGGAGGTTGTCCAAGTGGTCATGGATTATCAGGCAATATGCAGCTCTCAGTGAGTGGATTACTTGCTCTTGTCTTCTTCATGGTTGGCGGGATTATTACAGCTCGCATCGTTTATGGAACAGGAGGGCAGTCATGGAACAAGTAATTGGTTTAATTACTGGAATCTTATTTGGTGTCCTGTTGCAAAAAGGGGAAGTTCTCCGTTTTGAAAAACAGGTTGGTTTTATGTTGCTCAAAGATATGACTATCATAAAATTTATGCTGACAGCTGTTATTGTCGGTATGGTCGGTATTTATGCTTGTTATTCTTTAGGTTTGATCGCCTTAAGTATTAAAGCAACGAATGTTGCAGCCATTATCATTGGTGGTTTGCTGTTTGGCATCGGTTGGGCAATTGCTGGTTACTGCCCAGGCACATCGGTTGGAGCACTAGCTGAAGGTCGGATTCATGCGCTGTGGGCCATTGTTGGAATGTTGGTAGGAGCCGCTATCTATGCGGAAGTATATCCTGCGCTGAAATCAACCATTTTTACCTGGGGAGCTTACGGCAAATTAACGTTGCCACAATCACTGGGAATTTCACCTTGGCCGATTATTGCACTATTTGCGGCAGTGGGAGTCAGCTTTTTTATCTGGGCTGAAAAAAAAGGACTGTAGAAAAATACTAATAATCGTTTTTTTGTGAAAAGAAATGCACTCTTGTTAAACAGCATTTTTTTCGATATAGTCTTTTTTCGCAATTTTTTGACCGGATTTTACAGGAGTTTTTCATGGGGTTGTTAGGTCGTTTTTTTAAATCTAAAGATAACGATGATCTTGGCGAGGCACCGCCTACGGTGTTGCCGATGAGAAACGATCCTTGCTGGTGTAATAGTGGTCTCAAGTATAAAAAATGCCATCTTGAGCAGGATCAGATATATTTGGAAAAGCTGCGACTAAAAAAGGTTGCAGCCAACAAGGCATGTGGCCCGAGCTTTGGCTGAATGCCGAGGCGCTGAAACCCGGTCCGGGTTTCAATTTTGTATTACTTAATTAAGTCAGTTTTTTGTAATGGGGACAGAAGAAAAATTCTGTCCCCATCTTGCTTTTATTCCTTTTCCTCAGGTAGCTAAGCTGTTGCTCTTACCTTCTGTCGCCCTCATATGTGGATTAATTCTGCTGGTTTGGAGTGCCGATCGCTTTGTCGATGGTGCTGCTGCAACGGCCAAGCATGCAGGGATGCCTCCATTGCTGATTGGCATGGTGATCATTGGTTTTGGGACTTCAGCTCCTGAATTGGTTGTTTCCGCCATTTCATCTGCGCAAGGAAACCCAGGTTTAGCGTTGGGGAATGCCTACGGATCCAATATTTCAAATATTGCTTTAATTCTTGGATTAACAGCACTCATCAGCCCAATAACAGTCAAATCAGGCGTTCTTCGCAAGGAACTTCCTATATTATTGGCGGTTACAATACTTGGGGCTGTGCTTTTGTTGGACCTGACTTTGAGTCGCTTCGATGCCTGGATCTTATTACTGGCTTTTGCCATTGTAATGGGGTGGTCAATCTGGCAGGGGATGCAACATAGGCAAGATTGTCTTGGGAACAATGTTGATGGCATGCTGGTGGATCATCCTATGTCACTACGTCTTGCTTTAACCTGGCTTTTGGTCGGCATGGGTCTTTTGGTTCTCAGTTCTCGGATTCTTGTCTGGGGAGCGGTTGAGATAGCTCGTGGTTTTGGGGTCAGTGATCTTATTATTGGCTTAACGGTTGTGGCTATTGGAACATCCCTGCCTGAGCTTGCTTCAGCTTTGGCGGCCTCCCGCAAAGGCGAACATGATCTCGCGATCGGTAATGTCATTGGTTCCAACCTTTTTAATACTCTGGCCGTGGTTGGTCTTGCTGGTGCAATCTGCCCGATGAGCGTAGGAGGGGAGGTCCTCTACCGTGACAGTCTCCTGATGGGATTATTAACTTTAGCCCTTTTTATGGTTCGTTCTGGTGATAAAGGACAAAAGCAAATTTCCAGAGTTGATGGTCTTTTATTGCTGGTCATCTACCTTGGATATTCCGGATATTTAATTTCCAAGGTTTTTGGTTTCGTCTAGCGTTTGATGACTCTGAATCACTTTTAATTTTACCCCTATGCTTTTTTGCTCGTTCCATACCCCCAAATTGTAATTTCCTGCCAAATTTACTAAAAAATATAACTAACTGAGTTGACTTTATGTTTGATATGAACGATATTCTCTAGGTATGGATATAAACAGAACTATCGACGACATTGACTATCAAATACTACAGATACTTCAGGAAAAAGCGCGAATACCCAATGCAGAAGTGGCCCGTCAAGTTGGCATGGCGCCTTCAGCAGTTTTGGAGAGGATTCGTAAACTTGAAGACCGTAATATTATCCAGGGATATGAGGTTCGCCTCAACCCTCAACCCTTTAGTCAAGGCCTCATGGCTTTTGTTCAGGTCACTGTACAATCTTCCTGTCGTGCTGATTTGGCTGCGGCTTTATCTCAGATCACGGGAGTTCAGGATGTTCATCAGGTCGCTGGTGACGATGGCTATTTATTGAAGTTGCGGGTTGCTGATAATGCTGAGCTGGGTAGAGTTCTTGCTGAAGAAATTTGCTCACTGGGGGGCGTTTTGCAGACAAAAACCAGTATTGTTCTCAACACCATTAAAGAAACCCGAAAAATAGATTTAAACCGTTTATCATAATTTAAGGAGTAATTTTTATGCCGATGTCACAGAGTTTTAAGGATCGACTTTTTCCTATCGCAGGTCAACTTGTTGAACATTATGGAAGCCCTTTTCATATCTATGATGAGGTAGGAATCCGAGAAACTGGAGAAACTTTAAAAAAAGTCTTTTCCGGGGTTGAAGGTTTCCGTGAATATTATGCGGTTAAGGCTTTGCCGAATCCCAGTATACTGAAAATAATGCTTGATATGGGGTTTGGATTTGACTGCAGTTCTCTTGGAGAGCTTCGCTTGAGTCGCGATGTCGGTGCTCGAGGTGAAGAGATCATGTTTACCTCAAATAATACTGATCACAATGAGTTTATTGTGGCAGCGGAGGAGGGTGGCTGTGTTCTAAATCTGGATGATATCTCCTTGATCGAGAAAGTTCCAGAATTCCCCGAACTCATCTGTTTCCGCTATAATCCAGGACCACGGCGGACAGGAAATGTGATTATTGGTAATCCTGTTGAAGCAAAATATGGTCTTAGCCATGACCAAGTCATTGATGCCTATCGTTTGGCGCAAGAGCGGGGCGCAAAACGTTTTGGTTTGCACACTATGGTGGCTTCAAATGAGCTTGATTACACCTATATGGTGGAAACAGCGCGCATGGTTCTGGAGATTGCAGAATTGGTTGAATCCGAACTTGGAATTCGGTTTGAATTCGTCAACATCGGCGGTGGTTTCGGAATCCCCTATAGACCTGATCAGTCTCCTCTGGACATTGAAGCCATGGCTTCTGAGATTGAATCTCTTTTTAATACCTTCCGCGAAAAGCACCATTACGTTCCGAGGATGTATATGGAGAGTGGTCGGTTTATGACCGGTCCTCACGGATGTTTAGTCACTTCTGCTATCAATCATAAAAATATTTACCGTAAATATATCGGCGTTGATGCCTGCATGTCAGCTCTTATGCGCCCGGGAATGTATGATGCCTATCACCATATTGATGTCGTTGGTAAAGAGAATGATCCTAAAGATCAACTCTATGATGTGACTGGATCCCTTTGTGAAAATAATGATAAATTCGCTGTACAACGCCAACTCCCCAAAATTGAGGAAGGTGATATTCTGGTTATTCATGATACCGGTGCACACGGTCATGCGATGGGTTTCCAGTATAACGCTAAGTTGCGCCCCAAAGAATTGCTGTTGCGTGCCGATGGGTCGGTTGAGTTGATTCGCCGTGAAGAAACGCTGGATGATTATTTTGCAACTCTGAACTTTGTTGAAAATCAATTTACCCCGGATCAGTCCTAAGGATAACCTTGCTTGCACAAAATAAACTCATGCTAGGTCAGACCTTGCCACCATTAACCGTGGAGACCTTGGTTAATGGTGGCGCAGGGTTGGCGCGTTATGAAGGACGAGTTGTTTTTATTCCACATACGTGTGTTGGCGATGTTGTTAAGTGCAGGATAACCAAAAATAAAAAAAAATTTCTGGAAGCCAAGGTCTGTGAAATTGTTCGACCAGCGTCAGCCCGACGTCAACCCTTTTGTTCAGTTGCTGGAGACTGTGGTGGTTGTCAATGGCAACATCTGCCTTATTCTGAACAGTTATATTGGAAAGAAAAATTATTCCGCGATTCATTGATGCACCAATGTGCAGTTGATTCCGATAAAATTTTACCCATAATTCCGACATCGAATGAATGGGGGTATCGTAGTCGGGTGCAAATTAAATGTCACAATACTGCTACTGGTTTTACGACCGGTTTTTATCGACCCAAAAGCCACCAAATCGTCTCAATTCAAGAATGTCCAATCATTGCTTCAGAGTTGAATATCCTGCTAAATCAATTACGTTGTGCTATAACTTCTACGTCTTTTGCTGACGATATTCCACAAATTGACTTGAATGTTGATGACTATAATTGCTGTTCTGCGGTTATTCATTATTTCGGGTATGATATCGCAGCACTCTCAATAATGTTAAAGAGAGAGAACTTCTCAGCTGCTTTGTTTATTAAGAGCCCATCAGAAAAAAAAATATTGAATTTATCTGGAAACTCAACCTTGCAAATTGTAGTAGATCAACCTCCGATATCTTTAAAATATACTGTTGGAAGTTTTGCTCAGATCAATCTCGAACAAAATCGAGTTATGGTCGATAAAGTTCTTGAGCTTGCTGAATTGGATGGATCTGAAAAGGTTTTAGATTTGTTTTGTGGTATGGGCAATTTTTCACTCCCTTTATCCCGCAGAGCTAAATATGTTGTTGGTTTTGAAGAATCAGCGGCTTCTATTAATACCGCCCGAATTAATGGGCGTCTAAATGGAATTGAGAATGTTGAGTTTTATCATCAATCAGCTGAAGGGGCTTTAGATTGTTGCAAGAGCAATAAACAACCTGACCTGGTCGTTCTTGATCCACCACGGAGTGGCGCTTTTGCTACGATGAAAGAATTGGTGGCGTCGCCTGTCAAGCAGGTTATCTATGTTTCTTGTGATCCACAAACTCTGGCACGAGATTTGAAATATCTTGTCAATAACGGTTATGAATTGATATCCAGTACGCCAATTGATATGTTTCCACAGACGTATCACTGTGAGAGTATGACATTGTTGCGATATCCTTGCTGACCTTTTCAGTTTTTGGATTGCATATTTTTAAGTCATTTAGGAAATAAATGACTATTTTCTATGCAGTTTTTTAGTTTTTATAAAAATAGATTTTGTCTGAACTCTACATCTACTTGAAAAATCTCGATAATTTCTTTTTTACTATACTGGCTTGCTCCTTGCTATAAAGTCTGGAGCAATAAAAAATACGATTTCTCATTGATTGAAGGGAGGATATTTAAATGCGTAAAGTTGAAGCAATCATCAAGCCATTCAAGCTGGATGAGGTCAAAGAAGCGTTGAATGAAATTGGCATTCAAGGCATTACCGTCAGTGAAGTTAAAGGTTTCGGTCGCCAGAAGGGGCATACGGAGCTATATCGTGGTGCTGAATATGTTGTCGATTTTATTCCTAAGATTAAGATGGAAATTATTGTATCAGACGATATGGTTACCTCGGTTGTGGATGCTATTGCTGAAGCAGCAAAGACGGGACGTATTGGTGATGGTAAAATATTTGTGACTCCCATTGATGAAATTGTTCGAATTCGTACGGGAGAACGTGGTGAAGATGCCATTTAATATACAGGTCCTGTGATGTTTCTGACCTACCATTTTTTTCAGAGCTAATTTTAAACTACTAAAGGAGAGATTCAAGATGACCCCAAGTGAAGTTGTTAAGTATGCAGAAGAAAATAATTGTTTAATGGTTGACTATAAGTTTCTCGATTTTGTCGGCATTTGGCAACATTTCAGTACACCTATCGGTGAATTCAGTGAAGAGACTTTTGAAGAAGGAATTGGCTTTGACGGGTCTTCTATCCGTGGATGGCAACCAATACACAATTCAGATATGTTGCTTATTCCTGATGCGACTACGGCTCAAATTGACCCTTTCATCGAAGTGACTACTCTTAGTTTGATATGTGACATTATGGATCCTATCACCCGTGAAGGTTATACCCGTGATCCTCGATTTATTGCCAAAAAAGCGGAAGCTTATCTCAAGTCCTCTGGTATAGCCGATACAGCGTATTTCGGCCCAGAACCAGAATTCTTCATTTTTGATGATGTCCGTTATGCATCAAGCGCCAATGAATCCTTTTATTCAGTTGATTCCATTGAAGGTATCTGGAATACCGGAAGAGAAGAGTTTCCTAATCTCGGCTATAAGCCACGTCACAAAGAAGGCTACTTCCCTTGTGCTCCTACAGATTCTCATGTTGATCTACGTAACGAAATGGTTCAAGTTCTACAAAGTGTTGGTATGACTATTGAGGCAGTTCATCATGAGGTTTCTACGGGTGGTCAGAATGAAATTGATATGCGTTTTGATTCACTGTTGAAGATGGGTGATACCCTTAAATGGTTCAAGTATATTGTTAAGAATGTTGCTTTTCGTAATGGAAAAACCGTCACTTTTATGCCTAAGCCTATTTATAATGATAATGGTTCAGGTATGCACTGCCACCAATCATTGTGGAAAGACGGTAAGAACCTTTTTGCCGGCGATGGTTATGGCGGTCTGTCTAAAATGGCAATGTACTACATTGGTGGAATCATGAAACACGCCAAGGCGCTTTGTGCTTTTACCAATCCAACAACCAACTCGTACAAGCGTCTGGTTCCTGGCTTCGAAGCTCCTGTCAATCTGGCCTATTCTAACCGTAACCGTTCAGCTTCATTACGGATTCCAGTTACAAATAATGAGAAGGCCAAACGGGTTGAATACCGTACCCCAGACGCTTCAGCAAATGGGTATCTGGCCTTTGCTGCTCAGCTGATGGCAGGCTTGGATGGCATTGAGAATAAAATTGATCCAGGTCAACCATTGGATAAGGACATCTATGGACTTTCACCTGAAGAGCTAAAAGATGTACCTGTTGTTGCCAGCTCGCTCGAAGATGCATTGGACAATCTTGAAAAAGATCATGATTTCTTGCTCAAAGGCGATGTTTTTACTGCGGATGTTATTGATATGTGGATCAGTTACAAGAGAGAAGCTGAAGTTGATCCTGTCAGGATGCGTCCATGTCCAGAAGAATTTGCATTGTATTTTGATTGTTAAGCTGACCATCAGAACCAAAAAAGCCTCCGTTTATCGGAGGCTTTTTTTTGTTACCAGTTTGAAGAAAAATTAAGCTGCTGATTCCTCTTTAACAATGTGCAGATCTTGCTGTGGATAAGGAATGGAAATTCCTTCAGCATCAAAGCGTAACTTGACAGTTTCATGGGTATCGAATAAGACTGGCCAGTAGTCAGCACTTTTAACCCAGGGGCGCACTACAAAATTGACACTGCTGTCAGCCAGTTCTGATACACCGATCGTTGGTGCCGGATCTTTTAGCACTCTTTCATCATTGTTAAGTATATCTTCGAGAACGGCACGAACTTTTTTCAAATCATCACCGTAACCGACACCAAAAACCATGTCGACTCGACGGGTTTCTTTGGCGGAGTAGTTGGTTATTGTACTGCCAACGATTTGCCCGTTGGGAACAGTAATTTCCTTATTGTCACCGGTTCTCATTTTCGTGCTGAAAATTTGAATTTCTTCAATGATCCCAGAGACTCCACCCGCTTCAACAAAATCACCAACTTTGAACGGACGGAACAGAATTAACATAAATCCAGAAGCAAAGTTTCCCAGAGTTCCTTGTAATGAAAGTCCAATAGCTAAGCCTGCAGCTGCTAGAATCGCCGCAAATGATGTTGTCTCTATACCGAGTTTTCCCAAAGCCGCTAAAATAACAAAAATCATCAAAGCGACATAAACAACAGTTTTAGTGAATTTGACCAGAGTTTCGTCGATTTTGCTCTTGTGCATCATTTTTACGACGATATTTGTAATGATGCGCGCTGCAATTCGACCGCAAACGAAAACTATAATTGCCCAAATGAGCGGCAAACCATAACTTTGAACTAGCTCTACTAGTTTGTCAGTTGAAATTGATCCCATTATAACCTCCCGATAAATTGATTCATATGTATCTGATATGCACGAAGATTTGATCTCTAATGAAGAATATTAACAGGATCCTTTCGTATTGCAACTTAAAATATGACGAAATTAGATAGCATTTGTAGAAATAAAGCTTTTTACAACATCTTTGTCAGCAGGGATAGTAACGAGTCTTTTCTCGCTGGATAAAAGGTCAGAAAAAACTGTTGGCAGTTGGGGATCAAAACCTGTAGCTTTTTTAACAGCATCACCAAACTTGGCTGGATGAGCAGTCGCCAGACAAACTAATGGGTATTGGGAGCTGCAAATATTTTTTCCAACGGCGACACCGACAGCTGTATGTGGATCGAGAACATACTGTGTATTTTGATGGAATGTCCTGATGGTGGCCAATGTTTCTTTATCATCAATTGAAGAAGCAGAAAAATCCTTTCTCAGCTGATCTTTTTGCGCATCAGTAAAATTCAGTTTCCCACTCTGTTTAAAATTATTCATCATTCTGACAACTTCACTCGCATTACAGTCAAGCAAGTAATAGAGGTAGCGTTCAAAATTACTGGCAACCTGTATATCCATAGAAGGAGAAAGAGATTGATGAACATCAGCTATGGAGTAGTCACCTGTATTGATACAGCGACTTAAAATGTTATTGGAGTTGGTGGCCAAAATAAGTTTATTAATTGGCACCCCCATCTGTTTTGCAATATATCCAGCAAAAATATCGCCGAAATTGCCAGTTGGAACTGATACATCTATCTGTTCTGCTCCACTTTCTTTGCTCACCTGGAACCAAGCGTAAAAATAATAAACAACCTGCGCCAGAACACGTGCCCAGTTGATTGAATTGACTGCTCCCAGGGCATAGCGTTCTTTGAATTCAAGGTCTCCAAAAATATCTTTAACTATTGATTGAGCATCATCGAAAGTCCCTTCTACCGCGAGGTTGAAGACGTTGTTATCGGTGACAGTGGTCATCTGTAATTCTTGGATAGGTGAAACGCGACCTTTAGGGTGAAGAATAAAAATATTGATATTTTCTTTCCCTCTCACACCGTAAATTGCAGCACTACCAGTGTCACCGCTCGTGGCGCCAATGATATTCATTTTCTGACCGCTTTTACGTAAGAAATATTCAAACAGGTTGCCCAGAAACTGTAGGGCCACATCTTTAAACGCAAAAGTTGGTCCATGAAATAATTCCAGAATGTACAGGTCATCTTTTTTAACTATTGGGGTCACCAGTGGGTGGTCAAAGCTAGTGTATGAGTTTTTAATAATGCTTTTCAGGTCATTTTCGGGTATGTCTGTTGCGAATTTGGATATAATCTGAAAGGCTAGATCAGGGTAAGGGAGATCGCAAATTTTCTGCAGGTCATCTTTTGACAAGACAGGTATTTTTTCTGGCAGAAGCAGTCCCCCATCATCAGCCAGACCCATCATGACAGCTTTACTGAAACTTAAACCACGAACTTGCCCTCTAGTGCTACAATATTTCATATGAAATTCTCTTTCGTATTAATATTTAAAATTATTCTGACTTAGCAAATCATTAGCTTCTCATATTAGCAATAAATTAGCAGTAGTGGAAGTTTTTGAATTTATAAAAAAACAGAGGTTTCCAAATGGAAACCTCTGTTTGATATAACGAAACTTAATCTGATTTAATGCTGATTAACGGTTACTTTCCTGTGCATCAACAACAGCGACCGCTGCCATGTTAATGACATCAGCGACATCATCGCCCCTTTGCAATACGTGTACAGGCTTTTTGGTCCCCATCAGGATAGGTCCAACCGCTTCAGCTCCACCTAATTTGCTAAGCAGCTTGTAGCTGATATTACCAGATTGCAAGTCAGGGAAAATAAAGACGTTTGCATCACCCTTAAGCATTGAGAACGGATATTGAGCTTCCGTCAGCTCGGGGTCAAGAGCAACATTTGCCTGAATCTCACCATCAACGATTAAGTCAGGTGCCTGTTGTTTTACTAAGGCTGTAGCTTTCTTGACTTTAGCGGTTAATGGATGGTTGGTACTGCCGAAGTTAGAGAACGACAACATCGCAACTTTAGGAACAATGTCGAATTTACGCACTTCTTCAGCAGCCAATATGGCTGTTTCAGCGAGCTCTTCAGCCGTTGGATCTATGGCCACAGTTGTATCGGCGAAAAAGACAACCTTTTTCTTGAATACCATCATGTACATACCATGAACTTTTGAAAGTTCATCCTGTTTGCCGATGATTTCCAGTGTTGGCTTAATTGTTTCAGGGTAGTGATGGTTGATACCGGAAAGCATGGTGTCAGCATCTCCTTTTTGCACCATCATGGCACCAAAATAGTTGTTGTTGACTTTTATTTGTCGTTTTGCACCAGCACGTGTAACCCCTTTACGCTGCCGCATTTCGAACATTGTATCAATATAATCTCCACGCTTATCACAGGTCATTGGGTCAAGAATTTCTACATCGCCGAGGTTGAGGTTAAGAGCCTCAATCCGTGAACGAATCTCTTTTTCATCACCAAGGAGAATTGGAACCGCGATTTTTTCTTTAATAAGAACATGTGCAGCACGCAGAATTTTATCTTCTTCACCTTCAGGGAAAACAATGCGCTTGGGATCAGCTTTTGCCTTATTGATCAGGGTGCGCATGACTTGCTTGGAGCGACCTTGTAGTGCTTCAAGTGATTCACGATACTTTTGCATGTTTTCAATTGGACGGCGAGCAACCCCGGAATCCATGGCGGCTTGTGCTACTGCAGGTGCGACATGAAGAAGAACGCGAGGATCAAACGGTTTAGGAATAATATAATTACGACCAAACTGAATATCCTCACCGGCGTAGGCCTTACGAACAGAATCGGGAACATCCAGCTTGGCAAGATCAGCGAGGGCTTTAACTGCAGCCAGTTTCATTTCATCATTAATAGCACTGGCATGAACGTCGAGAGCACCGCGAAACAAAAACGGGAAGCAAAGGACGTTATTAACCTGATTCATGTAGTCTGATCGTCCTGTACCAATAATGACGTCACCACGAACTTCTTGGGCTTCCGGTGGAGTAATTTCTGGATCCGGGTTTGCCATAGCAAAAACGATCGGATCTTTTGCCATGGATCTTAACATATCAGCTGTTAATGCCCCTTTGGCAGATACTCCAAAGAAGATGTCTGCTCCAACCATTGCTTCAGCGAGGGTGCGCGCTTCAGTTTCTGCAGCTAAACGCTCTTTGTAATCGTTCATGCCCTCTGTTCTGCCTTTATAAATGACACCTTTCGTATCACAGAGAATGACATTGTTTTTGTCAATTCCCATAATAATTGCCAGGTTGGCGCATGCAATACCAGCTGCACCAGCTCCGTTAACAACCATTTTTACTTTTGTGACATCTTTCCCTACTATTTCAAGGGCGTTAACCATTCCCGCTGCTGAGATGATCGCTGTACCGTGTTGATCGTCATGAAATACAGGGATATCCATGATCTTTTTAAGTTCTTCTTCAATATAGAAACATTCTGGGCCTTTGATATCTTCCAGATTGATTCCTCCAAAAGTTGGTTCCAATAGTTTAACGGTTCTGATGATTTCATCGGAGTCCTTGGTATCCAATTCGATATCAAAAACATCAACATCAGCAAAACTTTTGAATAGAACTCCTTTTCCTTCCATAACGGGTTTTCCAGCCAAGGCACCAATATCACCAAGACCAAGAACTGCCGTACCATTTGAAACAACAGCAACTAAATTACCTTTGGCTGTATATTCATATGCATCAGCCGGATTTTTCTCGATATCCAGGCAAGGCTCAGCAACTCCGGGACTGTAAGCGAGTGCGAGATCGTGACTGGTTGCACAGGGTTTAGTTGTGATAACCTCAATTTTACCTTTTCTTCCAGAGCTGTGATATTTTAGGGCTTCTTCACGCATTGACATGTGGCTGTTTCCTCCTGTAAAGAGTAATTTTTAAACAAGGTAAGTATTTATGGTGATGTTCCTTGCTGCTTTAGCTACGTAAAAATGGTCATTTGTTGAGCATATTATTTAAACTAAAAAAATATAGTTATACTAAAAATAAGTCAAGCTCAATTGCCTTATTGACAATATAGCTCCTTTTCCTTCTTAAGCAATGGTGATGCCAAGTATTTATTGAAAAATAAGGCCTTTGAAAGTGACGAGTTAGAATTTATGTGTATCTTAACTTTAAGATTGGTAACATACTTTACTGAGAAAATCAGTAATAATTGGCTAAAAATGGCCATTAATTTATGAGATTTATGGTTTGCAGATGAAGGTAGGCGTATTATCCGACACCCATATAGCGACTCAGGATGCAGCGGTGGCGTTTGCGCAGAAATTGATGAGCGGTCCTTTTGCTGAAGTAGATGTCATCATTCATGCAGGTGACCTGGTTTATCCTGAGTTGGATAGCTGTTTTTATCCTGTTCCATGGTATGGTGTCCGTGGAAATATGGACGCGGCTCAAGATACACTACCAGATAAAAGGATATTGTCATTAGCTGATAAAAAAATTGGGATGGTACACGGGTGGGGTTCACCGAGAGGGATAGAGACTCGTGTCCTTGAATTTTTTTCAGGCTTCAGGTTAGATGTATTGGTTTTTGGTCATAGTCATTGGCCCGTTTGCCGTAAGGTTGATCAGCTTCTGTTATTTAATCCAGGTAGTCCTACAGATCGACGTGCTGCTCCATATCATACCGTTGGTATTCTTGAACTCGGTGCAGATGTGACGGGTGAAATTATTCGAATTGATTGACTTATATTCTTGTGTTTTTTGAATAAAGATTGAGGTTTAGATAGTATGATCGACTTTTTTACACGGGGTGGTCCGCTCATGTACCCAATTTTGCTGTGTTCAGTGATTGGGTGGGCGATATTCATGGAACGAATTTTTGCTTTTATTAAGGTTCGTCGTAATTTAAAATCTCTTTTCATTTCAGTTAAAAATCTTTTGCTTGAGGATAGAGCGAAAGACGCCGTTATTTTGTGCTCAGATGATAATTCACCATTAGCCCGGATTTTGCTGACTGTACTGAAAAATCGTGGTGGTCAACGAGCATATTTGAAGTCACTTGCAGAGGAAGTTGGAGAACGTGAAGTTGTTTCCTTGCAGAGATACTTGGGACTTCTTGGGACAATAGCCAACATAACTCCCTTGCTGGGTTTGCTGGGGACAGTTTTGGGGATGATCAAAGCATTTAACGTGATTGCAACACAAGGACTGGGAACGCCGGCCACATTGGGAGGTGGCATCTCTGAGGCGCTGATTACAACGGCAGCCGGATTGACAGTAGCTGTACCTATGATTTTACTCCATCGCTATCTATCCAGTCGATCCGAACGTCTGGTGCTTGAGTTAGAAGAAGCCACGATGCAAATTGTTGATTTGGTAGAGGAATAGTCTAGCATGGGGTTCAGAAGGAAAATTAAAGAGTCACCCAATGTTGATTTGACACCGATGATTGATGTTGTTTTCCTGTTGCTGATTTTTTTCATGATTTCAACAACATTCATCGAAAGACCAGGGTTGAATATCAATCTTCCTGCCTCAAGTTCTGAACAGATCAATCAGAATCAGAAAGAGGTGCAGGTTTACCTCGCCGAAAATGGTGATATCTATCTGCACCGTGATAAAGTCACTTTGGATGATTTTAAGCTTTATCTAAAAAGTTTATCCCCCGTTAAAACGCAAAAAATGACTTTTTTACTGATGGCCGATAAAGCCGCCCGCCATGGCGAGGTGGTCCAGCTAATGGATGCAGCAAAAATGGCCGGTTTTAAGAATCTTGCGATAGCAACTGATAAGAAGATTGAAGAATAGAAACATTATTTATTTCTGTTTGTCACTTCCACACTGCTTTTTAACAATGTGTCTACTTTATTAACCCTATGACCGAGTTATGTCTTTGATGAATAAGATTGATCTTAAAAGTTTGAACCGTCAACAACTTGAAGAATTCCTTGCCCGTATGGGCAAGGAAAAATATCGGACAAAACAAATCCTGCAATGGATCTATCAACGTCATGTCACCGATTTTGAACAAATGACGGATCTTGCTAAAAAGTTCCGTACTGAACTTGCGGAGCATGCATTTGTGTCATCCTGGCAACCTGAATTTATTGAAACAAGTAACGATGGAACCCGCAAGTATTTATTTCGTCTTGATGACGGTTCTTCAATCGAAGCCGTTAGAATCCCTATGGATGAAAATCGTGCGACTCTGTGTATTTCAACACAGGTTGGTTGTGCTATGGGTTGTCAGTTTTGTATGACAGGAACATTTGGTCTTACCAGAAATTTGCGACCTGAAGAAATCGTCAACCAGGTTTGTGCAGCACTCCAGGATGGTCCAATCAGTAATATTGTTCTGATGGGGATGGGTGAGCCTCTCCATAACCTAGAAAATGTTGTGACGGCGCTGCAGATTTTATATCTTGATGATGGGTTTGGTTACGGTACTCGTCGAGTGACTTTGTCAACCTGCGGTCTGGTGCCTGAAATTAACGAATTAAGCCAGAGAGTTAAAGTCAGTCTTGCTGTTTCTCTTAATGCGACGACAGATGAGGTTCGGGACCAGCTAATGCCTGTAAATCGTCGTTATCCTCTGAATGAATTGATGTCTGCCTGCCGTAATTATGCTCTTAAAACCAAGCAGAGAGTGACATTTGAATACATCTTGATCGGCGATGTGAATAATTCAATGGCTGATGCCAAACGATTGGTTAAGCTTCTTCATGGTGTCCGTTGTAAGGTGAACTTGATCGCCTACAACGAGCACGATGGGGCTGATTTCGTCGCTCCGTCTGAAGAATCAGTCAAGGCATTTCAAAGTTATCTGTTACAACGAGATATTGTTGCAACGCTTCGAGCCAGTAAAGGCCAGGATATCTCCGCCGCCTGTGGGCAGCTGAAAGGGAAACTGGAAGATCAGTTGTTAGCTGAGAAGGGTTGATGTGTTTAGTCAATTGAGAGGATGAAAAAATGAAACAACCGGTTATAGGCGTTATTGGTGGTAGTGGCCTTTATGAAATTGAAGGGCTGACAGATGTTCGTGAAGTTAAATTGGACACCCCTTTTGGTTCTCCTTCTGATCTTTACATTACTGGATTTCTTGGCGCAGCAAAGATGGTTTTTTTGCCACGACATGGGCGTGGACATCGGTTGCTCCCTTCAGAGGTAAATTACCGGGCAAATATCTACGGGATGAAAACTCTGGGGGTCGAAAATATTATTTCAGTTTCAGCTGTAGGCAGTATGAAAGAAGAAATTGTTCCCGGACACATTGTTATACCGGATCAATTTTTTGATCGTACTCAGGGGAAACGAGCATCGACCTTCTTTGGCAACGGTGTTGTTGGGCACGTTCAGTTTGCTGATCCCGTTTGTAAAGATCTTTCTTCTATTCTGGCTGACTCAGCACAAAATGTTGGTGCTACAGTTCACCAGGGCGGAACTTACGTTTGCATTGAAGGACCTAATTTTTCTACTCGTGCCGAATCAAATATTTATCGTAGCTGGGGGGTTGATATCATCGGGATGACTAATCTTCCAGAATCGCGCTTGGCACGTGAGGCCGAAATTTGTTATGGAACCGTCGCTCTCGCCACTGACTATGATTGCTGGCATGATGGTCATGATGACGTTGCTGTGGATGCGATCCTTGAAATCATCAAGC
>JAZBPC010000238.1:0-17760 GCA_036351455.1 Desulfuromusa sp.
AAAGGCAAAGCAAAGACTGCCGATGCCTGCCACCAGCGCACCGGCGGTCAAAAGTCGCCGTGGTCCCCAACTGTCGGCCAGCACCCCCGTTGGAATCTGCATTGCCACATAACTGTAAAAGTAAAAGGCCGAAAGATTGCCGAGCTCCGCACCCGTGAGACCGAAATCAGCAATCAACTCGTTGGTCATGACTCCGGGGGCGACCCGCTGAAAAAATCCAAAAATATAGAGCACCGCGCAAAGGCCCCAGACAGACCAGGAAAGTCGCAAAGGGGGGAATGATTCTGAATGCATAGAATAACGATCCTGGATGGGGTTATAGGCTTTAAACGAGAGTATTGAATTAGACAGTGTCTGTCAAATATTCAACGGACCGATCTCCCCAAACTTTTGTTCAGGAAAAGTTTGAAAAGGAAATTTTCGGGACTTTAAAGTATTTTGTGTCAACGGCCCTTAGATCCGTCCAGCTCATAAACCTAATTCTTCTTCATGATAAAAAAACATCTTCAGGGCGGACCTCAAAAACAATGATGCTTCTGAAATATCGACTTTCGTCTGGATTTGTTTGACGAACTCTCCACGAAATCAGTATTATGATTATTTAAATCTTTCTGGAGGGATTCCCGTGCTGCGCACGTTTATTTTTTATCTATTTTTTTTCCCATGGACTTTCATCTCAAGCTTTATAGCGCTTTTTTTTACGCTGTTCAGTCAGGATAAAACTCACTCCTTTGTCCGTCTCTGGGGCCGCAGTTGTTTATTCTTTGCCGGACTCAAAATACAGGTGCAGGGAACCGAAAACATCCTCTGTGATCGCCCTGCCATCTATGTCTCCAATCATCAGAGTAATTTCGATATTCCAATAATTTACGCTGGACTACCTATTCAATTTCGATGGATGGCTAAACAGGAACTGTTCCGGGTCCCTTTTTTTGGTCTGGCAATGAAACGTAGTGGCATCGTCGCAATTGACCGATCAAACCGGCGCACAACGATGCACAGTATTATTACGGCCGCACAGCGCATTAAGGAAGGGACCTCTGTCATTATTTTTCCTGAAGGAACCCGCACCCCGGATGGCAAATTACAAGAATTCAAGAAGGGAGCATTGTTGATTGCAGCAAAGGCACAAGTTCCTGTGGTCCCTATTGCCATCCATGGCAGCTATCAGATCCAACCCAAAGGTCGCTGGAAGGTCAATGGTGGCCCGCTTAAACTAGAAGTTCTTCCGCCAATTTCCACGGAGGGGCTCAAAAGCAGCGATATTGATGCACTGACAAATCAGGTTCATGACCAGATTGCCCAGAGCCTTCAAGGAGCAATAAAAAATGGCTGATGATCTCTCCGAAAAGCTTCACTTGCTCCCTTTTGGTGGGCTTGGCGAAATCGGTATGAACATGCTGGGGATTGAGTGTGCAGGGAAAATTCTGCTGATTGACTGCGGCTTGATGTTTCCTGAAGCTTATATGTTTGGCATTGATCTTGTGCTGCCGGATGTCAGCGCTCTGGAGAATCGAACCGAAGATATTGTCGGACTGGTTTTAACCCACGGACATGAAGATCATATCGGGGCAATTCCGTTTCTCTGGCAACAACTGGGCGAACCGATTATTTATGGAACCTGCCTGACTCTTGGATTACTACGCAACAAATTAAAAGAGTTCGAGCTGGATCACCGGGTTGAGTTGGTCGAGATACAGCCACGGAAGAAAATAGATCTATCCCCTTTCACTGTTGAGCCCTATCGTGCGGCTCACTCGATTGTTGATGGGGTGGGCCTCGCTATCGGCACTCCTGCCGGACTGGTTATTCATACCGGCGATTTCAAAATTGATCAAACTCCAGTGGATGGTGAAAATACGGATCTGGCCCGTCTTGCAGAGCATGGCGAAGCCGGAGTTCTGCTTTTGTTGGCGGACTCGACAAATGTTGAAAATGAGGGGTACACACTATCAGAAAAAACTGTCGGAAAAGCTCTGGAAGAGATCATCCCCCAATGCCAGAAGCGAGTCATTGTTGCCACCTTTTCATCTAACATCCACCGTATCCAACAGATTGCTGATGCCGCAAAGCTGGCTGATCGAAAAATATTAATTAATGGTCGCAGCATGATCAGCAATGTCGATATTGCTCGGCAGTTAGGCTATCTGAATATCGACGAAGAACAATTTATCAGTCTGCGAGGCATGCGCGATCTGCCCCCTGAGGGGATACTGATCATCACTACTGGGAGTCAGGGGGAACCGCTGAGTGCACTGATGCGGATTGCCCTGGGCGATCACAAACAAATAGAACTGGAAGAAGATGATACCGTCATCCTGTCATCAAAATTCATCCCTGGAAATGAAAAAGCCATCAGCGACCTGATCAACAACCTCTATCGTCGTGGCGCTGAGGTTTTTTATGAAAAAACCAGTGAAATTCATGTCTCTGGACATGCAAGTCGCGAAGAATTGAAACTGGTTCACAATCTGGTCAAACCGCAATATTTTGTCCCGGTGCATGGCGAATATCGCCATCTGGTTAAACATAAGCAGCTGGCCATCGAAATGGGACTGGCAGAAAAAAACACGCTGGTTTTAGAAAATGGGCAAAAACTCTCCGTTGGAACAGACGGCCTCAAACTTGAAGAACCGTTTGAAACAGGCCGGGTGTTCGTCGATGGCAAAGGTGTTGGTGACGTAGGAAAAATGGAAATACGTGACCGCAGACATTTGGCTAATCACGGAGTGGTGATCTTGCTGCTGGCAATTAATCAGTCTACGGGCAAAATCGTTCAGGGCCCTGAAATTTTCACCAAAGGATTCGTCCCTGAAGACAATGAAGAAAGTGATGCATTGCTGGCTGATGCGAAACAAGCCGTCTGTGATTTACTTAACGAGCATAGTCGGGAGATGCTCAGTGACTGGGAAGAACTCCGGGTTGAAGTGCGTAGAGTTCTGCGGCGGTGTTTTAATAAACAAATTGCACGCCGCCCCTTGATATTGCCTTTGATCCTGGAATTATAATCTGAACAGAATAGTCATGAAACCGGGATCTATTTCGGAATGGATTGTTTACTGGTCGATTGGGAAATAATCAGGTATTCTCTACCAGCTTATTGGAAAAGTATCAGGACTACTCAACGCATCCATTTGCATAAGTCGTAACAATCCCGCTATTGAAAATTGTTTAAACAAATTGAAAAGATAAAATCCATGAGTAAAGAAATACCGGAAGTTCCCACTGAAAATCGAATGCGCAAAGAAATTCTCGGCCTGATCTGGTTGGCATTGGGGATTTTCCTTCTGATTTGCCTTGGCAGCTACAGTAACGCCGACCCCTCTTTCAACAATAATCTGAACCCTGATCGCATCAATAATCTGGTTGGGGTCTTCGGTGCTCACCTTTCGGATCTTCTGTATCAGGCCTTCGGTCTAACGGCACTCCTCTGGCCACTGGGATGTCTGAATCTGGCATGGCGTTGGCTGAAGTTTCGTGAAGTTCATTTTCGCGCCCTCAGACTCATTGCATTTCTCCTCTTGCAAATAACCCTGGGTGGCCTATTGGCTCTTAAATTCACCACAGTCCAGCTGTTCGGCAGTCAGATTAATGAAGCAGGCGGCGCTATCGGTCGCGTCCTGGTACAACTTCTTTCGCGCTACCTCAATATTGGTGGAGCAGCCATCGTTCTGACCGTTTTTTTCCTGGTATCCCTCATTCTTTCAACACGCTTTTCCTTGGTTCTGTTTTTTGATGGGATTTTGGAACGTTTTGGGCGACGTCTGGAACAACGCCGTGAAGCCCGCAGATCCCGCAAGGAACTGCTCAAGAAAGAAAAAAAACAGCTGGAAATCCACACCCCGACCATTGTCCAGCCAGAGCCGAAAACACTTTTGGAGGCAAAACCGCAAAAAGGGAAGAAACAAAAGAAAACGACAGACGGAGAGAATCAGGTTGCCTTCTCTTTTCTGGAACCGAGTGGGACCTATCATATGCCGGTATCCTCGCTCTTAAATCATGAGGGTGAAGATCCCAAACCGATTGACCGTGACAGTTTAACCATGGCAGCACGAATGCTGGAAAAGAAGCTGCTCGACTTCGGAGTCGAAGGCGATGTGGTTGAGGTCAAACCCGGTCCCGTTGTCACCATGTATGAATTTGCTCCGGCTCCGGGAGTCAAAGTCAATAAAATTTCCAACTTGCAAGATGATCTGGCAATGGCATTACAGGCCGTCTCCATTCGCATCGTCGCCCCAATTCCTGGTCGTGGTGTCGTTGGTATTGAAATTCCCAACAAGGATCGCGAAATTGTCTATCTGAAAGAAATCATCGAATCAGATGCATTTCAAAGAAGTAACAGCAAACTGCCAATGGCTCTTGGTAAAGATATTTTTGGACAGGTCGTGGTTTCTGACTTAGCCAAGATGCCTCACCTGCTGGTCGCCGGCTCCACCGGTAGTGGTAAATCTGTATCCATCAACACCATCATCCTGTCATTACTTTATCGGGCTGCCCCCGAGGATGTCCGCCTCATTATGATTGATCCGAAGATGTTGGAACTGTCAATCTACGAGGGGATCCCCCATCTGCTCCTTCCTGTTGTCACCAATCCGAAAAAGGCTTCTTTAGCTCTGGCCTGGGCAGTACGGGAAATGGAACGCCGCTATCAATTAATGGCAGATAAAGGGGTACGGAATCTTGAAGGCTATAACCGCAAGCTGGCCAAAGAGTCCAAAGACGCAGAGGACCTGCCACCAGAACCAGAAGCGGCAGAAGACTTCCTCGACATAGATGCCGAGCTTCCTGCTTTTATTGAGCCGGTGGAGGAGCTTGAGCACGGTCATTTGCCCTACATAGTTGTCATTGTCGATGAGCTGGCGGACCTGATGATGGTCGCAGGTCGCGAAATTGAGGAATCCATTGCCCGCCTGGCACAAATGGCTCGTGCAGCTGGAATCCATTTGATCCTCGCTACCCAGCGACCAAGTGTTGATGTTATCACCGGGCTCATCAAAGCCAACTTCCCAACACGGATTTCCTTTAAAGTCTTTTCTCGCACAGATTCGCGAACCATCCTTGATTCTATGGGGGCGGAAACTCTGCTGGGTATGGGCGATATGCTCTTCCTGCCTCCGGGGGTTGGCTACCTGCAACGGGTCCACGGAGCTTTTGTTTCGGAGCTTGAAGTTCAACGAGTGGTTGACTTCCTCTCCAAACAGGGAAAACCGACCTATGATAAATCAATCCTCAAGGCGCCCCCGACAGCTGCTGCAGACGGACTGGAAGAAGAAGCCTATGATGACCTCTGGGACGAGGCCGTTAAAATTGTAACGGATAGTCGCCAGGCGTCCATCTCTATGGTCCAACGCCGTTTACGGGTGGGCTATAACCGTGCAGCGCGGATGATCGAACGGATGGAACTAGAAGGGATTGTTGGCCCATCAGACGGAAGTGGTAAACCCCGCGAAGTCCTTGCACAAAAGATTGAATAGCCCTTTCTCTCTCAAAACGAATTAAGACCGAAAAGCTCAACTATTCCGACAACCTAGAAATGTTTTTTTGATTGCACTAAAGCATCTTTTATTATACCTTTCCAACCGCCATAATAATTTCACATTCCATATATAATGAATCCTACATCCAGATAACCTGGGTTGATTAAGTGTCATACGTACCTATTTCTTTGACTTCATGGGAGGAAACAACATGAGAAGAGTGTCACAAAAGTTGATTTTTTGTGTTCTGACTCTGGCCCTGATCGGGGCTGGAAGTGTCAGCGCAGAAGACCATTCTGAGTTTTTTGAAGGACCATTTAACAGTGGCCCGGACGTCACCAAAGCCTGCCTGGAGTGTCATGAAGATGCTGCCACACAGGTGATGGGCACAACCCACTGGACTTGGGAAACCGAACAAATTATCGATGGGAAAAAAGTTCTGCGTGGTAAAAAAAATGTTATGAACAACTTCTGTGTTTCCGTACCATCAAATGAGCCACGTTGCACCAGCTGCCATGTTGGATACGGTTGGAAAGATGACAGCTTCGATTTTACTGATCAGTCAAAAGTTGATTGTCTCGTCTGCCACGACACAACTGGAACTTACGTAAAATCTGCCGCTGGCGCAGGAAATCCAGCGGGTTATACCGGCAACGCTAAATTTGATAAAAACCCTGTTGACCTGCTCAAAGTCGCCAAAAGCGTTGGCATGCCAGAGCGTGATGATTGTCTAGTCTGCCATGCCTACGGTGGTGGTGGTAACAATGTCAAGCATGGTGATCTTGGTAAAGCTCTGATTAAGCCAACTGCCGATGTTGATTTCCACATGGGGACTGACAGTTTGAATTTCTCCTGTCAGGAGTGTCACACCACTGAAGAACATAAGATCTCAGGGGGATCACTGATCGTATCTCCGAACAATACCAGCAAGGTCACCTGTGAGCAGTGCCATGACAGCGCCCCCCACAACGAATCATTGCTCAACCAGCACAGCGCTAAAGTTGCTTGTCAAACCTGCCATATCCCTTATTTTGCCAAGGTTGACGGCACTAAAATGACTTGGGACTGGTCAGAATCAGAGCAACGGACCAAAGAAAGAATGGAAGAAATCGAGCACGGTCACAAAGTCTACATCGCCAAAAAAGGCCGCTTTACTTATGAAGATAACGTTGTCCCAGAATATCGTTGGTATAACGGCAGTGCTGATGCTTATACATTTGGTGACAAAATTGATCCAACCAAAGTCACTCCACTGAATAATCCGCTCGGCGATATTAATGACGAAAACGCCAAAATCATGCCGTTCAAAGTCCATCGTGGTAAGCAAATCTACGATACCACCAATAACTATTTTATTACCCCTAAGGTTTGGGGTCCTAAAGGTGACAAAGAAGCTTACTGGAATAATTTTATGAAAAAAGATCCTCAGGAAGCCTGGAAAGTTGCTGCTGCTGCCGGGATGAAAGCTTCAGGACTTGAGTTCAGCGGTAACATCGGTTTTGCTCCGACAGAAACCTACTGGTCGATTAACCATATGGTTGCCAAAGCGGACAAAGCATTAGGATGTCTTGACTGCCATGGTGATAGCGGTCGTCTTGACTGGAAAGAGCTTGGCTACAAAGGTGATCCTTTGTCCAAGAACTAAAGGTGTAAACACATACACCCGGGAAACGGCAAAGCCCCCGAAGTTTAGACTTCGGGGGCTTTGTTTATAGATCTTTACAATATCAACGCCATTGCGGACTTCATCAATGGCTAAGAGCCTGTCGAATTACCTTTTCTAATTCAGCAAAACGGTACGGCTTGGCAACCCGCCCCTTAAACCCGTATTGCGTATACTCAGCCATTACCGGATCACTTGCATAGCCACTGGAAACAATGATTTTAGCCTGGGGATTCAGCTTGAAAATCTCTTGGGCCGCGTCCTTTCCACCCATACCACCAGGGATAGTCAAATCGCAGATAACAACATCATAACCATGCTCTTCTTGGTTCGCTTCCCGATACTTTTTAACGGCTTTTTCCCCATCACTGGCATACTCAACCTGATGCCCCATTTCCTCAAGCATGGCACCGCACATCTGCTGGACAAGTTCTTCATCATCCAACACCAGAATACGTGCAGAGGCGGTAAAACCTTCTGTGAATGCTTCTTCTGTTGTTACCGCAAGCAATTCTTCGTTTTGATTTTCAACAGCAGGTAAAGTTATCGTAAACGTCGTTCCCTGATTTAATTCTGATTGGGCTACGATGGTGCCGTTATGTTTCTGGATAATTGAATAACATGAAGCCAGACCCAGGCCACTCCCTTGTTGTTTGGTAGAGAAATAAGGATCAAAAATTTTACTCAGATGTTGAGGTGCAATACCGATCCCTTGATCTATCACGGTAATTTGCACTTTTTTGCCCGCAGGCCCTTCAACGTTTTTAGCATTGACGCTAATGTTCCCACCATCTGGCATTGCCTGTTTAGCATTGATAATCAGGTTACTGATGACCTGACTCAGTTGCCCTTTATCGGCAGCAACCAGCCATAGAGCCGGATCAATATCAAATTGCAGCTTCACATTGCTGCCACGCAGAGAAAATTTGGCTGTATCCGTTATGACTGATGCAAGAGAAAGGGTTTCCTTGATCGGATTTCCCCCTTTTGCAAAGGTCAGTAATTGCTGGGTCAAGCCTGTGGCTTGTTCCATGGACAGTCCAGCTGACTCAAGGTATTTGTAAGATTTATGCTCATCAGAGAGAAATCTTTTTGCCATCTCGATATTGCCAAACAGCCCAGCGAGCAAATTATTAAAATCGTGAGCAATACCACCCGCCAGCACTCCAACCGATTCCAGCTTGCGTAATTGCAAAATCTCTTCCTCTGCTCTCTTCTGTTCGGTCAAATCAACAATGATCCCCCTCAAACCACAGGGTTTCTCATTTTTAATGATGGTACTCACCAAAATAAGTGCTTGAAAACTCGAACCATCTTTCTTTAAACATCGATATTCTGAATGTTTCTTTTTCTCACCACTAAACCGCATTGCAATGTTATCCATAGCCCTCGGCAACTCTTCCGCAACAAACAGATCAGTAACGCTTATCCCGCTGGCAAAATCTTCTTGGGTAAAACCAAAAAGCTCAAATGCACGGAAATTGGCATAGGTCACTATCAGTTCTTCGTTACACTCAAAAATTGGCTCCGGCAATAGTTCAGCCATCGTTCTGAAACGTTCTTCGCTCTCCTTCAGCAGTTTTTCCGCCTGTCTTCGTTCGTTGATATCGACTGCAATCCCTTCCATATAGCCCTGATCTGGATAGGCTTTAACCGAAACTGAGCATGAAAATTTCCTTCCACCAGGAAACAGTAAATCTTCCTCAAAATCGATGACTTTCCCTTCTTTTTCAAGCCTCCCAAGAAGTTCTTGCCGTTGTGAGAGATCTTGGAACAAATCTTTGGCCGTCATTTTTCCAACAATATCTTCAATCTTGCAGCCAAACACCTCCGCAACTTTCTCATTCACATCAAGGAGCATTCCATCGGATAACCTGGAGCGGAAGAAACCAACCATGGCGGTATCAAAAAAATTCCGGTACTTCTCTTCACTCAACCGCAACTCTTCCAGTACCATTTTTTTGTCATGCAACATGGTATTGGCACTATCTGCAATCTGCGACAATCCATCAAAATAGATTTGGTCCGTATCAATTTCTTTATCATCATGCTCCATCTGGCTGAAATATTTGACAAAAGAGTCTAGATCTTTCTTCAAACGAGCGCTCACCAGATGAAATAAAATCAAAATACAAACAATAACAATTCCGGTAGCCAACACGGTTCTTTGAATCTCTGTCCGCAGCAATTGCTCTAATTTTGTTTGTAATGCAGCGATATCAGCTTCAACACTATCAAGATAAATACCGGCTCCGACTAACCACTGCAATTCAGGAATGCCACAGATAAAGGAGGCCTTGGGGAATTCTTTATTGGGATCGGTCATCTTACTCATCGAATAGTAAATATAATCTCCATCTGGTTTAAGAGCAGCTGCATGCTCCAGATCAAAAAGGCTTCTGCTTTTATCTGGATTCTTGTCGAAAACTTCCCAGAGTTTTTTGTTGCCGACAATGAGATTTCCATTTGCTACAAGCGCGTCACCGTTTAACCTGTTTACAAAGATATAGCCGTTTTCACCAAAACGGATGCTGCTGATGGTAGAAAGCAAATCTGCTTTGATCTCAGCGTCGACATCTTCAACATACAGACCTGTCCCCAGAAACAAACCAAGAGGTTCAAACTGTTTAATATAGGATATTTTTTTGTGGTTCTGCCCAGCAAATGCAGGTTTTGTCCAATAGTATTCATAAAACCCTTCCCCTGGATCTTTAGCAATCCGAATCAGATCTTTAACGATGTATTTTCCCGTTTTATCCTGAAATTCTGACAGATTTAATCCTTCCAGGTTTGGAGTCGCTGCAGACAATATTGAAACACCATTCAAGCGGGTCATAAAGTAGTAGCCATTTCCCTGCTCAAAACGGAGGTCTCTTAACGCCTCCACAATCATGATTTCAATTTCGGTTTTTGATTTTTTTGCGATATTTTGCTGATAGATATTTTGGGCAACAGCATAGGCTTCATAAACTCGCCGCTTCACCATAGCTTTTGTCTCTTGTTCCCGTCTTGACCGGCGTTCGCTAATCAAGTCAACAACCCGTTCTACTTCGCGTTTTATCAGAGATTTTTGTTGCGTGATATGATCAATCCGCATGTTCTCGGCACGCTGATTGAAATTTTTGTTGTGAGTGGAGATATGCAGAGTTGTCAGAATTACTGCCAAAGAAATCACCGCAGCAATGGTAATCAGTTGAAAAGCTCTAATCAGCTTGATACGTTTTTTCTGCATAGCATAGAATCCTACCCCCACCCTCCACAACAATGAGTTTAGCAATCGCTAATAATAACATAGAATCAACATATTCCATCACTATAATTTTTCTTGACATAAATCACCAACAACATGTTCAATTGATTTTAAGTCAATAAATATTGAACGTCATTTTTTAAATGAACGCCAGTACCAGCTTTAGAGGTTATTATGTCCAGAAGACCGATTTTAAATGATGAACAAATCATCTATGACAGTGTCAAAGCAATCCGCACGATTCCTGAAGCCAATATCGAATTCATGTTGAAAAAAGTCGGAGGCCCTTTTGCTGGAACCTTCCGCCTTTCCGGGCCCTGGGGAAATAAATACTATTATATCAAAGTTATCCCCAAATTAACTCCAACCATTACTGACCTGGTGGTCCACCAGATAAAAACTTCTCCGGCACCACAAAACTCCAGCCCGCTACTGATCAGTCACTACATTTCTCCGCAAATGGCAGCTCGCTTAAAGCAAAAAGGGATTGAGTATGCCGACTGTGCCGGCAATCTATACTTGAATCAAATGCCGCTCTATATCGAAATAGGGGGTCAAAAACACCCGAAAAAGACTCCAGGATCTGATCGGATTTTTCGCACTGCCGGACTTAAATTGATTTATTTATTGCTGCGCAATCAGCAAGCCATCAATGCCACCTATCGAACTCTTGCCGATGATGCCGGTATCGCTCTGGGAGCAATTGGCGATCTATTCACCGAATTGGAAAAACGGGGTAATTTGTCAGTCGACAACGATGGGACCAAGCATTTAATCGCCGTTGAAGAACTCCTGCAGCGCTGGCAACTCGGATATCTTGAAACACTGCGTCCCAAACTGATCCTGCAGCGCTGCCAAATGTCGCCAGGTTATAACGTTAACCAGATTCCTGAAATGCTCCAGCAATTGGCAACCGGAAAACAAATTATTATTGGTGGAGAACTGGGTGCAGCCATGTTGACGACCAAATTCCAACCTCAAACTGCGGTCCTTTATTTAGATCCAACACTACAACTCAAAGCGATGCTGCAGCTGCACCTCATCCCGGAACCGGATGGCGAAATAACTCTGTTGCAGCCATTTGGTCGCCAATGTCATTGGAACGGCTGGCAGCCTGAAGGTCTCACCCTGGCTGATCCACTGTTGACCTTTGCCGAACTTCACGGCAACACGACGGATCAAGTTGCTGACAAGCTTTACCGTCAATACCTGTCACCCCGATTAGGCAGCTGATATGGAAAAGCTCCGCACCCTGCTGCAGCGCATTGATAACCGCGGTTACAAAGCCTACAAACAGTTGCAGGGGACGTATGACTTCAACCTGTTTCAACTGACCATCGACCACGTCCAGGGTGATCCCTTTGCCCTGCCATCACGGATCAGTATTCAATTGTTGCCGGAGCAACACGGTCTGCCACCCGAATTGTGGCACAACCGGATTCGCCAGACCGCGCTGGAAGATTTTCTTGGGCGCAGGATTCATAACGCCATCAAAAAGTACGTCAAGGGAAGGCGAGGTACGGGACGTAGTGGCGAAATGGAGATTGCCATCAACGGCCAACAGGTGCTCCGGCGCAACGCGGTGTTGATGGAGAGCCATCAACTCGAAGCTCGATTGCTTTTCGCCCTACCCGGATCTGGGCGCTCCGTTCTGGCAGAAGAAGCAGCAACAATGTTTTTTGACGAATTGCCACTGGTGGTTGAAACAAGCCTGATTTGGGTACTGAAATCTATTGCCGAGATAAAGCGGCACATTGAACAGATAGAAGACCAGAATAGTTTGCGCGAGCAGCTGAAACAACTTAACGCTGTTGCTTTTGTTGCCGATGGTTCACTGCTTCCACGCCGCAGCGGTGTTGATGACCAGCCACTGATCGATGGCGTGTCATTTAAAGCACCTCCAGAACTAAAGTGTAGCGTTTTCCTGCCACATCAGGGGCTGATTTCCGGAATGGCTATTCCACAAGGGATTACATTAATTGTCGGAGGGGGTTTTCATGGCAAATCAACCCTGCTTCAAGCTCTGGAACGGGGTATTTATAATCATATACCCGGAGATGGAAGAGAATTAGTGGTCACAACCTCATCAGCGATCAAAATCCGAGCAGAAGATCACCGAGGCATCAATCAGGTCGATATCAGCCCCTTTATCGATACCTTGCCCGGCAATCGGCAAACCTGTTGTTTTTCAACCGACAATGCCAGTGGCAGCACCTCTCAGGCAGCCAACATTATCGAAGCACTGGAATGTGATTGTCACTGCCTGCTGATTGATGAAGACACCTCGGCAACCAATTTTATGATTCGGGACCAGCGGATGCGACAGTTGGTACCAGACAGTCAGGAACCAATTACCCCATTGCTCTACCGGGTGCGTGAACTTTATGAGAAAGAGGGGGTTTCAAGTATCATTGTCACTGGTGGTTCAGGAGATTACCTGAGCGTTGCTGACCGTGTGATCATGATGGACAAGTATCTGCCTTTCGATGTCACCCAAAAAGCCAAATCTCTAGCTGGCAGCAAACCATCGGCAGAGACAACGATGATTCCGTTCCGAAAAAAACAACAACGACAAATCAACTTCAGCATAAAACCATTGCCGCGTCAGCGCGAAGCTAAAATCCTGGTGCGGGAACAAAGACTATTGGAATATGGGAGGGAAAGAATTGATCTGTCACAGGTTGAACAGCTTCTGGATAGTGGACAAACCGAAGCAATAGGGCGAATGCTGGCCTGGTGCCATCAGCATCACCCTGAGCAGAAATCAGGATTAATCGCAGCTTTACAGCATGTGCTCGACCAGGTTGAGCAGCAGGGTCTCGACATCCTGCTTCCCTGGAAATCAGGACACCTTGCACTACCGAGGCTCTATGAACTGGCGGCTGCTGCGAATCGGTTGCGAAAAAAGAGATAAAACGTCTTGCATTTCAGATGACTTCAGAATCTTCCCTTGTTCCAACGGCCTGAAACTGTTAAACAAGATGACGGTATTTTGTTGACCGTCTTCAATCTGGATTGAACCATGCCGCTGACCCCGAAAATTCTCAATTTACTCGATCGAACCGGTTTTCGCCTGTTAATCCTGGCCATCCCGGTTGGCATTGTTGCTGGAGGCGGAGCTCTCGCTTTTTACTTTGCCACCAATAGCGTCGAACATCTGATGCTCGGAAAAGTAGGCAATTTTCACCCCCCGTTGGAAGGGACTCCCGAAAGCTCTTTTACCAGCTTTATCGACACCCTTTCCTTTCCTTATCGATGGTGTTTATTTTTGTTGCCAGCACTCGGTGGGCTGATTTCCGGATGGCTGGTTTACACCTTTGCTCCGGAAGCCGAAGGCCACGGAACCGACGGTGCTATTGAGGCTTTTCACCGTAAAGGTGGGGTCATCCGCGGTCGGGTTCCAATCATCAAAACCATTGCTTCAGTCGTTACCATCGGCACCGGTGGTTCAGCAGGTCGAGAGGGCCCTATCGCCCAGATTGGTGCCGGGTTTGGTTCCTTTGTAGCCACAAAGCTGGGACTCTCTGCTGCAGACCGCCGCCTTTTACTGATGGCTGGAATGGCAGGGGGGATTGGCGCTACGTTCCGCTCTCCTCTCGGTGGCGCTTTGTTTGCCGCCGAGGTGCTTTATCGCGATCCTGATTTTGAACATGAAGGGCTGATCCCCTGCATTATCTCATCCATTATTGCCTATTCCTTGTTTGGAGCCATCACCGGCTGGAAACCCTTACTAGACACGCCCCTGTTCCGCTTTGATAAACCATCAGAACTGTTATTATATCTTGTCCTTGGTATTGTCTGCGCCCTGTTTGGCGTTGTCTATGTCAAATTCTTTTATGGGATGCGTGATGCCTTCCGTAAGTTGCCAATGCCAACCTGGTTGAAACCAGCATTAGGAGGCCTCCTCCTTGGAATCCTGGCGATGTTCATCCCGCAGGTTCTCGGTTCTGGCTACGGCTGGGTTCAGGCAGCACTCTATGGCAAAATGGCACTCTGGGTGATGCTGGTCATAGCATTGGCAAAGATCGTTGCAACCAGCTTAACTATTTCATCTGGTGGATCAGGGGGCGTTTTTGCTCCGAGTCTGGTAATTGGAGCGATGCTTGGCGGAACATTTGGTGCTACAGCAGAAATTATGTTCCCGATGCTGGTTCAAGACCCACGTTCCTATGTCCTGGTTGGTATGGCAGGATTCTTTGCCGGTGTCGCAAATGCCCCTATCGCCACCCTGATTATGGTCAGCGAACTGACTGGGAATTATAGCCTGCTCGCACCGCTGATGCTGGTCTGTGTCATTGCTATGATCGTCATGCGTAAAAACAGTATTTATGAGCAACAAGTCGCTTGCCGCTTTGACTCACCAGCTCATCTTGGTGATTTTGTCATCGACATTCTGGAAGGGGTAAAAATTCGCACCTTGGCAAAGAAAGGGCGCAAACCAACCCTGATACCAGAAGGGATGACTCTTCCCGAAATCCTCGATAGAATCGCCCCGGCTAAAACCACCTATTACCCGGTTGTAAATGCTGAGGAGATGATGGTTGGCATTTTTTCAATGACCGACATCCGCCGGATTCTGAATGATGACATCCCCCCAACTTTGGTGATTGCCAGAGATATTGCAACCCGCAATGTGATTACTGCAACACCGGATGAGTACCTGACCGATGTCATGAAAAAATTGACCGCCCGCAATCTGGATGAAATCCCGGTGGTTGACAATGAAGCTCCGCAAAAGGTTCTTTACATGATGTCACGCCGCACCCTGTTAGCCCATTATGCTGAACAGATGGAAAAGACAAAAACGGAATTCCAGGAGTCCTGAGTTAAAATGAAACCATACGACTTTATTGTTATTGGTGGTGGTATTGTTGGTCTGGCTACCGCGCGACAATTACAAACGCAATTTCAGGGGGCTAAAGTTGTCGTTCTTGAAAAAGAAAAGCAGCTTGCAAGCCACCAGACACGTCATAACAGTGGAGTTATTCATGCCGGGGTCTATTATGCTCCAGGAAGTTTAAAAGCCCGATTTTGTCGCGAAGGAAATCATGATACCAAACAGTTCTGTCGCGAAAACAATATCCCTTTCCGGGAAACCGGAAAACTCCTGGTAGCAACTGATGAGCAGGATGCCGAGCGGATGCAGGATCTGTTGGAACGTTGTCGCATCAACGAAATTGTAACGGAAGTATTTGACCAGCAGCAGTTGCACGATTTTGAGCCCAATGTTGTTGGCGTTGCCGCCACCTGGGTCCCCTCCTCGGGGATCGTTGATTATGAGCAGGTTGCAAAAAAAATAGCGGAACAGCTCGTTACCACTGGGGGTGAAATTTATACAAACTGCCTGGTCACCAGCATCAATGAAACCAACGGCATTGAAGTCAAAACCAGCCTGGGAAGTTTCTCCGGGCGCTTTCTGGTCAGTTGTGCCGGACTCTATTCTGATCGCATCATTCACATGCTGGGACAACTGCCGACATTTAAAATTCTCCCTTTTCGCGGTGAATACTTCCAACTACCAGCTGAAAAAAGTCAGATTGTAACCCATCCGATCTATCCGATCCCCAATCCGGAACTGCCTTTTTTGGGAATCCACCTGACACCGATGATCGACGGTTCACTCACTGTCGGGCCCAACGCCACTCTGGCGCTGGCACGTGAAGGCTACAGTCGCTGGAAAATTGACCTGCAGGATCTGTCAGAGATGCTCAGCTACTCAGGGCTCTACCGTCTAGTGATGAAATATCCCCTGGCGACATTGATTGAGTTAAAAAATTCTCTCTATCGCCCCGGTTACTTGAAACAGGTCAACCGTTATTGCCCTGAAGTCAACCTCAGTGATTTACTTCCCTATCCTGCGGGAGTTCGAGCTCAGGCCGTAAAGCCAGACGGATCAACACTGGATGATTTTCTCTTCGTCGAAAGCGAACGGGCCCTGATCGTAGGCAATGCCCCATCGCCAGCAGCAACTTCAGCGATGCCGATTGCCCGACATATTTGTGAAAAGGTAGAAAAGTTGATTGTAGATAGATGAGGGGCCGATGGGAGAGAAAATACGTTAATATCGGCCCAAAAGCTCGAGATATCAATGGATTTGACAAGACAAATTATTTTTTACAAATCTTTGGATGGTGGGAGTATAATAACTGATAAGTGAAAGGGGCCTGCCATGTCATTCTCGGTTAATAGCAATATTTCAGCTTTGAAAGCTCTATCAACCAAGCAAAGCGTCACCGCCAACAACATTGCCAACAGTGAAAGCAAAGAATTCAAGAAGTCAACAACAGTATTGGAAGCAGGTTCAAACGGTGCCGTCAGCACCAAAACCCAACCTGTTAACACTCCAGGAACGATGATTCCGCAAGAAGATGGCACATTAGAAGAGTCCTCCAATGTCGATCTTATTCAGGAAACAACCGATATGATCACGACCAGAAATGCCTACGAAGCAAACTTGAACGCCCTGAAAATCAGCACAGCGATGGACGACACAACTCTGGACTTGATTGGTTAGTTTTTTATATTGGCAAAAAAACTATAAATCTGGGTTAAAGTCATGCTTCAATCTTCACCCAACCCCTTCCTCACACATCAAACATGTTAAGCTTATCATTAAAGCCTACAAAGACTATTGAACTTTCCTGAAGACCTGTCACAATAATTTAACGTATTGAAACAACTTGAAAATTATTTTTATGGTAAGAACTCCCATTTAATGCTTGTTTTTTTCTGATAACTCCATAATAATTAGCCACGATTAATCGTGGAATTTTTCATGAAAAGGATTCGGGCCTGCATGAATGTAAAATGGAAAATTATTTCTCTCGTCATGCTGATCGTCATTGCCGCCTGCGCGACATTCATGGCCCTGATAGACTCCCAAGAAAAAATAAACCTGCAGAAAGATATTGCACGAGAAATCGCAAGCATCAAAAGTATTGTTGAAATTCAGGAAGAGAACAAATATCAAACCTACAAGCTGCGTATTCAATCTTTCGTCAATGACAAGGCAGAAAGCCGCAAAGCTCTTCTTAAAGCTTTTGCCAACCGCGATCGCAACGAATTGCTCACCAGGAGCAAACCGTTCCTGCAGTTTTTAAAACAAGAAAATCCCTACTTTTCAACCCTTGCCTGGATTACCAACGATAATCGAAATTTTCTTCGGGTCCATCGTCCTGATATGCAAAGCGGTGATGACATCAGTGAAATGCGTCCTGACGTTGTTGAGGTTAATAGAACCCATTCACAGATTGCCAGTTATCAGATTGCCGGAAGCGGGTTGCAGTATCGTGTTGTTCAGCCCGTTTACCACGAAGGCCGGCATATCGGTGCGGTTCAATTTGGTATCGATACCATGCTGTTACAGGATT
>JAZBPC010000239.1:0-11289 GCA_036351455.1 Desulfuromusa sp.
CTAGCTGCCTTGGGGAAATATTTTGCTGCTGCGCTGGGGGTTACCACTTCTTACCTGTTTCATTCTCCTTTCCCCTTCTTTGGGAGAAACTGCTGACATACGAATTGGCATTGATAACAACCCTCCACTGACCTTCGTTGATGAACAAGGCAATGCCAAGGGGTTGTTTCCTGATCTTTTCAAGCAGGTAGCAAAAACTAAAAATTGGTCGATCGAATACGTCCCCTGCCAATGGCAAGAATGCCTTGAATCACTTGAAACCGGTGAAATTGACATCCTGCCCGCTATCGCCTACACAAAACAGCGCGCCAGCCAATTTCATTTTGCTGAAGAGATCGTCGCCAGTAGCTGGGGACAGATCTATCAACGTAGCGATAAAAAATTTGCTTCGGTTCTGGAGTTGGCTGAAAAAAAATTGGCTGTTTTAACGCAGGACGTCTACCTGCGTGGTGAGCAGGGGTTACTTCAGGTCGCTGAAAACTTCAACGTTAAAATCAGCTACATCGAGGTTGATTCTTATCAAGAAGCTTTTATAAAATTAAAAAATGGGGTCGTTGATGCAGCCATGGTGGGGCGTTTTTACGGCTTGAAGGATGCTCAGAAGTTCAACCTGCGGCCATCACCTATCATGATCAAACCGATTCAGGTCCGTCCCGCTTTTTCAGCGGCACTCTCAAACCAATATCCAGAGGAGTTCGACCAATTACTCCATGAATGGAAACAGTCCACCAACTCAATCTACTACCAACTCCTTGATAAATGGCTTGGTGAAAAAAACACGACAACCCTTCCAAGCTGGCTATGGACAACACTTTACTCACTGCTTGCCCTGCTCGCGACGCTCATCTTCATCACCCTATGGACCCGGAAGCAGGTCAAAATAAAAACTCGGGAGCTGTCTGAACGGCAGCAACAGTACCGGGTCTTTTTTGAAGAGTCGCAATCCATCATGCTCCTGGTGGATCCTGAAACAGCCAATATCGTCGATGCAAACCCTGCTGCCTGCAAATTCTATCAATACAGCAGAGATCAGCTGCAGGACATGAAGATGTGGCACATTAATCAGATTGGGGAGGCTGAGGTCGCCCACAGACTTGCCGTTGCAGCGCAAGAAGAGCAGCAACAATTCGAACGTGTCCATACTCTGGCAGATGGGCAGACGGTTCCGGTAGAGGTCTACAGAAGTCCCATTCAAGCAAAAGGTCGGATCCTACTCTATTCAATTATCCATGATATCAGTAAAAGAAAAAAAGCCGAACAAGCCCTTGAAGAGCGCAACACATTCTTACAATCTGTCATTGATGGCGTCTCAGATCCAATGATGGTCATAGGCTTGGACTACCAGATTCTACAGATGAATGAAAGTGCCCGTAAACAACAGCAACAATCTGACAGTTCAAATGGGCCAGAAAATTTAACCTGCCATCAACTTTCTCATGGATCTCAAATACCCTGTGATGGGACTGATCACCCTTGCCCACTACAGGAAGTCAAAAACTCTGGTCTGCCGGTCACCATGATTCATCATCACGTCACTGATCAGGGCAAGCGCATCTTTGAGCTTTGTGCATCACCTCTTTTTGATCCAAATGGTGAAATCTATGCCATCATTGAGGTAGCACGGGACATCACCGAACGGTTACAGATTGAAGAACTTCTCAACGAAAATGAAAAACGCTTACACCACTTAGCACACCACGATCCTCTGACAGACCTGCCGAACCGACTCCTTTTTGATGACCGATTGAAACAGGCCCTCAGCAAGGCTCGGCGAAGTGGAAGACAGGTCGCCCTGTTTTTCCTGGATCTGGACCACTTGAAAGCCGTCAATGATAACTTGGGGCACGATTATGGTGATTTGCTCCTGATTGATATTGCCAAGCGTCTACGGACATGTGTCCGCGAAGGGGATACTGTTGCCCGAATGGGAGGCGATGAGTTTCTGGTGCTGCTTGAAGATATTGAGTCTATCGAAAAGATTGAAGCGATGGCCGAGCGAATCTGCGACTCCCTGACCCACGAACTGGTCAAGGGTGAGTTTAAACAAGAAATCAGTGTCAGTGTCGGAATCAGCATTTATCCTGAAGATGCTAAAAACGAACAGGAAATGATGAAAAATGCTGATCTGGCAATGTACCGGGTCAAAAATGCTGGAAAAGCCAGCTATCAGTTTTACTCAGCTCCGCAGGGTCGTTTTCTGTTTGATTGAGATCTTAGCATCCTGCCGCACTGGTTCCCGCCAGATATCCTGTTGACCAACAAACCTGAAGATTATAGCCCCCGGTTGGGCCGTCCAGATCAATAATTTCACCTGCAAAATAAAGATTTGGAACCTTCCTGGAGCACATAGAGCGCATATCAATATCTTTTAGAGAGATTCCACCCGAAGTGATGATGGCTTTTTTGAAACCATCGACACCTGTAACGGTCAGCTCTAACTTCTTAAACAGTGATAAGAGTTTAATGCGTTCTGTCTTGGTCACAGAATGACATTTTTTTTCCGCAGCGATACCTGAAAGTCGGATAAAAAGAGGGATCATATCTTTCGGCAGCAGATTGTCCAGAGAATTACGGAAATCTTTATTACTGTGAGCGGCCAGTTCACGCTGCAAACGTTTATCAAAAAGCTCAAGATCCACGGCTGGTTTCAGATCAAGAACCAGCTGCACCTCTCCCCGCTTCAAGGCATCACGAATTTCTGCACTCATATCCAGAATAATTGGCCCGCCTATCCCTGTGGCCGTAAAGAACGCTTCCCCAAAGCGTTCGGTAATGACTTTGCCCTGTTGCACAACAGCAAGATGGACATTCTTGAGATTAAAATCTCCCAGTTCCCAGGTCCAGCTTTCAGCCAGGAAGACCGGGACCAAAGCTGGTTCAGGCGTGATCAGGGAATGATTCAACTGCTTGGCCCAAGCATAACCATCGCCACTACAACCGGTTTCCGGGTATGATAACCCCCCGGTTGCAACCACAAATTTCTCAGCTGAAAATTCTCCGCAAGAGGTTTCAACTGAAGTCAGTCTTTCCCCATCGCCATTAATTTTTTGCACCGCGCATGAAGTCAGAAGCTCAACACCAGATTCAATAAGAAAACGATCAAGGACCTTTTGCACATCGCTGGCCTTCCCTTTTTCCGGGAAAACCCGACCACCACGCTCAGTCTTCAGAGATAAACCCCGTTGTTCAAAAAAATCGATTGTCTCTCTCACTCCAAAAGCATAGAGAGCTGTCAGTAACGCCTTGCCATTGCGTCCAAAGACCTCACTGAAGCGGCGTGGATCATCTTCATTATTCGTCACATTGCAACGCCCTTTACCCGTGATGAGAAGCTTGGCACCACAACGTCGTTTTTTCTCCAGCAGCAGAACTTTCGCCCCTGCTAATGCAGCAAACCCGGCAGCAAAAATCCCCGCTGGCCCACCACCAATGACAATAACATCATATTTTTTCATCATATGGATGAGGCCCTATTCAATTTTGTAAACAGAGGTAAGATAGCGTAAATACTCTGGATCTTCACACACGCTTTTACCCGGCTCATCAGAAATTTTTGCGACCGGCTTACCGTTGACTGCAATCAGCTTAATCACCATATCAAGGGAGTGGATGCCAACATCGTTGGTAAGATTAGTCCCGATACCAAAAGAGAGTTTAATTTGTCCACTAAAGTAATTATAGATTTCGATCATTCGTGAAAAGTTCAATCCGTCACTGAAAACCAGGGTTTTGCTTCGTGGATCGATCCCCATCTTTTGATACATGGAGATTGCTTTTTCACCCCAGATAAACGGCGAGCCACTATCATGACGGACTCCATCGTAGAGCTTACTGAAATAGGGGTCAGAAAAATCGCGGATAAAAGAATCCATGGAATAACAATCCGTCAGAGCGATGCCCAGGCGGCCCCGGTATTCGCGCACCCACCCCTCCAGGGCAGCTTTTTGCGCATCTGCAAGGCGAGTGATCGCTTGCCAACTCTGAAACCATTCGTGCGCCATGGTCCCGATAGGCATCAGGTTCAATGTACGAGCGAAATGAAGATTGCTGGTTCCGGCAAAAAAGGCCGGAAGTTCTTGTCGCAACGTCAACAATACCTGTTTCTGCCAATTCTTACTGGCCCGGCGCCGGGTTCCAAAATCGGCAAAGGAAAATCCAGGCATATCGCCCTGTGATTTTAATAAAGCAATTTTTTCAGCCAGATTTTGTTCTGCTGTCTGCAACGCAAAACCATCACAGTTAAGAAATGTATGCAGTTCACTGATGATCGCCAGAGCATAAATCTCAAATAGAGTGACATGAATCAGCGGTCCGCGAAAACGGAGTTCAATATCTTCTCCTTGGGAGGTCAACTCGACAAAGCGCATATCGAGTCGGAAAATTCGCAGAAACTCGATAAAGTCGACTTTGATAAAAGGAAATTCAGTCAGGTAAGCCAACTCATCATCAGTGAAAGAGAGGCTGCAGACGTGCTCTAACTGCCGTAAAATTTCAGGAATTAAAGCGGCAAGATTGAAACCGTTCCGATTCCGGCAAACAAACTTCCATTCAACATCAACGGTGCGGAATTCCGGGGCGTGGTAAAAAGCCTGCAACATGGTGATTTTGTAAAGATCACTGTCCATCAGGCTGTCGATCAACCAGTTTTCCGGGGTTTTCAGTTTCATATCGTGACCAGCTCGCAACTGGATGTCACAAATTCAGCTCCGGCCAAACGTAATTCATCCAGCCCCTGCTGACTGGTTTCGGCAGCCACACCACGGCAAGCTGCCAGATTGAGAACGACTCGAAATCCGGCTTGTAGAAGTTGCAGGCCCGTTGTTTTAACACAGTAATCGGTTGCCAACCCACCCAGCAATATTGTTTCAACCCCCTGTTTTTTCAGCCATTCTACGGCTCCAGTACTGATGTTTTCCTGCAGATCCTGGAAACAGGCCCCATAAGGGTGCATGAGGGGATTTTGCCCCTTTTCGATGACCAGGTCATAATCGGCTTCTTCCGGCAAACCAGGGAGCAAGCGGTTACCTTCAGTCCCCATCACACAATGTGGAGGCCATTTAATATCCAGGTCAGGATAGTTTCCGGAGACCGGTTGCATAATCTCAGCAGATGAATGAGCCACCCACGGTGCTTCGACAGGATGACAGTCCTTGCTGACGACGCGTAATCGGGCAAATACGGCCTGAGCATTCAGCTCCCCCGCAATTTCATCACCGCCGGGAACCGGTAACTCATCAGGGCACAAGGGGGTAAATCCACGCTGAGGATCGACATCAAAACTCGCCGTTTTTTCTTTCTGGATCTTGATCATATCTCCCTCTTTAGTCATCAAGGCCATAAATTTGGTGTCTCCAGCATATCCTCTATCTTTGGAGAAAGGACTTCCAGGCTTCCAAATCGCTGTAAAACAGAAAATTGATAGTCGATACTGTCCGTGAAACGCCGGGTATAAATAGTTTCAAAATCTTTCATTGGCAGTTTTGGAAAGACGGCATCACCATCGGAGTTAATTTCCAGCTTTGTCAGATAGACACGTTCTGTCAAGTGCAGGGACTGCTGATAAATTTCAGCACCGCCACAAATGAACAATTCTTCGGCAGCACTTGCAAGCTTAAATCCTGTTTCAATATCGGTGACGACATCACAACCTGCTGCTCTATAATTTGAATCTCGACTTAAAATAATTGTTCGGCGCCCCGGAAGCGGTCGCCCGATCGACTCAAAAGTGCGCCGCCCCATGATCAGGTGATGTCCCATGGTGAGTCTTTTAAACCGCTGCAAATCACTTGGAAGATGCCAGGGGAGTTGACCGTTTTTACCGATCACTCGATTCCTTGCCATGGCAACAATAATAGAAATCAGCAACACCGCACCTCGGTAGCAGGGGGGTCACCTTTGACAGGCCGCACCAGATAACGTTCAAAGAAAGCTGGGGGTAGCATTTTGACCATGCGAGCCAAAAGAAAGACAGCTAACAGTGAAAACAACAAGCGACCCCAGAAAATTCCAGAGACATGGGCACCGAGAACCATCACCAGCAATGTATCTTCAAAAATACTGTGACAAAGCCCCATGAGGGCAACCGAAGAAAAAATGTCCCGTTGATTCAAACGCCCCGATTGAGCTTCCTGAATGATGAGTCCCCCGCCGTAACTCAGCCCAAGGGTCATGCCGATTATAGTAATTGGGGCGGCTTCACGCCCCATCCCGAGTACGGCGAGAACCGGTTCCAGCAAACGCGTCATCAGATCGCTGATTCCCAGTTTTTTCAGCACCCGCAGAAACGTCATCAGCCCCAGAATGATGACAAAAATCATCACCACGTTGCGCAGCTCCGCAATAACCCAAGCACTCCAGGCAGGCTCTACTTTCGCAGGATTCCAAAGAGCGTGGTTAGCCTGCTGTAACGTCCCACTCAACTGGTATCCCATATGCAGCAACCAGCCAAACAACAAAGCCCCTCCAATACGGATCAAGGCCATCGCCCGAAACCGGGTTCCTGCTTTCTGAGCAATCCGCAATTCAACCGGCAGGCCATGAGCCACAAGGATCATACTCCCCAGCACTGTGACCTGGGCAACGGAAAGTTCCAATCCCGGAGCAACGGAAGCAAAAACCACCATCCCCCCATAGATACTTGTGACCATACCTGTCGCCCAGACTAATCCAAGCTGCCCCGGTAACCCCACTAACTCCATCACCGGCCCCAACAACAACCCAAGCTGGTCAACAATCCCCCATTGCTGTAGAAATCGGGTTGCAATACTGATCGGAATAATGATTTTGAACAACTCAACACTGGCATGTAAAGCATCGAAAAACAGTTCCATGCCAGTTTTTTTCAGTCGTGCGGACAGGCTGGTCAAAGGTTTTTCAGTCATTCATCAACTCTTGATTGTTTCACCGACATTGCGCTGATTTCAAGTTTGAAAACTGCCGTTGCCTGGATCATTTTATCAGGATAACTGAAGGCATCACCGCTGTATTGAGCCATAAACAGATCAAGCCCTTGCCGCTTTTCTTCCGGTTTTTCAAGAAGAGATATTGTCCCATGACCAACCACCGACTGAAACCGGACACTCCAGTCACAGGCTTTTTCACCTTTGATCAATCCCAGATCTAGAGCGACAGTAAAGGCGGCTTGTCCATGCTTTCTGATCAGCTCAATTTTACGCCCCTCGCGAGCAGCATGAAAATAGAGATTGCCATCATGATAACCATAATTCAGGGTCACAAGATAGGGAACCGGATCAGCCGAAAATGCCAACTGGCAGATTGTTCCTGCGCGTAAAATTTTTTCAATTGCCCCTTGTTCCGTTACTGCCTTGTCACTGCGACGCATAAACAACCTCCACTGATTCTGAATAGATAATAAACATGACACCATCAAAGCTTCTCAAAAACTGAAACTACCTAAAAGTGCACACAAAAGACAAGAAAAAGCCCATCTTGATTTCACAGATGGGCTTTATTCGATATTTTCCTATGCAGGACTAAATTTAACGCTGTCCTGCCCAATGTGGGCTAGAAGCGAGTCATCAATCCTGCAAAAGGTCCGGAAAATTTGGTTTCAACAAAGATATCATCCTCGTCGATTTTTAAATCAAAATAGCGGAATCCAGCATAGAGTCCAACCATTGGCATCGGTGAAAACTCAAGCTGAGCTTCGGCATCAAGAAAGTGATTACCATCAAATTCCATATAGCCGACTCGTCCAATAACTCCAAGAAAGTCGGCCAAAGCAATTCGGGAGCGAACACCGACAGTTGGAATAGGAACTGTGCCAGATTCAGATTCATCGAAATTGACGGTGCTAAGCGTGACGTCGACATCAGCAACCTTAACGGCAAGTTCCAGCCCCAATTGAAAACGGGTTGGTAAATCGTCAAAGTTAAGCAGGTAATAAGTATAGCCAATATCGTAGAGGTCAATATCCAGGTCAGTTTTAGCTATATCATCAATACTGAAGGACTCACCGTTAAAAGTACCATCGACCGTGAGCTTTCCGGTTCCAGAGAAACTGATGGGAAGATAATTGAATGAGAGTTGTGAGTCCCCCCATTTCAAAACAACCTCTGCAGTAACGTTCTCACTGTCATCCAGATTCAGATCTCTCTCTAAATCGAGCTCCGTCCCCTCGCCATTCACCGTTCCGGCGATAGTGCCTTCAGGGCTGAGAAGTTGGTAGCCCGCCTTTAAAGACAGAATTTCATCCGCAAAGCAGGTTGCAGAAACAAGTACAAAAACAGCTAAAAAAGGTAAAACTTTCCATTTGTTCAGCATGATTCTCTCCTCTTGAAGGTTAGGTTCCTTGCAATGTCATTGCAACAAGGTAGCAAACGTTAAGTTCATTGTCAGTAATTCTAATCTACTGATATTCTGACGCAGAACTCTCAGCCCTGTGAGACCAATTGCCATTGATGCTGGAGATGAAGATTGATAGAAAATCTTTGGTCAGACCTTGTTTTCATTATAGACAAACACAGGGAGTTTGCTCAGATCTCGACAAAAATTTTGTCGAAACAATGTGAATTTTGAAAATATGATAAAATAAGTCCTGTCCTCTGAATAAAAGAGAAATTACGCAAGGAGTTATAAAATGAATAGAAGACAAATTCTACAGCTGATGGTTGCCCAAACCGGCTTGTTCTGGATGGCCACAAACGGTTTTGCCGCTAACCAGAAAAATAATCATAAGATGATGGTCGCTGGAAAAATCAAAGTTTATTCAGCGGAACAAAAAGATTATATTCTTGTCGATAAGGTGATTAAAACTGCGGACGAGTGGAAGAAACTCCTGACACCAGAGCAGTATCATGTTCTGCGCGAAGAGGGAACTGAACGGGCCTTTACAGGCAAACTCCTCAAAAATAAAGAACACGGTGTTTACCGCTGTGCAGCCTGTGGAAACGATCTCTATCACTCCGATCATAAATTCGATTCAGGAACTGGATGGCCCAGCTATTACCAGGCAATTGCAAAAGAGAACGTATCCACCCGGGAAGATCGCAGCTTTTTCACCATCCGCAATGAACTGATCTGCAGTCGTTGCGAATCACATCTGGGACACGTCTTTGATGATGGTCCAAAACCAACCGGCAAGCGCCACTGTATCAATTCAGTATCGCTGACATTTCAGAGACTTGATAAATAAAAACTGGTTGTTACAGAGTTAACTACGCTGCCGGGTTTTCAGGGGAAGAAGGTTCACACCCTGACAGCTTCAGGATGAAAGATGCTCATGAAAAAGATTTACCTGGCCGGCCCTGATGTCTTTGACCCTGATGCCATCAGGGTCGGTGAAAAGCTGAAGCAACTCGCTTCAGAATATGGCTTTATTGGGCTGTTTCCCCTCGACAACTCTATCACCACCAAGGGGACACCCCATGAAGTGGCCAGGGCTATCCGTGATGCCAACATAAAACTTATTGAATCCGCTGATATTATCATGGCAAATCTGAACCCTTTTCGCGGGATCGAACCAGATTCAGGAACGGTTTTTGAGGTGGGTTTTGCGACTGCACTGGGAAAAGAAGTGTACTGTTATGCTGCAGATTGCCGTGAGATGATCGTAAGGGTCAGAGAAAAACAGCAACTCGATAACACTGCGATGTGCTGTCAGGACGGAAAAATCATTGAAGACTTTCAGCTTTCTCACAATTTGATGATGATTGATCAGATCGTTGCGATTGATGCCAGATCGTGCCTGGCCTATATCAAAAAAAACCATCCGGCAGTTTAAGATTATACCCTAGCTGCTGAGGACCTTTTTCTTTACCTTGTCGGCAAGCTCCTCTCCATAATGTTCAACTATACAGTTGTCACATATCCCATGGGTAAACTTATAGTCCGACATCTTTTCCATGTAACTTTCTATGCGGTCCCAGTAACCTTTGTCATTTCGAATGTTTTTGCAGTACATGCAGATCGGTAAAAGTTTTGATAGTTCTTCAACTTTTAGAGCCGTTTCTTCTAACTCTTTCTTCTGCTTTATTTGGTACTCAACGATATTTGGAATCCATTGCCAAATGCCCAAAGCTAAAACAGAAAACCCGATCACATAGCCAACAACCTGTTCAAGAAATGCCACAACATGAATATTTCCGATGAAGAATTGATCGAGTGTTGGGTTGTTGTCCAGGATATCGAGCAACATGCCAAAGAAAATCAGCCCGAAGCCACAGACGATGTTTCTCCATCCAGCTATGTGCTTAAGTTGCTTTACATAAGCATTGGTTAAAAAAAAGGAAAAGATTACTCCAACTGCCAAAGCCTTTGAAATCTCGAAAACAAAGTCCATCATTCCTCATTTCCATGTGTAGGGGATCGGTAAGCGGAAGGAAGATATAATCTTTCGGGCTATCGCTTATCCTCTTACATTGCGTGGAGTCTATAAAATTGTCTGAAACAAGAAATTCTAATAGACCCAGTAAAGCAAGACACCTCTCCGGCTCCAATTGTCAAAACTAACAATGAGGATAAGGCGTCAACTATTGCAGGTCTTTATCCGGGTGGTTAGATTTCAGCTCCTCAATACACCTATCCAACTCTTCATGAGATCTCGATATGGCGACTGTATGCTTTTCGTTCACGATGTTATGAAGTGTCTTCAGCATTCTTGCTATACCATAGGACAAATCCGATGTGCAGTTAAAGACAGTTGCTCGGATATTTCTTCTCGACTTCGCGCTTTGGTACGTCCGCGTGATCGTCCTCATCTCGCCATGTTGAATTGAGAAATCCGTAACGCCAGATAAGTCCACAACTTCAAATGCCTCATCGGGACAGTTTTCATCTTGTTGTAGGCACTCAAAGTAGGTCAGGGTTTTAGCGATGTTGAGTTCCCCGACAACCTGAGTGAGTATAAGATTTCGTTCTGGATCAAATGAGTATGTAATTGGCATAACGTATTTTTCCAAATCTAGTTCATATGAACGTTACATGTAAAACCCGAATCTAACGCAGTATGGTTGACACTTCAGCCACCCCATCCAGAACGTTTCTCACCGTTTGTGCCAATTTAGTCAGTTCCAGTGGTTTCATCAGAAAAGCGTTTATTTCGAACTCCTCAGCAATATCTGCGTCCACTTTGCTACTGTAACCGGTACAGAGGATGGCTGCCAGACTCGGTCTAATTTTCCGCAGTTCCTGAATCAGTTCTTGGCCGGTCATGTCGGGCATGGTCTGGTCGGTGATCACTAGATCAAAATGGTCGGGGCCAGCTTGAAACAGTTTGAGGGCTTCAGAGCTCTCGGTCATGGCGGTGACCTGGTAACCCATATCGCTTAA
>JAZBPC010000240.1:0-24329 GCA_036351455.1 Desulfuromusa sp.
GACTTGTCGACAACTGTTGAAAATTATATCGTCCTACTCCTGTTGCAATTAGAGCTAGAAATTACTGTTGAATCAGGTCGGAAAAAGGGGTGCACAATTCAAAAGAATTGGCATCCCTTTTTATCATCAAAGAAATTTCTCCGTCTCAAGATCAGCTTGAAAGATCAGCAATAAACTTTGCCAGAGCCCCAAAATATTCCCGCGCATTGACATACATAATATCGTTGTGATTCCCCTGTGGAAATACTTTCAGTGTCTTCTTTCCCGTAGCCCAATCGTACAGGCGCTGGCCATGACTGACATCAACCAGACCATCATTTTGCGTGTGCATCACTAATACCGGACCTGGATATTCCATCATTTTACCTTGATGATCCAGTTTGCGTTTTATTTCACTTTCAAATTCAACAACACTGACCCCGATTTCACTTGCATGAACACGCAATAATAACCGTTCTAAAACATCCGCAACGCCACTTTCAAGTATCAATCCTGCCGCTTGCGGAAATTTTGCAGCAGCTTCGATGGCAAAAATTGAACCGACGCTGCGTCCAAAAAAAATCAATTCACTTGCAGGTCGCTGTAAAGCCTCGATCGTTGGTACCACATCTTCAAGCATTTTCCCCAGCTGTGGATGTCCCGTTGATTGACCATAACCACGCAGTTCAGCCAAAAAACAATTACAACCCATTTGCTGTATCAGTGTGACAAAATCACCCTGCCAGTCATCTACGATTTCACCATTACCATGAAAATGAACAAGAGTTTTTGCTGCAGGGTCAATTTCATGATAACTACAAGCTAACTTTGCATCACCACAATCAACCCAGAATGGATTTTCAAAACACCCCTCTCTGGGGAAAAAATAACGTTCACTTATTAGGTGATGATCGAGCATATTGTGCATATGAACACCTCAGGAGGTCTAAATTATTGAAAAACTGTTGACATTCAATTAATTGAATATCAATATGCCTTTTCGTTTGGCCACTTTTTTAACTTAACTGTTGACACAAGAGGATACCATGTCTGACGTACAAATTTACAGAAACAGCACCGACAAACCATTTGATACTTTTCTTGAAGATTTAACCAAAGAGGTTGAAGCAGCAGGTTTCATGATTTCAAACCGCGAAAAGTCAGATCTCATTGCATTTTATCGGGGGGAAGGAATTGAGATCCCCAGCAACTATCAACATGTCGTTTTGCAGATATGCAAACCACAAAACTCCGGTAAAGTTATACCTCCAAACCCAGAAAGAAGTGTTTTTGTGCAAAAATTCATTTTTGTTTACAGCAAAGGTGGCAGAACGCAGGTCCGCTTTCTCGGTTATTCAGCAAAATTAATGGCTGACCTCCTTGGACACAATGAATTTGAAAAAGGACCTTCTGATGACATGTTCGCAGAAGGATTAAATGGAACGTTCAGTACCATAGAAAAAATTGTTCAAGCTGCGGTTTAATCTGCATTAGACTCAATCATAGGCCGAGGCAATATGATGGTTCTCATATCGCCTCGGCCTATGAAAACGAATTTGTTCCAATCAGTTGGCTGGTAACCAGTTCGATCCAAAAATTTGCACCGTTAAGCACGGCTGCAACCGGAACATAAAAGTTTTTATTATGCAGAGGGGGATGAACAGAGTTGTCGGCAACTCCCACATTCACAAACACTCCTGGACATTCATTCAAGTAAAATGAAAAGTCTTCTGCTCCCATCATTGGTTCCAGCTCGGTGTTGACATGCAGATCCGTCCCGGAGAAAATTTTTTTCAACCTTTCAGTCAAGTCGGGATGATTATGCAAAGGAAAAGTTCCCTCCGCAAATAAAACAGCAACATTCACGCCATAGATCAGCTTAATCGCTTCACCGATGGCGTTCATTTTCTGTTCAATCAGCTCTTTCACTTCAGCATCAAAATAACGATAGGTTCCTTTGATCAATAGTTCTTCAGCAAGAATATTGTATGCTTGTCCACCACTAATCTGACTGAATGACAAGACCGCTTTATTCACCGGATTTTTGAAGCGGGTTATAATTTTCTGACAAAGATTGACGTAGTCTGTCGCAGCAAGCAGAACATCATCCCCGGCATGCGGATAAGCCGCATGGGTGGAATTGCCGGTGAATTTGAGATCAAAGAAGGCCGCACCAGCCATAAACTCACCCGGTTTGAGCAGAATATCACCAACCTTCTGATGTGGATCAACATGGATGCCATAGACCTCTGCACATCCATCCAGACAACCTTCATCCAACATAAACTGTGCGCCTCTGACAATCTCTTCAGCGGGCTGAAACAAATAGCGGACATTCACCTTCATTTCATCTTTATGCTGCACCAGGTATTTCAATGCCAGCAACAACATTGAGATGTGAGCATGGTGCCCACACAGGTGTTTGAACTCTGTCCCTTCGGGGTTTGTTGGCAGTGCGTCGATATCAGCCCTGAGGGCTATTGTTTTTTCAGCACCACAACTGATTGTTCCAAAACAACCAGTAGCAAAAACTTTATCTACTGGAATATGATTGACGTGCAGATAATTGACAATATATTTGGTGGTTTCGAACTCCCTGAAAGAAGGTTCGGCAATTCGTCCCAAGTCTTCCAGCAGTAACCTTGTCTTCTGCTCATCGACATCAAACTTATTCATATTATTTTCCATGTGTGAATCATTTCATTCAGACCGCTGTGATATCCTGATAACGAAAAACAACAGAAACGAGATAAATATCAACGTTACTCATCGTGATTTCGCTATAAGGTTATTGTAATTTTTTCTTGTCTCGAACATAGAGCCACCAGTAGACGGCTCCAACAAAGAGCCCACCACCAACAAAATTACCCAAAGTCACCGTGATCAGATTGCTTTGCCACATGGCACTCCAGCTCAATTGATCCATAACCCTCGGATCAAGCCCGGAAGCTAAGCGAGCCCCGGATAAATCCTTGGCAAAAATTCCTGCAGGGATAAAATACATATTTGCCACCACGTGTTCAAATCCTGCCGCGACAAAAGCCATGATAGGAAAAAATATTCCGAGCACTTTCCCAGCGATATCCTTTGCCGCCATTGCCTGCAGAACTGCCAGGCACACCAACCAGTTACACCCCACAGCACGAAAAAAGTAGGCAGCGTTATGGGAATGGCCAGCAACCTCATGACTGATTTTTGCCGACGCAATCTGCAAAGCGGTACCGCCAAAAACGCCATCCATAATTCCAGTTTGACTGACAATCATCCAGGCCAGAAAAATGGAACCGAGAAAGTTCCCCAGATAAACCCAGAACCAGTTGCGCACCACCTGAGCAAAGGAGATCTTTTTCTCCAGAAAAGCAGCCGTCAGCATGGTATTCCCAGTCCAGAGCTCTGATCCGGGGATAATCACCAACATCAGCCCGAGGCTGAAAACGGTACCAATAAAAAACTTCTTCAATCCAATCCAGGAAAAATCTCCGGTCCCGACAACGGTAGCTAGGTGTGCTGCAAAGCCAATATAGGCTCCGGCCAGGAAACCGAGGACCAGCAACTGCAGTGATGTGCGCTGAACTTTTGCTTCACCCCAGGCAACAAGAGAAGATGCCAGTTCTTCCGGGGAGAGGAAATTTTTCATACAGAAACACCTCTTTTGAAAGACATTAACGGGTAAGAATCTATGGCTATTTGACCATTGGGTGAAAACAAAATCTTCCCTTAAGAGACAAGGGAAAACCAGAAAATTCAAAACAAATCATAAGATCAGTAACCACACTTAACATCAACAAGATTGAGAAATGGTTCACCACTGACAACCCGACGGTAATTTTCAACAATCTGCTCTGCTGCTGACAGAGGATTGGTGACACTGGCAATATGCGGAGTGATGCTAACTTTACTGTGGTCCCAAAAAGGGTGTAGTTCAGGCAACGGTTCTTCTCTGAAAACATCGAGCAATGCCCCTGAAAGCTGTCCTGAATCAAGAGCTGATAACAGGTCATTTTCAACAAGGTGAGAACCTCTGCCAACATTGATCAGATAGGCGCCTGCAGGTAACTGATTGAATGTTTTCAGATTGAGAATATTTTTAGTTTCAGGAGTCAATGGCAGCAGACAGACGAGGATATCTGTCTGGCTGAGAAATGGTTCCAATTCGTCATTGCCAGCATAGACTGGAAATCTTTCTTGATCTTTCCGGGTACGACTCCAGCCATGCACACTAAAACCAAAATCGATGAGTTTGTTCGCAACATACCTGCCAATAGCACCACAGCCCATAATCCCGACACCCAATTCGGAAATATGCGGAATTTGAAGTTCTCGCCATTTCTTCTCCGCTTGCAGAAAACGATAATCTTTCAAACGGCGAAAATGTTCCAGCACCCCCAACATCACATATTCAGCCATCGACTGTTTCAAATTATCATCAACAAGACGAACAATCGGAACGTCAAGTGGACGGGTGACGTCATTCAACAGGTGATTAACTCCAGCACCGAGTGAAGATATACATTTCACATTTGTTAGCTGCTGAAGGCATCCTGCAGGTTGATTCCAGCAGAGTGCAAACTCAACCTTTTCAGGCTCAGTTATCTCGGGCCAGACCTCAATTTTCAGTGCAGGTTCATGGGTCCGTAGCGCTGCAAGCCAGTCGCTGATATCTTGATTTGGGTAAATGATGGCTATTGACATACTATTAATCCAAAACGTCAGGATATTCCACAACACTGCCGTCGGCGGCGTGAATCAACAGAACATCCCCTCTCTTTTTGACATATTGGGGCACCAGTGGCACCTTCCCTTTTCCATCAGGAAGATCGATAATATAGTGTGGTGATGCCAAGCCTGACACTGGTCCTCGCAGTGAGAACATGATTTGCAACCCAGATTTTACCGAGGTCCGGAAGTGATTGGTTCCACGAGTCAGATCCATGTGATGCAGATAATAGGGACGCACCCGCATCTTCAGTAAGCCACGAAACAGGTCACTGATAGTATCCGGCTGATCATTGACACCACGCAGCAAGACGGTTTGATTACCCAGCACAATTCCGGCATCGGCCAATCGTGCACAGGCTTCGCTCGCCTGTTGCGTCAATTCGCGGGGATGGTTGAAATGGGTATTGAGATACAGAGGCTGAAATTTCTTCAGCATGGCACAGAGTCGCTCGGTAATTCGCTCGGGCAGCGTCACCGGAACCCGTGTACCGATACGGATGATTTCTACATGTGGAATGGCAGAAACCCGGGCCAGCAAATCCAGAAGAACGGAATCAGGGAGCAAAAGTGGATCACCACCAGAGAAAATAACGTCACGAATTTGTGGATCTGCAGCAATATAATCAATTCCGTCACGCAATTCACGGAAGCTCAATGACATGTTGGCACAACCAACTTTCCGCTTACGGGTACAAAAACGGCAATAACTGGCACAACTGCCAGAAACAAGAAAAATCACCCGGTCCGGATAACGATGAATTACCGCTGGAGTGGGTGAAAAATCGTCTTCCGCAAGAGGATCAGAAAATCCAGAATCATCCAATTCACGCACATCCGGCACACATTGTTTCCAGATTGGATCATCAACCTGTTCAATTAAGCTCAGATAGTAGGGAGAGATACGCATGGGATATCGCGCTTCAACAGTCGCAAGCTGCCGTTGATCAAACTCAAAATAATCCGCCAACTGGTCAACACGTGTAATGCTGTCCTTCAGAGATTGCTGCCAGACATCCTGAGCCATTACTCAACTCCCTCAGGCTGCTGCACGTAGCGGAGAATCCACGTGGCGACCATCAATACCAGCAACCCAAGGTCACGCAACAATGCCGCCAGAGGAGTGGTTGGTGTTTCTGAATTAGGTCTAAAGCAACCACAGTCGATATCGAACCCGCGAGCGATCGCCGACGATAAAGCAAGGATAAAAACAATGTTCAGGACAAACAAGACCAGCACTGCAGGTCGAACTCGCCGGTTAAGCAACAGCAACATGCCACAGAGAAGTTCAAGGTAAGGAAGAATCGAAGCAACAAGATAGTTCCACGCATAGGGAAGAATTTTATAGTTTGCTATTTGCCCGGCAAAACCAGCGACATCTTGTGCCTTGGTTGCTCCGGCATAGATGAACACACCGGCCAGAACAAGTCGACTGCCGTGGTAGACAGCTTTACCAAATAGCGTCATTGCCCTTCCCCTTCCAATGGGCGTCCGGCAGCTTGCCATTCAGGCAGCCCCCCTTCATACACGAGCACATCGAGATACCCCTCCTGGAGCAAACGCTCTCCCAACTCAAAAGAGTCCGGACAGCCGTAACCACTGCAATAAGTGATCAGCATTTGTTCGGGGGAAACCTGCTGTTTGAACTTGAGCAAATGCATGTCGAGTTCAGCAAAAGGAAGGGAGATGGCTCCAGCCAGATGTTCTTGCTTATAGGCCTGAAGACTTCGGGCATCGATCAGCACAGCACCTGAGGCAAGAAGGTCATCGAGCTCTTCCAAGGCGACCGGGATAGGAAAAGCTGGTGCAGGGTTGAGAGTAACAGTTTCAGCTTTTTCGCTCACAGGGCTGGTATACCCCGGAGTAGAAATTGCTTTTCCAGAAAAGGCATTAAAAATCAACGTAAAGTTCAGGCTTAGACCAACAGCAAAAGATAAAACGCAGAGAACAAAAGCTTCCAGAATGACCATCTTTAAAGATGAACTGAGAGACGGGCTATTCATCTGGAGATTCTTCAAGTGCCGGAGAAAGGGTGCTCACAGCTTCCCGAAGATGCTGGTTATCCTTCCTCAATTGATCAATCCGACGATTACAGTTGACGAGCTCCTCATTCAGCTCATCCAGCAATTGAGTTTGGTGGCTGAAGCGAATTTCCAGTTCAGTCACCCGTTCTTGTAAATCATCAATCATCATTGTCCTCCCTTCCCTTATGAACAGTGCGCTATTTATAACGCGCTGAGGCAAAGGAGGACAATACCATTTTCACTTTATGTTATGGGGCTCGTATAGTTAAGAATTTGAATAAAACTATTTTTAGGCTTGCATGCCACCGTGGCGGATAATTTCACCATCGACTTGATAGACAACATCTTCCGCTATATTCGTCGCCAGGTCACCCATCCGCTCTAAATAACGGGAGATGGATAAATAATAAATCAGACCATCCATTGAGTCCAGATCACCACGAATTGCCTGTTTAACTCGCGCAAAATTGCCTTTATGCAGGTTATCTACATCATCATCCAGCTGAATCGTCTTACGCGCCAGATCGGAATCTCTTTCCACAAGAGAGTCCAGAGCCATTTTCAGCATTTTTTCAACCAACTTGGCCATAGTTGCAATATCATACGGACAGTCTATTTTGGTCACATTATCCAGATCCAGCGCTCGCTCAGCAATATTAACAGCAAAGTCAGCCACTCGCTCTAGGTCGTTGTTGATCTTAAGCACCGAAACAATAAAGCGCAGATCAGTGGCTACCGGTTGATGCAGTGCCAAGATCTTCAGGCACTCCTCTTCAAGCTCAATCTCCATATTATCGATCTGACTATCTCCTCCCTTGACCTGCTGCGCCAACTTGCGGTCACCGGTGAGTAACGCTTGCACAGCTTGCTTCACCCGCCCTTCGACTTCAGCGCCGAGGGAGAGAAGTTCCTTCTTCAAAACATTGAGTTCTTGTTCCATTAAAACCGCCATACTCATCTCTCTTTCCTGTCAGATCAACCGAAACGGCCGGTAATATAATCTTCTGTCTGCTTAATCTGCGGTTTCACAAATAATTGATCGGTCAAACCAAACTCAATTAAATTCCCCTCAAATAAAAAAGCGGTATAATCAGAAACCCTGGCAGCTTGCTGCATATTATGGGTGACAATAATGATAGTAAAGTCATTACGGAGCTCTTTAATTGTTTCTTCGACTCGCGCTGTTGATTTTGGATCCAAGGCACTACAGGGCTCATCCATGAGGATAACCTTTGGATTCACCGCAATCGCTCTGGCAATACAGAGACGCTGCATCTGACCACCTGACAAACCAAGGGCACTCTCCTGTAACCGATCTTTGACTTCATCCCAAAGGGCAGCTGCTTTCAAACTGGTTTCAACCCGCTCATCAAACAGATTTTTATCTTTCTCTCCAGCAATGCGCAAACCGTAAATAACATTTTCATAAATCGATTTTGGAAAAGGATTGGACTTTTGAAACACCATCCCGACACGACGCCTGAGCTCAATAATATCGGTATTTCGACCGTAAATATTTTCCCCTTGCAGCGTAATTTCACCCTCGACCCGACAACCATCAATAAGATCATTCATCCGATTCAAACAGCGCAGTAATGTACTTTTACCACAGCCAGAAGGACCAATGAGAGCGGTCACCTGCTTCTCTGCAAAACTGAGATCGATGCCATGGAGTGCCCGAGCGTTTCCGGGGTAGTAAAACTTTAAATCATTTATCTGGATAATCGGGGTTTCAATCTTTTTTGTGGTCATGATCTTTCTACTTTCCTAAAAGGTCCCAAAAGTATAGCGTTTTTTCATCTTGTTACGGAGCCGAATAGCCACACTGCTCATAATCAGAACAATCAATACCAGTAATAAAGTGGTCACAAAAACCATGGGTTTAGCCGCTTCAACATTAGGCGATTGAAAACCGATGTCGTAAATATGAAAGCCAAGATGCATAAATTTACGGTCCAGGTGGAAGAAGGGGAAATTGCCGTCAATTGGTAATGCTGGTGCTAATTTAACAACTCCGGTGATCATCAGCGGGGCAACCTCTCCTGCTGCACGTGCCATGGCCAGAATCAGTCCGGTCATAATCCCGGGAGATGCCATCGGTAGCAAAATTCTCACCAGAGTTTGAAACTTGGTCGATCCTAAAGCATAAGAACCTTCACGCATCTCCCGCGGAATTGCCCCGAGTGCCTCCTCGGTAGAAACAATCACCACCGGAACGGTCAAAAGAGCAAGGGTCAAGCTCGCCCAGAGCAATCCACCCGTTCCAAAAGTCGGTGTCGGCAGACGTTCGGGAAAAAACAGCGTATCAATGCCGTTGCCGATACCGTAGATAAAAAACCCGAGACCAAAGATCCCGTAAACAATCGATGGAATTCCAGCCAGATTGTTGACGGCAATTCGCACGATCCTGACCAGTACACCTTCCTTGGCATATTCACGTAAATAAATAGCAGCAATAACACCAAGGGGAAAACTGAACAGACTCATGACAAAGATCAACATAACCGTTCCGAAAATAGCAGGGAACAGCCCCCCTTCGGTATTCGATTCACGGGGTTCACCAACAAACAATTCACCAAGTTTTTTTGCATAAAAAACAACTTTATCTGTGGTCGTCATTTGATTTGGAGCATAAACCTGGACAATGTCGGCCAGAACAATCTCTTTTTCCTGTGAGTTTGCGTCGATGAAAACCGCTTTATTTTCACGAACCTTGTTCATCCGACTCGTCTGAACCTTAACAAGATGACCAAATTCTTCATTCAGGAGCTGCACTTCTCGCTGTAATTGCAAACGCCTGGAATCGTCGAGCGCAACTTTTTCATAATTTAGTTTCAACTCTTCAAGGCGTAACTTCTCCATCTTATAGCTGGCGGTTTTAAGCTTATTCTCAAGCTCTCTGAGCCCTTGCAGCTCTTTATCGACAGCGTCCAAAGCCACATGCAACTGCTCAACTGACCCGGACTGTTCTTCTCCGTTCAGCTGCAGGCTTTTAAGCTCACCATAAAAATCTCCGTTCTCCATCCGTTCCAGCACCAGTAACTCCGGGGGAGTCTGCGTCGAGACAATCTGGTCTTCGTCAATCCAGCGGAAATCCAGGCCATAAAGATCACGATTAGCAATTTTATATTGTCGGCGTAGAGCCGATTTATCCGCCGTAGGCTCTGTCTGCATCAATGTACCGACAACACGGCTGCCATCTTTAAGCTCAAGCTGGTGGAGCTCAGCAGGCCAGAAAACCCCAAGGCCATTCACCATAATGACAATCAGCAGAATCATGGCTGTCAGCAAAGTGACTGTCAAAGCCGACGCTGACAACCACACCATTGGTTCACCAACCCGCCAGTATTTATCAGTTTTTTTTCGCGTTGTTGTCATAGTTCAAATCCTAGAAGCGACCATATTTGGCTCGCAGGCGCTGCCGCACAATTTCCGCAACCGTATTCACAATGAAGGTCATGACGAAAAGGATAACCGCAGAAAGAAACAATGTCCGATAGAGAGATCCATCAACCGGAGCTTCAGGTATCTCAACAGCGATGTTGGCGGAAAGGGGACGCATTCCGTTAAAAATACTCAGATCCATAATCGCGGTATTCCCGGTCGCCATCAGCACAATCATGGTCTCACCGACAGCCCGACCAAAACCAATCATGGTGCCCGCAAAAATACCCGGGCTGGCAGAGGGAAGAATCACTCGCCAGACAGTCTGCCAACGACTGGCTCCTAACGCCAGAGAAGCAGCTTTAAGGCTTGGGGGCACATTTGACAAAGCATCTTCAGAAATCGTAAAGATGATCGGAATCACTGCGAAACCCATGGCGAAAGCAATAATGATGCAATTCCGTGGATCGTAGCGAATTCCGGCTTCATTAAACAACCACTGCTTCAAGTTACCGTCAAACAACCAGTTTTCCAGACCCGGCCCAAAAGCCACAGCAATCGCAACAGCCAAGATCAAGACGGGTGCGATAGCCAGGAATTCAAAGCCACGCTCAGCCCGTTTCAAGGGCTCAATTTTGCGGGCTAGCTGCCACACGGCAATGCTGATCATCAATGCAGCGGGAACCAGAATCAGGCTCAGAAACAATGAACCAAGTGAGCGCTCGATCAATGGAGCCAGCCACAGAGCAGCCAGAAAACCGATAATAACTGTTGGAACAGCCGCCATGACTTCAACTGCCGGTTTGACAACCCCTTTGAATTTTGGCCGCGCAAATTGACTGGTATAAATCGCACCGAAAATTGCCAGGGGTACGGCGAACAACATGGCGTAAAAAGTCCCTTTAAGGGTGCCAAATATCAACGGTGTAAGACTCAATTTTGGTTCATAATCATTTGTACCAGCAGAGGATTGCCAGGAATAAGTTGGTTCGGGATAACCTTCATACCAGACCTTGCCGAACAGAGTTTTTAAACTGATTTCCGGATGGGGTATATCTAGCTTCCAGCTGGAAATCTGACCACTCTCAGAAAGGGTAATCACCCCATTTCCTCGGGTCGCCATAGCATAATTCATTATTATGTCTTCGGGAGTTGCAATGCCGATCAAAAATCGTTCACTGGTCATATGACTCAACTGCAGGCCATCTGCCGCAGAACTGAAGACAGATTTATCATGTGGCGTCGGGGCGACCGTCCGCACAGCCCCTGAGTGACCGGTCAGTTCATGAATCTTAGTCAGCTTCCAACCAGCGTTTTCGTCGCGAACCGGAAACCAGGTCGAAAGTTGCCCCAGAACATCTCCGACAATGAGGGACACATCACCAAAAACCATGTTCATGGCGGTGATTTTACGCTGATCGGTAAATGCCTGGGTTACTTCTTCCAGGACGGGTTCTTCAATATCAGAAAGATCCCAGCGTAAAATCGCACCATGATCAGTTCCAGCGTAAAGCTTGTCTCCCTGAGTAGACATTGCCAGAGCCGTTACTTGACCTGCCGCCTTAATCTGTAACTGATGGGTTTTCTCGATCAGCTCTCCCTGACCAAAAAGAGTTTCCTCCCGTTCTGCAATAGCAAGTTGAAAGCGGCCATCTTCAAAACGATCAATCCGGACCTGACGCCCTTCATTACTGGCTCTTGCCAGAGTCTGTAACGGCACACCTGTTTGTGGAGCAGAAAATATTGCTAATTGTTCTATCCGGTGGCGAATACTGCGCCGGTTATCATTTTTTTCATCAAAGAATGGAAAGAATTTAACCTGTTCAATAGTAACACTGCCGTCATCCCAAACCAGCATGTGATTCAAGCGCCCGTAAGTTTCAGCTGAAACTAACTGTTCTGATCCTGTTGCGCTCGCAAGCTGGAGCGTATCAAGGGCTGATCCATCAGCGAGATTAAAAAAATTGACTCGTCCAGCCAGATCTATGGTGTACCCAGTTTCCAGATATTCGTCCATTCCCAGAGCCAGCACCTTGTTATCACCGGAGTCCGGCTCCAACTGAAAGCTGGTATACAAATTCTTTTCCGGGGATAAAAAAAGCGGAAGTGAGACTTTGGCAATCAGGATCAAAATAAAAATAACACTGAAAATAATCGCCATCCCGCCAACGGTAATGACCCACTTAGCAATTCGATCATTGCGTTTGATTTTTTTGAGAAAGGCTGGATTCATGACTTGTGTCTCACTTCACTTAAGACATAAACAGACCCCGTTCTTTGCAGAGCAGGGTCTGTTTATGTTATGGCCGTTACCTCTAAAATTAATCGATCAGAGCCAACTGCTGTTTGACAATTTCAGCCGTCAAAGGCAGGTAGCCGTCCTTGATGACAACTTCCTGACCTTCTTTGGAAAGCATGTATTTGATGAACTCTTTCACCAAAGTTGGCATCGGCTTGTTCGGCTCTTTAACAACGTAGACATAAAGCATCCGACCGAGGGGGTAGTGGCCATTCATAACGTTGGCATAGGTTGGTTCGTACTGTGTATCCCCATCTTTTTTTCCAAGTGAAATGGCTTTGACACCGGAAGTTTTGTAACCAATACCTGAATATCCAATGCCAGCTTTGTCTTCAGTTACACCGAGAACAACAGAAGCGCTACCAGGTTGTTCTTTGACGGTGTCTTTGTAATCACCTTTAAATAGAGCCTTACCTTTGAAGTATCCGTAGGTTCCTGAAGCTGAGTTACGACCGTAAAGGCTAATCGGTTTGTTCGCCCAGTCACCTTTCAGACCAACATCCCCCCAGACTGCTGCATCTGAAAGACCACCTTTGTGAGTTTTTGAAAAAATTGCATCGACCTGTTGCAGTGACAAGCCATTAATCGGATTGTCTTTATTAATAAAAACGGCCAGAGAGTCCAGAGCCACGCCGATCATGGTTGGTTTGAACCCATACTTGCTTTCGAATGCCTGAATTTCCTTATCCTTCATCTTACGTGACATCGGACCAAGCTGGCTGGTGCCTTCGATCAGTGCGGGAGGTGCAGTACTGGAACCCTTACCTTCAATCTGAATATTGACATTGGGATACTTCTTGCGGAATCCTTCGGCCCAGAAAGTCATCATGTTATTCAGCGTATCGGAGCCAACACTGTTGAGGTTGCCGGCAACACCTTGAACTTTGACATAGTCACTAATGTTGACATCAACTTTGAGGGGACTGGCAAAACCAGTTGTTGCAAACAATACCAGCGCCAGAAAAGCTAAAGCAAAAACCTTTGATTTCTGTTGTTTCATTTTTTAACCATCTCCTTGATAATTTTATCGTTAATTGATGGTCGGGAAGATGCACTTGAAATGTTAGGATTGTGTTAGCAGAACGTAAGCATTTGGCTAAATATTCCGATTAAGGCGATCTTTTTTCTAACTCAACAGACTCCCCCCTCTGCCCTGACCTTATGACATTTCTCAACTTTGGGTAACTGACCTAAAAGAATTGGCCATGTCGAATCTACTCTTGAAATGGTTTACTGATCAGATAAGAACCAGTTTAAAAAGGGAAAGATCCTGTAAACATTTTATCGTGAGGAATAAGTCATAATACGTTTAAAAATTCCTATGAATATCTGCGAAACCCAATTTTGACAGAAAATTTGAAAAACAGGATCTAAGGAGTTTTTGGTGATGTTGGTCGCCCAGCACAACTTCTAAGTTTCGAAAAAAGATATGCCCCCGAAATTCACTGGAGGCATTACCTTGAAACTTGCAAGTATTGAGATTATAGAAAAGCAGCCCCAGAAAAAGCTGGAGCTGCTTTATATCACGAATTGTGAGGCAGATATTTTTACGCCGAGTTGCCTACGCGAGACTGGAACTCTTTGGAAAGCATATTGCGACTGGCGAAGCCAATTGCACGTAAAGGCATGTTGGTTCGACGTCAGGGAGGATCGCAGGCTATGGCATAGCCTATGGGAAGTGTTCATTTTAAGTTCATGACAAACTGGGGACGACGCCCAGTTGTTGAAAAAAACCCACATTATCGAGAATCTCCCACTCCTCCGAGATTTTGTTTTCATGGAATTTACTTATCACGACACCTCGGACTGCCACGGTTTTTTTTGTCGGCGGAATGCCCAAAAAGTTCCCCTTATGAGTCCCTGTCAACGTAAACGACGTACAGGTTCTGTCAGTTGAAGAGAAGATGTCGTCAATACGGATCTTTAGATCAGGAAATGCGGTGCGGAATGATTGAATAAACTCTTTCAACTGGCCGATTCCAGTCATTCGACTGTCGGGACTCGAAAATTGATAGTCCGGATGGATGATGTTATTGAGAATCGAGAGGTTTCCATTGTTGAATGCCTCTTCAATGAAAGTACAAATCAAAGCTTCAGGATGCATAGGAGTCTCCTTCACGCTAGTTTCATTTGAGGTAAAACGTTCCGGGTCCGAGTGTTTCTCACATTAAGCGGCACAATAGGTTTCATAAACAACGAAATGACGGAACTGCCTTTTTGATTTAAATCCTAAGCAACACAACGACCAATAAGACAGAAGTCAAAACGGCAAAAACCGTTCTGATCCTATTCGACTTATTCCATCTCTCTTCAAAGTTTTCTCTGGCTTCGTGTAACGCTGAATCTGCTAACTGGTTGGCATGTAATGCTTGTAGCTGATTGTTCAGTGGGATGTTAATCATCCCGGTTGGCACTTGCACACCGACCAGATAGATGAGAGTTGCTGCCATCAACAGAAAGCGGTTTAAACTGTTCAATTGGCCTATCCCTAAGATAGCTGCTGCGAGAATTATTATGATCGATCCAGCCCAGACCAAAATAAAAAACGGTTGATTCTTCTGTATAATGCCGTCCATAATCTGGAAAGCCCTGATGTACTCTCCATCTGTGAGCTGTTTTATTCCTGGCATCACTACAATGGTAAAAGCGAACAGGAACCCGGCAACGAGAGAACAGAAAATTATGGACAGAGACAAGGTCAACTGGAAAATATTCATAACCAAACCTTTCTTTAAAGCAGAACAAACGCGGTTTCCCTTTTCAAGGATTTTTCATCAACTGACGTGCCATATACCCGTCGCTGCGACATCTCGGGCATAATCGACGAAGTCTTTTGGTGGTCGCCCCAGTGCTCGCTGAATCCCGTCGGTCAGATAAGCGTTGCGACCATCGAGTACTGTAGAAAAAAGATAATCCAGCAGCCAGACAACTTCTTGAGGAGCTCCGGATTCTGTGATGCCTGTGATGAAATCTTCGTGTGCAATTTGTACATAGGTGATTTCCCGTGAAGTCGCCTTTGAAAGCTCGACTGCAATGTCGGAGAACGTCATGAGACGTGGACCGGAGACTTCGTAGACTTCTCCGACATGTCCGGGTTCCATCAGTGCGACAACTGCAACATTGGCAATATCGTCAACGTCCACAAATGGCTCTGCTATATTCCCGGCGGGGAGTGTAATCTGGCCTGAGAGAACCATGTCGACAAATGCTCCCTCAGAGAAATTCTGATTGAACCAACTGGCGCGGACAATAGTCCACTCCAGACCACTTTCTTGTACGATTTGTTCACAAGCCTGAGCTTCTGCTTCACCACGGCCTGATAGTAATACTAAGCGTTTCACACCATAATATTTAGCGCGCTCAACAAAATGCTGTATGGTGTCAGTTGCGCCAGGTACGGCAAGATCCGGTGCATAATTCACATAAACTGCTTCTACGTCTTTGAGGCAATCGTCCCAGGTTTTGGGGTTGTTCCAGTCGAAGGATGGTAGCGCCGAGCGGGAACCGACACGGATTGGCACGCCTTTGGCTTTCAAACGTTCAGAAATTCTGCGGCCGGTTTTACCAGTCCCGCCGAGTACTAGAATAAGGTTCTTTGCTGTTTGCGTTTGATGGTTAGATATATTCATAGCCTGCTCCTTTCTTTTGGTTGCAAGCTAAGAATAAAGCGTGAGGTTCTAAAGATTCTTGACGGCGAGTGCCAAGCTTTTGACTGACCGTGCCAATTTCATAGGAAATATGGATTTTTTATTGGAGGCGAAAAGAGCGCGGCGTTTGCCCTTTCCAGCGTTTAAAGGCCCGGGTAAAAGCACTTTGCTCAGAGAAACCTGTCATGAAAGCGACCTCTGCGAGAGAATAATCTGATTCTCGCAAAAGACGATCGGCTAGCTGACGTCGTGAATCATCGACCAGAGCCTGATATGTATAGCCCAGCTCTGACAACCTGCGTTGCAAAGTTCGCCCACTCATACCTAATTGTCTTGCAACATCGGAAATTGCAGGTACGCCTTCGCTCAATGCTTGAGTAATGTGAATCCTGACTTGTCGGACTAACAGGTTCTGATCCGTAAACTTGGACAGCTCCGCAACGAGGTGTGTATCAAAAAAGGAGGAAATGCTGTTATCGCCGAGTTTATTAGGCGTTCGCATCGTTTCACTTGAAACAAGCAGTGCATCTTTATCAGATTCAAAATGGACTGGACTACCAAAATACTTTTCGTGGGCTGCGATGACCTTTGGTGGCCGGTGCTTGAAAAATACTGCAATTGGTTTGAACTTTTTTGTGGACACCTGCCGGCTGATAGAAGCGATGCTCGCAATGGTGGCTTCATTGGAAAGTCGCAGACCAAGGAACCTCGACCCTATTCGGTTCAGATGCATAAATGCACCATCGTCAACCCATTCAACTGTATATGTCGAAACACTCGTTAATATGCGCGCAAAGCGTTCTGCGCGACCATAGGAACCACGAAGGTCCGTTGCAGACTTCCAGGCAAGACCGAAAGCGCCATAGTCATCGCAACCCATAGCAGCACCAACTCTCAACGGAAGAGTGGTCGGATTGCTGTCTACTGCGGCGGCCCGCTCAAAGAATGAATAGTAATCATCGGCAGACACCATTTGTGAAGGACTCATCGGAGGACCAGGATCGATCCCTACCGACTGCAACAGGGCAGTTTTGTCGAAGGTCCCGTCAATTTGATTGATGACTTTGTTAACAAACAAAGAGGTAATTTGTCCCATGGATTAAGAATATCACTTTGAACAGTAAAAATGGAACCCGAGGGAGTTTTTTGGAGTTGAGGCCCACTATAGTAGCGCTGGTTTGCATCGTTTACAGAGGCCCAAGAGAAGTCGTATCCCATTTCACCATTTCCAGAACAAATTAGGACTCAGTCTGCGTGTGCGGGCTGAGGCCGGATTGCATGTCGTCCGATCATGTGATCCTACTTGCACTTAGGATATATTGTACATAACCGGCTTATCAAAAATCAGAGGTTCACTTTTGTAAATAGATTTCCGGTCAGTTCGGCAGAATGCCAAATATAGGTAGTTTTGAAATTAGACTAGCAATCTTTGCTTATATCGTTTTCTCATAAGTAGTGATTTTGTGGTAAGGTGAAACCATCTTAAACTTAAAGGAGGAAGACGCTATGGCAGTCTCTGATCCACCTGACCAGTTAAAGAGAGTCACATCAACCTAAAGGTTGATGTCGTTGAGATCACGGTAATAGGGTGATCGATTTCGGTTCCCATGACGGGAATGCTTACAGAAATATTAATGCTAACAAAACGCCTCGAAGCTATTCGGGGCGTTTTGATTTAGAGAGAGTCTATTTCTGTCTCGCTACTCACTATTTAAGGGGCAGGTATTTTTTCACTCATCGGCCTCCCAGCGTCTTAACGGATACTCGAATATTCACTAGAAACAGCCGTGATAAAAGACTTCATGGCTCTGGGCGATCTCAAATGATGTACTCGCTTATCACTGACATGCTCGGAAACAAGTTGCCTGTATCTCGGGGTCAGTTTTTCGTGACAGAGTTTAAGCACTCGATAGCTTTTCAATGTGCTACTCCACATCGGGCTGTTCTTGGGCCACCCCTCGGGCGTAACAATCAAGCCCTTTATGAGGCGCTTTGTAACCCACATGTAATGTGTAAAGAGTGGCAGATCGACGTAGATCAACGTGTCCGCAGCTAAGCAGCGCTCCCACGTAGACGATACACAGCCGAATCCGTCAATTATCCACTCGTCTCCACGCAGCAGTTCCGAATGAATCTGAAGATATTCGTCATGAGGCACCTCACTGCCACCAGGCTTGTACTTAATAGTGTCGAGGGAGTGCAGTGGCAAATTGGTGATCTTGGCGAGTTGCCGGGCGAGGGTAGATTTACCGCCGCCAGCGTTACCAAACACTGCAACTCGACGCATCTCTGCCGCTCTACTCACTGAGTTACTCTCCATAACAGCCCCCAAATGAATAACTTTCATGGAAGTGAGACTTTATTGATCTCGTAGCCAGATATTCCCCCTTCCCAACAGGAACCAAGCTTGTTGTGAAATCAGGATCTGACTCAATCAGTGAAATAAATGGTGCTATTTCATCAGGCTGCGAGATGGCGTTGTCAACAACAAGCAAACCTCCCGGTCGGATGACACGTTTGATATCTGACCACCAGCTTGAATATTCTGATCTTTCCGAGTCAAGAAAAACAAGGTCATAGGCATTATCTTCAGACTCTGAAAGGAAACCACCGGCATTGCAGAGACACTGGTGAATGATTGAAGATAAATTGCTAAGCTCGAAGTTCTTCTTTGCCATTTTGAACTTTTGCTCTGAGAGTTCGACCGTGGTAACGCTCCCACCAACAGCTCTACAGGCATCCCCCATCCAAAGGGTAGAGTATCCATTTGATGTTCCAATTTCCAATACGCGCTGAGCATTTGTGGCACGGATTAAAACCGATAAAAACTCACCGGTGTCACGAGTGATATTCAACATTCGTTGTGACCTATCGTTCGTGTTTCTGTCGTTAGATTGACCAAATGTTTCAAGCTCTGATAATAATTTTTGAAGTGAATTATCCATATTTAAAATATCCTATAAATTTAAACCGTATGGTCTTCAATTTCAGCATACACCTCTTCTGACAATCGTTCTGCGTAGAGATGCATCTCCGTCATCTCAGATCGATTTGGATTTTCCCAAAAGATTTCCAGTCTTCCAATCGGGCCCAACGGGCAATGGTTAAAACTTCTGTTGGGTCGTTAAGGCTTTGCAACAGAAAGCTGTCCCGCGCACCCGGTGTTGTTGCCCGGCTTGTTGTCGTTGCCTTAGCTCACGCCATCTGGAAACTCTCCAGCTCGGTTTCTGTCTTTAGTTGCCAGCTGTAAATTATCCGGATCATTTTGTTTTTCCTTTACATGCGAGCGGTACGGTTACGCTTCACCTTGAGCGACCTAATAGGCAACGGTAAAAGCAGTTTGTTGATGTTTTTTGTTTTCAGCTTCGTCAAGGATCGCTACGGCGAAATCTTCCATAGATATTTTAGAAGCTCCTTCGCTATCTATGATCAGCTCATCTTTTCCTAGCCGGTATTTCCCAGTACGAACACCTGGACGCAATAACGCAGGGGGGCTGATGTAGGTCCAGTTTACATTGCTGTTCTCCAAGCACATCTGATACTGCCCTAAACATGCCTTTGCTATGGGCACAACAGAGTCAGGGAGAAACCCCGGCTTCGATAGCACGGTGTATTCTTTTTCTCCAGGCATTATTAAGCGAGCCGCTCCACCAACGATGATGGTACGAACTCCTGATTCTGCAGCCCCTTCAAAAATAGCGCTGGTCATTTCAACCAGTCTCGGTTCCTGTCCTTCAGGCGGCCGGATTGCACTGATAATAAGATCATGACCCGAAGACAGCTCGCTGACCAGCCTGCTTAAGCTGGCATTACCGATTCGCGCTTTCACTCCTTTCGGCAATTTATCTGCCTTCTCCAAACTGCGGATGACACCTGTGACACTATGCCCTCTTGAGACAGCTTCTTTTGCGACCCGGCTGCCAACATCACCTGTAGCTCCAAAAATAATAATATTCATGATTTATCCTTTTTAGCGATCTCTTCGCTTGTTTGTCTGTGCAGACGATAGAGTTGCACGCTGATTCAACCAGATGCTGGTAAAAACGATCAGAATGCCTGCGACCTGAACTGGATTTAAATTCTGTGACAAGAACAGCCAGCCAAGCACGATGGCGGTTATCGGACTGAGAAACCCCAATGGTGTAACGCCGGAAGGCCCCAGTCGGGCAATCCCCCGAAACCAGAACAAGTAGGTCAAAGCGGCACCGATCAGGCTGAGATAGGTAAAGCCCAGAACGTTGTTCAGCGTCAGAGCGGGCAAAGCCGGCTCAAACCAAAGTGCGATCGGCAGCAGGAGAATGCCGCCGGCGGTCAGTTGCCAGGCGGTAAAGGTGGTCAGAGAAACAGAGGGTTGCCACAAACGGCTCAAAACGGTACCAGCCGCCATTGACAAAGCACTGCCCAGCGCGGCAACCACGCCGATGACATCGATTTCCGCCTGCGGGGTGAGGATAACAATTGCCACCCCGGTCATCCCCATAATTGCGGCAACCACGGACGCAGGCTTGATGCTGTTGCTGAGAATCAGTTTTGCCAGCATCAATACAATCAACGGTTGAATCGAGGTCACGGTTGCGGCGAGACCTCCCGGTAAACGGTAGGCAGCGACAAATAGCAACCACCAGAAAATAGAGAAGTTCAGAGCGCCGAGGATGAAGACTTTTATCCACCAACGCCCTGTCGGCAGATGCCGCGACAAAGCCAGTAGAATCAATCCTGCCGGCAAGGCACGCAGCAATGAAGCGGTCAGAGGGTAGCCATCCGGAAGCAATTCTGTGGTGACCAGATAGGTGCTTCCCCAGATGACCGGGGCGATTGACGTTAACAAAATATCTGATATGCGTTTCATGATTTTACCTCCATGATTATGTCTTGACTTCAAGATAACTTATTTTTGTCTTGACGTCAAGACACTGGTGTGTCATTTTTTGCTCATGGACAAAGTTGATAAAATACTTTTACAGTGGAATAAAGAACGACCGGATCTTGATGTTGGCCCGATGGGAGTCATTGGACGGGTTAAGCGGCTTTACCAGAGCCTTACCAGTGAAATGGATAAGACCTTTTCTGCTCATGGGTTAAACCATGCAAAGTTTGATGTGCTGGCGACGTTGAGGCGCTCGGGAGCCCCTTATCGTTTGTCACCAAACGATCTGCTGGCCCTGACGATGGTGACCTCAGGTACAATGACGAACCGGATTGACCAGCTCGTCAAAGCAGGATTGGTAGAGCGTATCCCGAACCCGGATGACGGGCGAAGTTTTCTCATCGCCTTAACGAATAAGGGCTTCACTGTTATTGACAAGGCCGTCGACGATCATGTGAAAACACAAGCGAGATTAACCACTGGCCTCTCTCTGGAAGAAATTGAAGCATTCAACGATTTACTAAAAAAGTTCCTTAAGACTCTTGAATCATCAGCAGCAGATCCTGATTAAAACATCTCTCTCTTAAAACGAAAGGACCATAATTGCTGGCCCTTTTGTTTTGTCATCCAAATCTAGCTTTTCAGCTTTGAAGCAATTTCGGCAACATGTCGTCCCTGAAAATGGGCGATGGCGAGTTCGTTTTCGCTCGGTTTCCTGCTTCCATCAGCGCCCGCCAAGGTGGAAGCACCATACGGGGTTCCACCGGTAATCTCATCCATGTTCATCAGGCGAGGTTCACTATAAGGTACGCCAACAATTACCATTCCATGATGCAAAAGGGTCGTATGAAAACTGGTGATTGTTGTCTCCTGGCCACCGTGTTGAGTCCCAGTTGACGTAAAAACGCTTCCTACTTTGCCAATCAGGGCACCTTTCATCCACAGCCCCCCCGTTTGATCGAGAAAGTTACGCATTTGCGCCGTCATATTGCCGAATCGTGTCGGAGTACCGAAGATAATCGCATCGGCATCGGCTAACTGCTCAGGGCTGATAACGGGGATGTGAGCAAAGCTTCGCCGAGCCTCCAACGCTCCTGATTTTTCCAGAATATCCTCAGGCATGAGTTCCGGGACTTGAAATAAAGATACGTCGGTTCCTGAGACCTCTTTGGCGCCCTCAGCGATGGCCTTTGCCATCTGGTAGACATGGCCATACGTACTGTAAAAGACTACTGTGATTTTTGTCGACATTTGTACCTCCTTCATTTTTGTCGCTGCAGTTTCGCTTACGCCTGCTGAGTTTCTCCTGCATTTAGCACATCAGGGTCATAGCAAACGAATTCCACGGAATTTCCATCGGGATCATACAGATACAAAGACCGCCAACCGAATCGCCGATGTTCTGCAATCTGGATGTCGACCCCTATTTCTTCTAAGCGTTTCTGTTCACTCTCGAAATCGACTTTCTCCAGAGCAAATGCAAAATGATGTAAGCTTCCAGCGCCTGTATTGGCTGATTTCGCATTCATATCTTTTGGGCCACTGTACTCATGTGCTTTATCAAAAATTGCCAGCATTTGAGGGTGCCCTTCCAGATCATCTGTCACTTTTAAAAAGGTGGCTGTTCCGAGATTGGCAAATAAGTCCAGCCCAACAATTTCCCGGTAGAAAGCGACCAGCCTCTGCGGATTTTCGCTGCGGATAACCAGCTCACCAATTCTTTTATGTGTTCTGTGAGTATTCATAACGAATCCTTTCTATATATAAGCGCCAGTCTTTTGTCTTGACTTCAAGATAACCTGTTTTTTATCTTGAAGTCAAGACAAAAGGGCCATAGTTATTCTACCTCAGCCTCAATCACTGACGGGGATTTGTATAAGCGAGTGCCGATGGGGTCTTACAACCGACAATCGCTGGAGCCTTTTGAACCAATTCGTTGTTCTTAAGGGCTTCAACCATAAACAAGGCGAAATCAATCCGTCGAGTGATGTTGCTTTCGAGAACTGGATCGCCAACATGTTCACTCCAAACCGGCAAGCCCTGACTTTCACCTTCCTCCAGGTCACTTGCTCGAACGACGGTCCAACGGGCATTGCTGGCAAACACCCTTCGGCACGCTTCGACCTGATCGCTGAGATCTGCGAATCGGAATAGTCGCGCAAGAGTACCGAAAATTTTCACAAACACTCTTAACTTAAGTGAGTATACGTCTTTCCCATCCCGTGAAATATGCCAGCCACAGGAAAAGCAGAGCCGCGCCTCAGGGCTTGCGAAATCTAGAACCGCCTGAGCCGTTCCCGTGGCGTACTGCTGAACTCCCCAGGGCACCAATACGGTAAGAACCCCATCGCAATCTGCGACCGCTTGTTTGACAACATCTCGATCGTTCGTCATACCGGGGACAATCGTGATACGCCCCTTGAAAGCATCAAGCTTTCCAACACTTTCAAGTCGACAAACGGCAATAACCTCATAACCTCGATCTAGCGCTTGCTGTATCATGTACTGCCCAAGTTTTCCTGATGCTCCGATGATGCAGACTTTCTTCATGTTTTACTCCGCCATGGGCCCCCGTATGCTCGGAACCAGAGTGAAAGACCGCGAAGCAAAGTTACTGCTACTTCACGGCGTAATTAAAGCATCGTTCAGGCTATCGAGGTTTCTCCGGCATTGGGTTTGACAATGAAATGTTCTGTACTAATGCTGCAACTGTCGATCATGCCTTCCTCATTCGAGCCTGGATGACGAACAAATGCATTATTTCCTGCAGTTGCTGTCGAACAAAAAACATAAAAGTATTCCTGTCCATAGTTAATCCTTCCTTTTTATAGAATGAACAGCAGAATCATCAACAGAACAGACGTCAGACAGGCAACGCCAGTTCGTATTAAGTTCGAGAGATTCCAACGCTGTTCAAATTTGTTACGGGCTTCTCTTTGCCCTTGCCCATTGAGTGAGGTTACATCTTTAGCTTGTAGTTGTTTGTTCAGGGGAAGATGGATGAAGACTGTAGGCAGATGAACACCGAGCAGGTAGAGAAGAGTCACGATGAAAAGCAGATACCAAGCGACGTCATTCAACTGCCAGAAACCGATCAGAGCCGCATCTAACAAGGTCACGATTGAGCCGATCCAAACCAGCAAAAACACTGGCTGATTGTTATGGATAATCCTGTCCATCACTTGAAAGGACGTGATAAACTCTCGGTCGTCCAAGCTTTTGATGCCGGCATAACCACAACCGCAAAAGCAAACAGGAAGCCCGCCACCAAGGAGCAAAGAAATGCTGCCAACACCAATGCTGCTTGCATAAACGCCATAGTCCAACCTCGCTGATTCGGCTATCGGCCACATATTATGACCGATAAGGTAACATTATATGACATGGAGCGAACCGTTTACAACAAAGGCAGA
>JAZBPC010000241.1:0-10665 GCA_036351455.1 Desulfuromusa sp.
AACGTTTGCACCATAGAGGTAGGAATCAGCCACGGGGCTATCGTCTGTATCAACACCATTGTCGTCATCCAGCAACCAGAAAGCGGAGAAGGAAACAGGACCACTAACATCAACTTTGATACCGGCATCCTGAGAGTTGATGGTCTGAGCCAGGCCGTAACCAACATATTGCTGACCAGCACGAACATGAATATTGCCTTTGGTCAGGTCGATGTGTGCACGGTCCCATTGTTGGGTGTCGCCCCCACGTCCTGCACCATATTCATTACCACCATTAGCACCCCAGTTAGTTTCAGTAATGTCGGTGCGGAAGGTAATGCTGACGCCTTCAGCAATAGACAGCTTGCCGCCGATACGCAGGCGCTGGTCCATCCAGCTGTTGGTGTAATCATCGCCATCATAATCAGTGTACCAACCACGAACGCGCATTTGACCGCCCAGGCTGAGCATGTCTTCTGCCATAACAGGTGTTGCCATTGCTGCGATCGCCAACAGGACGATCATAACTTTTAGAAATCTGCTCATTTCTTGTTACCTCCTTAGGTAAGTAAAGTTTGCCGAACTATTCGGCATTAGAAAACTTGGTTAACTCTGCTCAATTAACTTTCCATTTTAAGACAGCGAAGACGCTGCGCCAAATTTAGTAAAGCAGAAACTGTGCCAAATAGAACGGCACTTTATTGTAGTCTGTAACTGCCTGAAACTAAATGATTCTTACTGGTTTTCTCTCTAGCAGTAAAAACACCATCATGGCTGTTGTTGTTTTGCTGCAACAATCAGAGAGTTGCTTCTACCACAATTTTGCTAAAGTTAACAATTCATATTTTTGAATATAAGCATGAAAACATTCAATCGGCCACCAAGACACCAAGGACACCAAGAGAATCTACATCAAAAGCTTGTTTTTGGTTTTAACTAAGATCTAGAGTCTGAGTTTTTCTTTAGTGCTCTTGGTGGTTAGCTTATCTATTGTTTTCTTCTTTTTTGTGTTATTTTTCTGTTAGCATTGATATAGACATCATAAACCCAGAGTCAGCAGGGCTCAGTTGTCATGAAATCTGAAGCAAGTATATTTTTTTGTTGTTATTAGTCAATTTAAAAATAATTAACGAATTGTAAGTACTTGGTTTAAAAGCAATATGGTTTATAGAACGTTGTTACTTTCGCTGGTTTTCGAGACATTTTAACGGAGAGGCGCTGAGAAGGAGAGTTGGAGAGAAAGGCTTAAAACTGTTTTCATTGATTTTAAACCTTAAAAAGATTTCGTCTTTTTCTTTTCTCTGCCTCTCAGCGTCTCTCCGTTAAGATTTTTGACTTAATGTCCAGCCTGACAGATCTCAGTCAGTACCCCGCCAGTAGCTTTGGGATGGAGGAAGGCAATCAGGCTGTTGTGGGCACCATGGCGAGGAGTTTCATCAATCAATTGGACGCCCTGTTTTTTCATTTCAGCTAAGGCAACTTCAACATCCTCAACCTCGTAGGCCATGTGGTGAACGCCTTCGCCCTTTTTCTCCAGAAACTTGGCGATAGGAGAATCTTCTGAGGTGGGTTCCAAAAGTTCAATCCGACTTTCGCCGATCTGCAGGAAGGCGACCCGGACTTTCTGCTCGGTAACTTCTTCAGTTCCCTCAAAGGTCATGCCGAGTTGATCGCGATAGAAGGGGATTGAGCTTTCCAGATTTTTCACGGCAATACCTATGTGGTTAATTTTTTTTAGCATCTTGGACTCCTTTTTTAACGCAGAGGCGCAGAGAGGGAGAGTTGGGGAGAAGAACTTAAAATCTTTTTCTGGTTTCAACCTTAAAGAAATTTTGAATTTGACTTCTCTGCACCTCGCCGTCTCTGCGTTAAAGTATCTGATCGTTTAATCGTAGAAGGGCTGAGGTAGAGAAGACTTCAGCTCTCTGGAAAATTATTCACAACTCTATGAAAACCGTTTTTAATATATTTCTCACCAAAATTTATGATCAGGCCCAGCGGAATATTCATCAGGCGCAGATATGTTAATAGCTGGGCGTTAAATACCGGGTTTAATTTTTCAACACTTTTGACTTCAACAATAATTTGTTTGCTTATAAAAAGATCAAGAAACAGAGGATTCTTTAGGCTTTTGCCTTTATATACTATGGGGACGGCTATCTGTCTTTCAACGCCAATATCGCGTAGTTTAAGTTCATGGGTCAAAGCTTCTTCGTAAACAGCCTCGAGAAGACCTGGACCACCTAAAACTTGATGAACTTCAATAGCGGCATCAAGAATCTGCCCACTCAATATATTAAGCCTATTGCTTTTCTCTGCGTGCCTCTCCATCTCTCCCCCTCTCCGTTAAAAAATCAGTGCCTTTTGAATGCTTCCAACAATCTCCTCGCGGCAACACTGGGTGGTGTCGTTCCCATGCTGACGCCTGTCTGCACCTGATCAATCATGGCTGCAACGTTTTTGTCCCGCAGGAAAAGGTCTTTCAGGTCATCCATAACCATGGCCCACATCCAGTCTGTCGCCTGGAGGCGGCGTTTGTTCTCAAATTCATCCTGTTGCTTCATGGTGGCGACAAACTCAAGAATCATCTGCCAAACTTCGTTGATTCCCTGATGGTGCAAAGCGCTACATAGCATTGCTGGAACCTGCCAGTGATAACTTTTGGGCCTGAGCAGATGCAGGGCGTTTTCATACTGTTGCCGAGCCAGTTCTGCGCGTGGGCGGTTTTCTCCCTCGGCTTTGTTGATCAGGATGGCATCGGCGATTTCTATCACCCCTTTTTTAATCCCCTGCAGTTCGTCACCGGCATTAGCGAGTTGCAGTAAAAGAAAAAAATCAACCATGGAGGCAACGGCAATTTCTGACTGACCGACACCTACGGTTTCAACGATGATGATATCGTATCCCGCCGCTTCGCAGAGGAGCATGGTCTCACGGGTTTTGCGGGCGACACCGCCGAGGGTTTTACCGGCCGGGGAGGGGCGAATAAAGGCATTCTGCTCCCGGGCGAGTTCTTCCATCCGGGTTTTATCTCCCAGGATAGAGCCGCCAGAAAGTTGAGAGGATGGATCAACAGCAAGTATCGCAACTTTGTGCCCCTGCCGCAGCAGGTCCATCCCCAATGCTTCGATGAAGGTGCTTTTACCGACACCGGGAACTCCGGAGATGCCAATGCGGATTGAGTCCCCTGAATCCTGAAGAAGATTGTCGAGAAGAGTGGCAGCATCTGTGGAATGATCTGGATTGCGGCTCTCGATCAGGGTGATGGCTTTTGCAAGGGAGCGGATGTTGCCGGAGCGGACACCATCGGAGAGTTTTTTGATATTTGACAAAATTGAAGCCCTATATACCCGAAAGGCAATTTAACGGAGAGGCGCTGAGAACGCTGAGGCTGCAAAGAAAACCAAAGTCTTTCTGAGGGTTAAAACCCTGAAGAACTTTTAGCTTCTTTTTGCGAATTATCTATCTCTCCGTATCTGCGTTAAAATTATTTCCCCTCAAACTATATGACCAAAAGGCGATTTAACGGAGGGGCACTGAGAACGCTGAGGCCGCAAAGAGAATCAAAATCTTTCTGAGGGTTTAAACCTAAAATAAGCTTTTAGCTTCTCTCTGCGGGCTCTCCATCTCTCCGTCTCTGCGTTAAAATTATTTTCCTTCAATCGCATCCAAAGTTTGACCACCGGAAACAATGATCGAGGTGCCCGGACCAAGAATAACGGAGATAAACTGAGAACGCTGAAGTCGCAGAGAAAAGCAAAGTCTTTCTGAGGGTTAAAACCCAGAAGAACTTTATTAGCTTCTCTCTGCGGACTCTCTATCTCTCCGTCTCTGCGTTAAAATTATTTCCCTTCAATCGCATCCAAAGTTTGACCACCGGAAACAATGATTGAGGTGCCTGGACCGAAAATCTTTTTGGCACCAGCTGCGAAGAGGGCATCATAGTCCTGCCGTGGAATAACTCCGCCACAGACAACGACAATATCATCTGCATCAAGTTTCTTCAGTTCAGAGACCAGTTGTGGAACCAGGGTTTTGTGTCCTGCCGCGAGGCTGGAAACACCGACCACGTGAACATCGTTCTCAACCGCCATTTTGGCCGCTTCTTCGGGGGTCTGGAAAAGGGGGCCGACATCGACATCAAAACCGATATCAGCATAGGCCGTGGCCACAACTTTAGCGCCACGATCGTGGCCATCCTGCCCCATTTTCGCAATCATGATCCGGGGACGACGCCCTTCCTTGGCGGCAAACTCATCGACCCGTTTCTTTAGTTCGGCAAAGTCACTGTCTTCACTCACAATCGATCCGTAGGCTCCTGAAACAAGTTTGATTTCTGCCCGATGGCGGCCGAAGGATTTTTCCATAGCGTCAGAAATTTCCCCGACTGAAGCACGTAAGCGGGCAGCATTAATACTGAGGTCGAGTAAATTTCCGCTTCCATCTTCGCAGGCTGTGGTGATTGCCTCAAGGGCTTGCTGACAAGCAGCTTCATCCCGGCTGTCACGCATTTTTTTCAAACGGGCGATCTGAGATTCACGCACAGCATCATTGTCGACATCGAGGACTTCGATATCACTTTCTTCCGCAAGTTGATACTTGTTGACACCGACGATGACATCCCGGCCGCTATCGATAGCAGCTTGCTTCTTCGCGGCAGATTCTTCAATGCGAAGTTTGGGCATCCCAGTTTCGATGGCTTTGGTCATGCCGCCGAGTCCTTCAATTTCATCAAGAATCTTCTGTGCTTCTTCGATCAGTGAGTTGGTCAAGGATTCGACATAGTATGAACCGCCTAAGGGGTCAACGACATTGCAGATTCCCGATTCTTCCTGAATGACCAGTTGGGTATTACGGGCAATGCGAGCGCTATGCTCAGTCGGCAAAGCAATCGCTTCATCAAGAGCATTGGTGTGTAACGATTGGGTGCCGCCCAGCACTGCTGCCATCGCTTCCATTGTGGTGCGAATGACATTGTTGTAGGGATCCTGCTCGGTCAGAGACCACCCGGATGTTTGACAGTGGGTGCGTAGCATCGATGATTTAGGGTTCTTTGGATTGAACTGACTCATCATTTTCGACCACAAAAAGCGTGCGGCGCGTAATTTTGATGCTTCCATGAAAAAATTCATGCCGATGGCAAAGAAGAAGGAGAGACGGGGAGCAAAACTGTCAACATCCAGACCTTTGTCAATTGCAGCACGAACATATTCCAGACCATCGGCCAGGGTGAAGGCTAACTCCAGGGCATTGTTAGCACCTGCTTCCTGGATGTGGTAACCGGAAATGGAGATAGAGTTGAATTTCGGCATTTTCTGGCTGGTGAATTCAATAATATCACCAATAATACGCATGGAAGGTGCCGGGGGATAAATATAAGTATTCCGGACCATGAACTCTTTGAGGATATCATTCTGGATGGTTCCTGCGAGTTTCTCCTGGCTGACGCCCTGTTCTTCAGCGGCAACAATATAGTTGGCCAGAATTGGCAGAACGGCACCATTCATGGTCATGGAAACAGAGACTTTATCCAGAGGGATACTGTCGAAAAGAATCTTCATGTCTTCAACGGAGTCGATAGCAACCCCGGCTTTACCAACATCACCAACAACCCGTGGATGGTCTGAGTCGTAGCCGCGGTGTGTGGCCAGGTCAAATGCGACCGAAAGTCCTTGTTGTCCCGCAGCCAGGTTACGTTTGTAGAAGGCGTTTGATTCTTCCGCGGTGGAGAAACCGGCATACTGACGGACTGTCCAGGGACGACCTGCATACATTGTCGCCATTGGGCCGCGGACAAATGGGGCGAGTCCCGGCATAGTGTTGGCTGATTCCAGCCCTTCGATGTCTGCTGCCGTGTAGAGTGGCTTGACGCAAATCCCTTCCGGTGTGTCCCATTTGAAGTTGGAAAGATCGTCTGTTTTCTTTTCTTTCTTCGCCTGAGTTTCCCAGTCGGAGAGAGTTTTCTTTTCGAATGAACTCATGTGGCTTATTCCTTCCTTTTGTTGGAACTAAGAGCAAAAAATTTAACGCAGAGGCGGAGAGATGGAGAGTAACGCTGAGAAAGGCTTAAGGCCTTATTTTGGTTTTAATTCCTCAAAAAGTTTTTGATTTTATCTTTCTCTGCGAACTCTGTGTTCTCTCCGCCTCTGCGTTAAGAAAATCAGCGGGTTACCACCGCCAGGACTTGTACGGTTTCACCATCCTTGGAAAGTAGACGATGCTTGACCGTTGAGTCAAAATAGACGGCATCTCCTTCTTCAAGAGAAAAGCGTTCATCGTCGAGTATGATTTCTGCACGGCCATTCAAAATCAGCAGGAATTCTTCACCTTCATGGTTGTAGAGGGTTTCTTCTTCTGCTCTCTCAGTCACTGTGAGTACGAACGGCTCCATTTTTTTGTTTTTTTTCCGATACGAGAGGGTTTCGTAGGTATACCCATGTTTGGTGCCGTCTTTAGAAATAACGCGACTGACAATCCGACGTTCGTCATGACGAACAATCTCATAACGGGAGGTGCCTTCCCCTTCTTCAAAAAAATAACTCATTTTTACATCAAAGAAACGGGCAATTTTGGACAATGTCGCTATGGGAGGAGAGACATTGTTGTTTTCGATTTGCGAAATCAGTGCTGGGGAGAAACCGGTCTCCGTAGCAACATCCTGCAATGTTAATTTCCGCTCTTTACGCAAGGTTTTAATTTTTTGTCCGATGTTGAATTCCATAGTGATAACTTTGTTATTCCTGGAGTTTTAAAAAAGGGTTTTGTTTTGATTCGTATAGCCGACAGGGCTGGAATTGTCAATTGCAATTATTTATTAACAATAAAAATATCGTTATATCATTACCGCTGCTTGCCTTTGCACACACCCTCTTGAAACACGATAGTATGCTAATTTATTCTTCATGCGGGGGAATTGCCGCGGGTGTTTCGTGTAGGATTCTCTTTAGTATCACTTAAGCTCTGAAGAGGGTCGTTTTCTATGGTCAGAATATTTTGTGCCGGAGAAGTTCGTTTGTTGGAAAAATCGCTTGACAATATTCAATGGGTGACTATTATTGTCTTCCATTGTTAGCACTCAATGCAGCTGAGTGCTAACAGGGTAAAGTTGAGGCCGTCTTTTAAGTTTTGAGCATTTGCTACCGGTCTTTTCTTCGATGTAGAGAGTTTGTAACGGCCGTTGGCCCAGAGTTTTGAACGTTGAAAAGGAGAATTTGAAAATGAACATCAGACCATTGCAGGATCGTATCATTGTAGAGCGCGTTGAAGAAGAAACAACGACAGCAGGAGGAATCATCATTCCTGATACTGTTTCTAAAGAGAAACCCCAAGAGGGTAAAGTTATTGCCGCTGGCAAAGGTAAGGTGTCTCCAGAGGGCAAGGTTCTGCCGCTGGATGTTAAAGAAGGCGACCGGGTATTGTTTGGCAAGTATGCTGGCAGCGAAATCAAAATTGATGGCGTTGAGTACCTGATTATGCGCGAAGATGACATTCTAGGCGTGGTGGAGTAGGCAGATTCCGCTTTTGCGCCCCGGCGGCGTTGCTGTGCTGCTCAAATGCTCACATAGCATTAAGCTATGCTGCGCTTTTGCGCTGCTCGCGCCTTGCCGGAACACAAAATCGAAACTGCTGAGTTTTTATAGCTAAAAAAACTAATTAACGGAGGATATACGTATTATGGCAAAAGAAATTTTGTTTTCACAAGATGCACGCGCCAAGATTCTTGTTGGTGTGAATACTCTGGCTGACGCAGTTAAGGTCACCTTAGGTCCTAAAGGTCGTAATGTTGTTATTGATAAGTCTTTTGGCGCTCCACTGATTACTAAAGACGGTGTGACCGTTGCCAAAGAAATTGAACTGGAAGACAAGTTCGAAAACATGGGAGCTCAACTGGTTAAAGAAGTTGCTTCCAAGACTTCTGATATCGCCGGTGATGGAACAACAACAGCAACTGTGCTGGCTCAGGCAATCTATCGTGAAGGTATCAAGCTGGTTACCGCGGGTCACAACCCAATGGAAATCAAGCGTGGTATTGATAAGGCTGTGACTGTGGCCGTTGAGTCGTTGCAAGCTCTTTCCAAGCCTGTTCAGGATCACAAAGAGATCGCTCAGGTTGGAACTATCTCAGCAAACAGCGACGAAACAATCGGTAACATTATTGCTGAAGCCATGGAAAAGGTTGGTAAAGAGGGTGTTATCACTGTTGAGGAAGCCAAATCAATGGATACCTCTCTCGAAACCGTTGAAGGGATGCAGTTTGACCGCGGTTATCTCTCCCCGTACTTTGTTTCCGATGCCGAGCGTATGGAAGCTGCTATGGATGAGCCTTTGATCCTGATTTATGACAAGAAAATCAGCACCATGAAAGACCTGCTCCCCATCCTTGAGCCGGTTGCCAAGCAAGGTCGTCCACTGATGATCATTGCTGAAGATATTGATGGTGAAGCACTTGCGACTCTGGTTGTCAACAAGCTGCGTGGTACCATCAATGTATGTGCTGTTAAAGCTCCTGGTTTTGGTGACCGTCGTAAGGCCATGCTCGAAGATATCGCGACTCTGACTGGTGGTCAGTTGATTTCTGAAGAGGTTGGTTTCAAGCTGGAGAACGCAACTATCGACATGCTTGGTACCGCCAAGCGGGTTGTTGTTGATAAGGAAAATACCACTATCATTGATGGTGCTGGTGAAGAAGCTGCTATCGAGGGTCGCGTTAAAGCTATCCGTGCTCAGATTGATGAGACCAGCAGTGACTATGATCGTGAAAAATTGCAAGAGCGTCTGGCCAAATTGGTTGGCGGAGTTGCTGTTGTTAAAGTTGGTGCTGCAACTGAAACCGAGATGAAAGAGAAAAAAGCTCGTGTTGAAGACGCATTGCATGCAACCCGTGCTGCTGTTGAAGAGGGCATTGTCCCCGGGGGTGGTGTTGCTCTGCTGCGTTGTCTCCCCGCTCTTGCTAAACTTGAGCTTGAAGGCGAGCAAAAATTCGGTGTGCAGCTGGTTGTCCGTGCGCTTGAAGCTCCACTGCGTCAGATTGTCATTAATGCCGGTGTTGAAGGTGCTATCGTTGCTGACAAGGTTTGTCATGGTGAAGGTGCGTTCGGTTTTAACGCTGCAACAGGTGAATACTGCGACCTGATTCAGGCCGGTATTATCGATCCAACCAAAGTGACTCGTAGCGCTCTGCAAAATGCTGCTTCTGTTGCTGGTTTGATGCTGACCACTGAAGCAATGATTGCTGACAAGCCTGCTGCCGATGATGGCGGTATGCCTGGCGGTATGCCTGGCGGTATGGGCGGTATGGGTGGTATGGGTGGTATGGGCGGAATGATGTAATTTCGGCCACTCACTCTCAGTAGAAATGAAATCCCCCACTGGAATTTTCCGGTGGGGGATTTTTTTGTGTCTGCAATGAAAATAAACCAGGCGCAAAGTTGGAGAGGCGGAGAGGCGGAGAGGAAAAACCGAGCCTTAAACTTAGCCACCAAGAGTTGCAAGAGGGTCAAAACCTAAGAATCTGTTTTATGGTTTTAAATCCCAAAATACTTTCTTGGTGTTCTTGGAGCCCTGGTGGCTAATATTTGATTTTAGCTTTTCTCTCCCACTCTCCCTCTCAGCGTCTCTCCGTTAAAAAAAATTAGCGAATCAGTAATTCTCTTGATATCTCTCGCGGCATCGGCGTGACCCGCTGAACCAATTCACTTTCAGCCGAGACACAGAGCACATTGATTTCAGCTTCATCTTTCCCTTTTCCGTAGGATGCAACAATGGCTGCGGCCGTTTCTAGTTCTTGCTGGGTTGGTTTCCCACACAAAAGCCCAAGAGGGCCGCTGAAATTCTGGCAACGAAGTTTTATCTGATCCGGTTTAAGCTGTTGTTGCAGGGCCTCATTGTCGGCTCGATGTCGTCCCAGGATGAGTTTTGCTGTTTTTGAGAGGCGAAACTGCCTGCCGATTTTAAGCAGTTCGACATCAGCAACAGTGGCGTTTTGATCATGATTGAACAGATCGCGTAACTGGTTGGAAAACCCCTCTTCAGTGAGCAGACATCCTCCTCCTGATGCTGGGTAATTATTGAGCCCCCAGTCTTTAGCCAGGGCTTGTTGCGGCCGACGTGAACGCCCCTGCAGATTCAGCAACTGCTCTCGATCAACCAGTCCTGCTTCTTCCATCGGGGTGATTGGTAACAGTTTCGCGCTTAGGGGACGCAAGATTCTCTCAGGAAATTCTGAAAGCTTGGCCACCGACTTTAAAGCATTTGCATTTTGGCTCATGGGACGTTGGCCGAGAACTTCACCGGAAAATAGAAAATCGAAGCCATCTCTCTCCATCCGTTCACCAGCCAGACGAAACATCATGGCATGACAATCGATGCAGGGGTTCATGTTGCGGCCATAGCCATATTTTGGCTTTTTGACCATGTCTAGATGGATATTGCTGATATCTTCAATAATAAGGGGATGACCAATAGCTTCTGCAGCGACCTTGGCCTTATCGGCATTAAAGAATGGGGTAACAAAGGCTATCCCTGTAACTTCGATTCCTTGCCGCATGAGCGTCATGGCAGCTAAACTGCTATCGAGTCCGCCGGAGATTAGACCGAGAGCTTTACTCATCTATCAATTATCCTCTAGTTTTGAAAGTCTGCTGGAAATTCTGTGTGATAATGGAGAGATTTTCCAGTCAAGTGAAA
>JAZBPC010000242.1:0-2018 GCA_036351455.1 Desulfuromusa sp.
GTTACAGTCAGGAGAAATCGGAATAATTTCATCCATTTCTTCCGACATCATGTTGGCGACCACACGCGAATGGTCAAGCCGCTTACGCAAGATCCGGTCAGCTAAAACATCAAGAGCTAACTGCTTTTCACCGTAAAGATTAGAAGTACCAGCCACCCCCAAGTCACCAGTACGAATGGAGTTAATAATATATTTGGAGGCTTCAGCAATCTCACAAATCAGATGGGTCAGATTATCGTTGACGTAGTGCTCGCGTAAATGCCGGCGCAAATCAATCTGAAACTTGGTTTTCCCAGGTGCACTCATGAGGATGAAATCTCCTAAAAGCAAACAAGCGATGAAAGGCGAAACAATTTCAGTCCGATAGTTTAGCCCAGATCAAATCGAACGGCAACTATGAACTTACATTAATTTTATAAACAGTTAATATTTCTCTGAGAATCAGACTTTCTCCTCAGCGGGAAAATCACACCAGAGTAACGTTGCCCCGACAACAGCTAGAGGAATGCAAAAAAACTGAACAAAGGGGATGGCTAAAAGACAAAACACGCCACAGGCAAAACCGGTCATCAGAATAGGACGCTTAAAAATATAACGGCGCTGCTGGGCAAAGGTCATTCGTTTACGCATCAAGACAAATGCCAGGTATTCAACAACCAGAAAAAACAACGTTAAAGCTGGAACTAACACAGCATAAATCAACGAACCAATTCCTGGGATAAAATTAATACCAAACAGCAACAGCATACAGAGGGCAAAAGCTGTCATCTTTTTAAGCTCAACAGCAACGGCGTATTTAGCTTCTGACCAAAAACGACCAAATGAAAAACGTTCCTCATCCAAAGCACCAGAACGTAACACCTCAGCACGCTCAGAGAGCAATTCGTTGAAGGGAGAAGCGATCAAATTACCAATCAGGGTAAAAGAAAAGAAAACCAGCACCATTGTCAGAAGAAGCGCAATGGTCCAGGCAAAATAATAAAGGATGACACCGTACCAGACCTCAGTACCGGGAGCATAGGCATCCAGCATGCCCTGAAAAAGATCAAGCCCGAAATAGACTGTCGCCGAAAACACCACAAGATTAATAAGAAAAGGGATTGCCAGATATTTCATCAACCCCGGATTGCGACCAAAAAACCTGGCCGCCCGCAAGGGATAACTGAACCCACGAGTAAAACCAGAAACCGGCTTTACGACCGTAGCCGTCAGGTCAGGGATCATACAGAACCCCGGCAGGCTTTCAAACCCTCTTCAAGAGTCGGATAACGCAATTCAATTCCCAGCTTTTCCAATAATTTCCGATTCGACATGCGCCGTGATTCCTTGAGAAAGGAAAACGTCAGCGGATTCATCTTTCCTTCGGCCTCCGCTCGGCTCAATTGGTGCGGCTGTGGCAAATCGTGCATTTTAGCTACCGCCATAAAGTAATCGCTCATACTGCTTTCCTCGCCATCGCAAACATTAAAAATGTCCCCCGGTTCTCCACGGTCCATGGCTGCGAGACAAATGGTCACAAGATCCAAGCTATGAATTCGGTTGGTTCTTGGAGCATCTTCCGGACGCATAACTTCATGACCTTTTTTCAACTGCGCGAGTGGCAGGCGTCCGGGACCATAAATTCCCGTGACTCGGAGAATGATCAGATCAAAACCGAGCCTTTGTGCTTGCGCCCGTAATTGGTCCTCTGCACTGACTCTCCGCTTTGCGCGACTGGTTTGCGGATTAATCGGAGTTTCTTCGGTAACTAGTTGATCGCCACAATCACCGTAAACTCCACTGGTACTCATGTAGACAATTCTTGCGGGACAGTTATCAGCTGATAATTGACGACAGAAGTTCAGCATCCGGTAATCACTCGACCCGCCCCCTTGAGGCGGCATAAAGTAAAACAGTTTCTGCCCATTCAGAGGTATTTCAGGGATATTCTCCTGATAATCAAAATTTGCCACAAGAGCTTTGACACCTGCACCTTCAAGCAGCGGCGCCTTCTCCTCAAAGTGCACGGTGCCCTGAAC
>JAZBPC010000243.1:0-21186 GCA_036351455.1 Desulfuromusa sp.
GTCTGGACGAAGCGGTGCTTTCCGGCACAGCTGTGCAGCCGATAATTCCCCACGACGAAAGCGAACGCCGCGAGGGTTTTTTGATGGGGATGTACACCATCGCCATGGGGACTGCCCCCGGACTGGTTCCAACCCTGGAGCTCGCCGGCAAAAATCGCCTGCTCGATCTCGGTGGCGGGCCCGGGACCTGGGCTATTCATTTCTGCAAACACAATCCTGACCTGACTGCAACCGTCTTTGACTTGCCGACCACCCGCCCCTTTGCCGAAAAAACGATTGCTGAACACGGCCTGAGTGAGCGGATCGCGTTCCAGCCGGGGAATTTTCACAGCCTAGAGATCGAAGCCAGTTACGACGTAGCTTGGCTGTCGCAGATCCTGCACGGCGATAGCCCTTCCGACTGCGATAACATCGTCGCCAAGGCGGCTACGGCACTCGCTCCGGGCGGCATGCTGATCATCCATGAGTTCATCCTTGACGATAACCGAGACGCCCCGCTTTTCCCAGCATTGTTCTCACTCAATATGTTAGCTGTCACTTCAGCGGGACAGTCCTATTCCGAAGGCGAGATCAAAGGGATGATGGAAAAGGCGGGTCTGGTCGATATCCAGCGCACGAGTTATCAGGGCCCCATGGACTCTGGGGTTCTGGTCGGACACAAGCGCTGACAGATAAAAATCAGCGTTTATAAAAAATAATCTAAAAACCCTTAGCGCAAAATCAGAATAAGAATTTTTGTGAACAGAATCATGCCGATAAGAGCCACGGGATAAACGGTTGCATAGGCAGCAGCAGCGTATGGTCCATTGGAAATGGAGGAGGCACTTGCCAGTCCGGGAGTGCTGGTCATACCTCCGGTGAGGACACCGATCATACGTAGAAAGCTGATTTTTAACAGATACCGACAAACAAGCATGCTCACCAGCAACGGAACAGTTGTTACCAATACGCCGGAAAAAAACAGCGGAAGCCCCTGTTGCGAAAGAGTTTCCAGAATGGTGGCACCCGTCCGGGTTCCCACAGTTGCCAGAAAAAGCAATAAACCCAATTCCCGGATGAAACTGTTCGCTGTAGAGGGAATTTCCCAGACAAAGGGTCCGGTTTTATACAAGTTGCTCAAAATCAGTCCGGCAAGTAAAACACCACCGGTAATACCTAACGAAAATGAGCCTATCAACGGCAGGTACAGGGGAATTCTCCCAATCATAAAACCGGCTAGAAGCCCCAGGAAAATAGGCAACAAGTTGATCCGATAGGTCTCCTTGACATCATTACCAAGAATTCGGCTGACGTTTTTTACGGAATTCTCATCGCCAACAACGTGCAGAACATCTCCCAGATGAAGCCGCGTATTCGTTTCTGCAGGCAATTCAATGCCATTACGGGTGACCCGGGACACCTGCACGTTGAAGGCTTCCCTGAAATTCAAAAACCCGATGGAGTGCCCCACCACTTGCTGCTTGGAAATAACGATACTTTTTCTGGTCATCCCCCGGTTAAATTCAATTTTCTCGCCAACCGGCTGCCCCATGTAGAGTTCCACTTTTTTCAAATCTGCTTCCCGACCAACGATACGGAGTAGATCTCCCTTCTGGAGAACAGTATCCCCGGAAATCAGAATCGGCTCATCAGCCCCTTGCCGCAGCAATCGGGTAAGAACCACAGGTGCAATATTCTTCAGGTAGATATCCTTAACAAACTTGTCAAAAAGATTGGGATTGGTCACTTCAATGTGATGGTAGGTAAAAGGAGGATTGTTTTCGGTCAATTCACGATGCAGGGACTGCTCTTCTTCTTTGATGTCCAGTTTAAGAATTTTCGGCAGAAGATTGATGAAGACAATAACACCTACGACACCAAAACAGTAAGTCAGTCCGTAAGCCGCTGGCGCCTGACTTTTTTCAACTGCTTCCACAGCAACAGCAAGACCCGGGGTACTGGTCAACGCGCCGGCAAAAAGTCCGGCTGCAATGCCCATATCAAAATTAAAGACCCAGGCACAAATCAGTGTCATCAAAAATCCAAAAAAAACCACTGTCATGGCACCCAGCGCAAGTTTAAGGCCATGGCTTCTAAAGGAGGAGAGAAAGCCCGGACCTGCTTGAAGGCCAACTGAATAGATAAACAGAACAAGTCCCAGTGTCTGAAATTCCACCGGAAGAGAATAACCGAAATGGCCAAAAGCCAGAGCCACAAAAATGATGGCTGAAGACCCCAATGAAAAGGTTTTGAGCCTGACATGCCCCAATGCTTCTCCTAGAATAACAATCACCAGGAGCAGAAAAATCGAGTTGTGAATGAGTTCCATAGGAGGTCTGTCTCACTTTGTTCTTTAGAAATCAGACGGATGGCCTGACATGCTTATTTTAGTCAATTATTCTACCTGAAACGACAGGCTTCCAAACGTTTACGGAGTTCACAGTAAAGGGTCCAGATTGACGCTAGAAATAGCAACAGATTAAGCCCATTTTATCTAAAATGAAATAGTCATTCTTATCAGGTATTTAAATAATGAATCTCCACCATTGATTATATTTATATTAACCATTTGTCTTTCCTTCCAAAATCAATTAAATTTTTAAAAGTTGTCATCCATGCAACCCTGATGAACGTTAAATACAGGTATCAGCGTAGCATCCAAAATTCCATTTCTCAAAAAGGTGTTGAGCTCGTGTGGCGTTGGAAACTTGTGAGCGTGGCAGGTCACTCTTTCCATAACATAAGCACATCGAACCTTTTCAGGCGGGGGCCCTCCTTTCCCCGCCTTTTCTTTTTCTTGATCTCCTCAGCAAACGGATAACACAAGAGGTGCAAAAAGCCCGGCTCTTTATGATCCGGGCTTTTTTATGTGAGACAACAAAAGAGAGTGGCGGTGATCGATGGTGCAATCCCACCATTCTTCAGTCCACTTTCACCTTACGCATCACCCGTCGCAGCAGGGCCGGTGAAAGCCGATTCAGAAGCAACCCGAGACGTTCCTTGCCGCCAGGGAAAACCTCATCACGCCTCTTAGCCATAGCAACAACAATCTGTTCGGCACAATTTTCTGCAGATATCGCTGCGGCCTGGTTTGGATCCATCTTATTGTTGAGGGTGCCGTCACCCCGCAGGGCATTACGGGAAACATCCGTGTTGACAAATCCGGGTGAGGCCACCAGCACCCTGACACCAGAATCGTGCACCTCAGCACGTAACGCATCCATAAATCCCTGTAAGGCATGCTTGGCAGCCGCGTAACCGGAACGCTGCGGCGAAGAAAACTTGCCCATAACGCTACTGACTGCAACAATCTGCCCCCTGCCCCGCTCGATCATCCCCGGCAAAACTTTCTTGGTCAGGTCAACTGCTGCCAAAAAATTAACCTCCAGCAGCAGTCGATAGACTTCCATATGGGTCTCAACCACTCGAGCACGCTGAGTCATCCCTGCATTATTAATGAGGATATCTACCTCAGCTGAGATCTCCTGCAGGCGGCACCAGGCAGCTTCGATTGAAGCTTGATCAGCAAGATCCATGACCAGGCAGAGATGTTCATCGGGCATGCTACAACGCTGACGGACCGCTTCCAGTTTATCGACGGAGCGTGCAGAGAGGATCATCCGGGCACCTCGGGCAGCCAGAGCTCGCGCCAATGCAGCTCCAATCCCCGAGGAAGCGCCAGTGATCCAGACAGTTTTGCCGGTCATATCATTCATGCTCGACCCTTTCCTTGATATCTGCTATTGAGAACTTTTTTCAGCTGGATGGATAATCAATCGGTCTCCCGGATAAAGTCGATCGTTAAGATTGATATGATTCCAGATCAAGATCGCAGCCAGGGGGACGCGAAATTGTTCAGCTATAGTCGAGAGATTATCACCGGGTTGCACGATATAGATTCGCTCCTGCCGCTGTTGACTCCATTCTTCGTGGATTTTCAGGAAACGCTGCTGTAATCCGGGGGGCGTCCCTTCTGGAACGGCTAACGTGTAAGTTCCCGCCGCAAGATAATGTCCGCGCAGTTCCGGGTTCAAATCCTTGATCCGCTTGAAATCAGTCTGTGCCGCCTGCGCTACAACCCTCAAGCTGGTCTCTTCATAGCAAGTCAACTCGATAGGGGTAAATTTAATCGGAGGGTAGTAATCCTGCTCCTGCAAGTGAAATCCGTAACGCTGCGGATGGGTCAGAATCAGTTTGGCTGAAAGGATTCGAAACAGATAACGTTGGGTTTCCAGAGGCAGATAGAGACGGTAGAAGTTATTCACCCCCTGAGCTAAAATTTCTGCCTGCAGCCCCTCTTCTCCCATATTGAAGGCTGCTGCTGCCAGACTCCAAGAGCCAAATTTCTCGTGAAGTTCTGAAAAATAAGTCGTCGCTGCCTTGGTCGAAGCGACCAGATTTCTACGCTGATCGATATTCTCATTGACACTCAAACCGTAACGGCGACCCGTTTCCGGTAAAAACTGCCAGAAACCGATAGCGCCTTTGGGTGAGCCAACATGGGGTCGCAAGGCACTTTCAGCTAAAGCAATATACTTCAGATCATCGGGCAATCCGGCTTGGGAAAGCATGGCTTCGATCACCGGTAGATAGCGGGTTGAGCGCTTGAGCCAAAGAACCGCCTGATCTCGATCCCAGAGTGACAGCAGCAACTCTTTTTCCATTCGCTCCAGCACATCAAAATCTTCCAGCGGAACGGCCTCGTCACAAAAGGTCAGAGGCTGTTCCAGTCGCAGGCTTTCCAGTAATGGCGGAATTTTTCCTTCGCCATCGACGGCAAACACAGGATTGCCAAAAAGAAGGGCCGCCATCACCCCCCCTACGATCCAAGCACGCAACAACATAATTTTCTCCAAAATCACTGATTCAGGTTAAAATTCAATCTTCCTCTTAAAACAATAGGAACGTTCTTTTCCCCTGTCAACAAGGTGAAATCTTTGAGTCCCCAATCAGACAGGGACATTAAATTCATCTGTCTTCTTTTCGTCCTGTGATAAAATACAAGCAGGTACCATCTAACCTAGAAACAGCCGCTGGAAGCCAATGAGAAGACGCTGCTACAAAGTGATTACAACTCTGCTGCTGGTCGTTTCCCTATTTACCGGAATCTGCTGGTTTTATGCGGAAGAAATTCTGGACCAATTTATTCGTCCCGGGATTGAAAAAATCGCAACGCAATGGCTCCAGGCACAGGTTCAAATCAGGCAACTGGAATGGACAGACGACGGCCTGACGATTCAGGACTTGAGCATTTCATCTCCGCAACAACTACAGCTGACCATTCCACAGCTGGATCTCAAGTTCACCCTGAGTGACCTCTGGTCCCGACGACTTGATTCACTGCACATAAGTGAGCCACAAATTGAAATCATCCCGTCACAGGACCAAAGAGAGACAACTGGAACAGCTCTAATAATCCCGGATCAACTCCCTATAACCATTACAGAAGTGACCATTAGCAACGGTCTATTGTTGATCAATAGGACGGGCCAGCGATGGCAACTGCATGAATTTAATTTTTCTGGATCATTGCAACAGAATAGTATTTTCACCCTGTCTGCGTTTGTCGGCCCTGATGAAAATTTTCCTATCACCATTGCCGGAGCTGTTGAGTTATCCCGACAGCAAACCCTGACGATAAAAAACATCCTCTGGAAGAAACAACAGCTTATCACGGAACCACTGCAGATTGTTCTTGCTGGTGCAGATTTCACCCTGGGTCGCACTATTTTGCACCTGCAACACCTCGATCACAGCGAACTTCAGGAGATGATCACAGCGCTGGGGCAACCCATTCAGTTACCTGATGCATTGTCATTTTCCCTTGTCGATGCTGATCTCATTTTTGCGCTACAAAACCAGTCGATCAGCCTTGAGTTGCAGGTGGCAAATGGGGCCATCGGATGGGACGAACGGGGTGGGACTTTGACTCAGCTCAAAATTGTGATTGATCAAGTGCAGCAGGGCTGGCAGATCAATGGCCGGTTCCTTGGCCCCGCCCAGGCAACTTTTGACTTCAACGCCACGCTTGACACAGACAACAATCTACTTGGACAGGCACGCGTCAATATTCCTGATCCAGGCAGTCTCAAAACCGAGTTAATGGGAGGAGAAGCCCTGAATATTTCCGGTGGGATAACTCTGGTAGCGGAATATTCTCTGCAAGGAGACAGATTCCAATTAACAACGGATATGCATGGGCAACCGGTGACTCAAAAAGAGAGCTATCTCCTCAATATTGGCAAGCTTGAAGGACAGGGGAAACTGCTCCTGAGTGATGGAAAAGAAGAATTTTCGCTCGATCTGCAATTGGACTCACAGCCTTTTTTCAGAGTCAATGGCAACTTGCAGCAATTGAGCTTTTCTCTGTCTGCAACGAATCTGCATGAAATTAAAAAGTTGTTCGCCTCATCACAACTTCCCCCTCAGATTCAAGGGATAAAACAACTCAAGGTTGAAGGGCTATTAGCCAGGAATGCAACCAATTGGACCGGTGACTTTAATTTAACCGTTTCTGAGGTTATCCTCCCCGACCTGACCTTGGACCAGCTCCTCGCTAAAGGGAAGCTCTCCCTCAACTCTGATCAGCTCTTTTTGCAAGAAACAGCTGTCGATTTCAGCCTTGCCTACAATGAGGAGTTAACCGCCCAGATCAATATTCAAGGTTCAGGAGAAATTTCGCCACAAGAGCTGTCTCTGGCTGTGCAGAATTTTTCTCTACACCACTTGAATTATATGTCTGCAGATGGCCAGACGGGGATTGGCGAGGGACAAATTGAACTCAGCGGCAACATCTACGGTCTCAGGAAAGACGGGCCGATAGCACTTGACCTGCATGGAACGGTAGTGGCACAGGAAGTCCTTGCGGGAACGTTCTATGCCGATCTTTCCCCCTATCATGGTTATTTCTCTATGACCGGAAACTACATTTCCAAGTTGGAAGAATTATCTTCTGCGGTTATCAATGTTAATATCCCCCAGATTGGATCCCTGACGGCAACGGGGCGAATCACCCCCCACGAACTTCACACACAGGGACAGCTCAAGATTGTTGATCTGGAAACCAGCTACGGAGAACACATTGGTCCTCTCTTGTCCGAACTGAAACCAACCCTGGCAGATCTCGTTCTTGAAGGGGGAATATCACTCGACTACAATCTGTACTGGAAACCTGCTGGCTGGCAGACAAATGGGGCTTTAAAACTCACAGATGTCGACGCCGACTGGGAACAGCAAAAACTACAAATTATCGCAGGACATGGTTCCATCCCCTTTGCCATCAGTTCAGGTGAAGCTCCAAACAAAGAAATATCCAAGCGTGAATCCAGCGGGGAATTTTCTTTTTCCGCCCTGTCTGCCGGGCTGGCAACCCTTGAGCGGGGGACCATTGAACTCATAGCAGCAGACAATAGTTTCGCCCTCATTTCGCCGCTACAACTGCAACTGGCTGATGGCCATATTGCGATTAAAAATCTTCTCCTGAAGTGGCCCAAAGGCGACCCGCAAGGCTCAGCTAAAATCAATATTACCGGCGTCAACCTTGAAACCCTGACAAAGGAATTGGGTTTACCTGCCATGCAGGGACAGCTGAGTGCAGATCTGGGAACCCTCCACTATGCTGGCCAACAACTCAGCATTGCGGGGCTTGCCAGCATCGACGTGTTTGATGGCCATTTCCAGTTACTTAACATGCGTTACAGTGCCCCGTTCTCCAGATACCCAGTATTCTACACGGATGTCGATTTTTCTGGTCTGGATCTGTTACAAGCAACCAGAACCTTTGATTTCGGTGAAATAAACGGAGTCGTTGATGGACATATCCATGGGCTGAAACTCTTTGGCACCACCCCAGCAGCGTTTGAAGCTGCCATCGCGACCCGAGATGAAGGGAAACGTAACATCAGCGTTAAAGCCCTGAATAATCTCAGTATCATCAGTCAAGGAGGAATGACGGCTGCATTGTCCAGGGGAGTGTATCGCTTCATTGACTTTTACCGGTTTCAAAAGATTGGTTTCAAATGTTCCCTGGATAATGATACCTTTACCCTGCTGGGAACAGCTTTATCCGGATCGGACAGGTATCTGGTTCATGGCGGGCTATTGCCACCAAAGATCGATATAACGACCACAACTCCAACCATCTCTTTCAAAGAGATGATGAATCGACTCAGCCGGATTGATCGGGCTGGGAGTTAAAGCTGACAACAGATCAGAGAGGAACAACGATGAAAACCATGACGCGCAGTCTAATCGTATTACTAACACTGACAGTGATCTCTTGTGTGACCATTAACATCTATTTTCCTGCGGAGGAGCTCCGCGGGGCAGCGGATAAGATTGTCAATGAGGTCTGGGGCGACCCGTCTCAGAACGGAACTGAAGATGCAGCACCCACTCAGGAAAAAACCCCTGGCAGCAGTTTTTTCAAACTTTTAAGACCGGCAACGGCAATTGCAGCTCAGGACATCAATGTTACGACCCCGGCAATCCGCGCCATCAAAGACGCAATCAAATCTCGCTCTGCCGAGCTGATCGAGTACCTTGATTCGGGACATATTGGCCTTGGGTTCGATGGCTTGCTCAAAGTTCGCAGTGCTGCGGGATTATCCCTGAAGCAAAAAGCTCAAGTGAATAAACTGGTTGGGGCAGAAAATAAAGATCGCAAACGACTTTACAGCGAAATTTCCAGCGCAAACAATTTCCCCGACAAAACTGACGAAGTACAGAATATTTTTGCTGATTCATGGCGCAAGCAGGCGCAAAAAGGTTGGTATCTGGAAAAGTCTGACGGCAACTGGGAGCAGAAATAGCCAGAGAGTCTGAATAAAAAATCAAGGATTGGACTATCCCCTTTCCCTAAGGGAGAGGGGATAGATTAAAAATTGACTCAGCCCGAATCTATCAGTTACCGCAGCACTTCTTGTACTTCTTGCCACTGCCACAGCTACAGGGATCGTTGCGACCAATCTTGGTCACGCTGACCGGTTGCGATTTCACCATGTTGCCTTCGGCAAACAACCATTTTTTCTTTTTGCGCTTAAACTGGCCACGCTCGTGGTGGCTGCGGACCCCCTCTTTTCCACGAAAACGGGCGATAAACTCGACTTCACCCTCTTCATCCTCTGGCCCCCCCGCAGTGGTTCCAAGAATTTCAAGCCCGTGCCACTCAGACTTTTCTGCCCAGGACTTGGTTCCCTTGTGATCATAATTCTCGCGATGATCAGGATGGGTGCTTTCATAAAGAAAATCGACATCAACCTTGACATGGGCCGAGTATCGCGCCCGCATCAGTTGTTCTGCTGTTTCGGCTAATTGTTTCCCGGTTATAATTGGTTCGCAGCAGGCAGCGTAGTCCTGACCACTACCACAGGGACAGTTATTCATAGGAAATCTCCTTCATGGATCGCAAAAGTGTGCCGGAGTCTATTCACCCATAAGCAGAGTGTCAAGACTGACTTCGAATCGATGAAAATTATTTACTTCTGAAAGATGTATAGATCCGAATGAGACAGGATAAATACGTGACAGAAAATATGAATCAATAAATTAATAACTTGTAACGTTAGTCATTATTCAGTAAAGTGAACAGCTGTACACTTTCCAATCATAGTTTGACATCAGGAGGATAAACAATGCGGCTTTTAACACGTTCAGATTTCGACGGTATTGCCTGTGCGGTGCTCTTAAAAGAGATTGGCATCATGGATGAAATGGTCTATGCCCACCCTAAGGATCTTCAGGACGGCAAGGTCGAAGTCACCAAGAATGACATCCTCGCCAATGTTCCATACGTTGAAGGGTGCGGACTCTGGTTTGATCATCACTCAAGTGAACAGGAACGACTGGAGCTTGAGGGTAAATATGAAGGGTGCAGCAAACTTGCGCCAAGTGCAGCGAGGGTCATTTGCGATTATTACGGAGCCGAAAAGTTCAGTAAATATCAGGAAATGCTCGAATATGTCGATAAGGTTGACTCAGCGCAACTCAGTAAAGAAGAAATCATGAACCCAGAGGGATGGATTCTCCTTGGCTTCATCTGTGATCCTCGGACCGGTCTCGGCTACCACAAGGACTACAGTATCAGCAATCTGCAACTGATGCGCAACCTGATGGAAGACCTCGGCAACAAGTCCATCGACGAAATCCTGCAGATTCCCGATGTCAAAGAGCGGGTCGATCGTTACTTTGAAAACGACGTGGTCTTTAAAAGCTATCTTCTCGACAAATCAATTCAGGTCGGTCCCATGGTCATCACTGACTCCAGAGGTTCAACCGACACGCCACCGGGCAACCGTTTTCTCATCTATTCCCTGTTTCCCGAAACAAACATTTCCATTCGCCTGATTGATGGTCGTGGAAAAGAGTTTGTATCGATCTCGGTGGGTTACAGTATTCTCAACCGTACTTCCACCGTTGATGTCGGTTCAATGATGCTGAAATATGGCGGTGGTGGCCATAAAGCGGTCGGCACCTGTCAGGTTCCCTACGATAAAGCAGATCAGGTCTTGAAGGAAATAATCGAATCAATCAAAGCGCAAAGCTAAACTTGCCCCAGCGGTGCCAATCATGCAGATGGAAATAGCGATAATAGGTGGTGGTGCCGCTGGCTTCTTCGCAGCGATCGCAGTCAAAGAAAATTATCCGCAAGCTAACGTTGTTATTTTTGAAAAATCAAAAAAACTTCTGGCCAAAGTTAAAATTTCCGGAGGGGGGCGCTGCAATCTCACCAATAACTGTGCAAGTATCAAAGAACTCTCTGCTGCTTACCCACGGGGTCAAAATGCCTTAAAAAAGGCTTTTCGCTGCTTCGATAACAAACAGACGCTACACTGGTTTGAGTCCCGGGGTGTTCCTCTGATCATCCAGGACGATAACTGCGTATTTCCCCGCTCGCAAAATTCCCAGAGCATCATCGATTGTTTTTTAGAACAGACAGCTCGACTCAACATCAAAATCGAACTGGAATCCGGGATAAAATCCATCAAGAAAATTTCCGGCAAATTACAGTTGGATTTTATCGGAAGTAAAATGCCAACCAGAACCTTTGACAAGGTGATTGTTGCAACTGGCGGTTCACCAAAAAAAGAAGGGCTGATCTGGCTGGAAAAATTAAACCATAAGATCGAAACACCCGTGCCCTCGTTATTTTCATTCAAAATGGCTGACGATCCAATAACTGAACTTATGGGAATTGTCGTCGAAAACACCCTGGTGAGTATCCAGGGCAGCAAGTTTAAATCCGAGGGCCCGTTGCTGATCACCCACTGGGGGATGAGTGGGCCGGCGATCCTGAAATTATCGGCCTTTGGAGCACGCTGGTTGAGTGAAAAGAATTATCATTTCAATATTCAGGTCAACTGGACAAATCTACGAAATCAAGAGGATGTCCTTGCTCAGTTAAAAAGCATTGCGGCTGAACACCCGAAGAAGCTTTTAGCAAACGTCAGGCCCTACACTCTCTCAGATAGATTATGGTGTTACCTGCTGGAAAAATGTGATCTGCCAGCCAGCAAAAAATGGGGTGAAGTTGGGAAAACCGGCCTCAACAAGCTGGTGAATATACTGACGAATGATGTTTATACCGTCCAGGGGCAAACCCAATTCCGCGATGAGTTTGTCACCTGCGGTGGCGTAAGTCTGGATTCCATCGACTTCAATACAATGCAAAGCAAGTTCTGCGAAAATCTCTATTTCGCCGGGGAAGTGATGGATATCGACGGCATTACTGGCGGTTATAATTTTCAGGCTGCCTGGACAACAGCTTTCATCGCCGCCAAATTGAAGTAACAAAAAAGTATTTTGAATCTCAGCTGGAAAATGTTCCGTCAACCTGTAAACAACGCTCCGATTTCTAACATATAAATATACTGTAGCAATTTATCGATCCACAGTGCTCACCATACCTGTCAAAATTCCTGAAGAGATTTGCAAACGCAGTGAAGAGGTTTCTCGTTTATACCAATCGACTGCTACATTTGCTGAGTTTTGAAAATCTTAACGCCTTTGTGTATATGATTGCGGGCATCTAAGAATCATTACATTCTTCTTTTCAGAGTTTGTGAAAATAGGACAACGCAACAAGTCAGACAGCATATATTTTATATCGAGAGATAAAAAACGTCCATTTTTAAACCTTTCGGCTCTAGACCTGAGTAACCTTGACAAAGCCTTGAAATAAATAGAAACTACGGTATGGATAGAGCTTTCTACTGGAATCGGACTCATCCCCTTTCCCAAAAAATGCGGCGATTTTCGCCATCTGTCTCAACACTTAAAAAGGAGGAATCATGTCAAAACTTCTGAAACTGACCTTGTGTGCATTCATCGGCGCAATCATGATCATGGGAACTGCTCATGCCAAACAGCTTATTGTAGGGGTGGATGCCAACTTTCGACCCTTTGAGTTCAAAAATGATCAAGGCGAATTCACCGGTTTCGACGTACAGCTCTGGGATGCGATTGCCAAAGACCTAGGACTTGATTACAAATGGCAAACAATGGATTTCAACGGACTAATTCCTGCTCTGCAATCCAATAGCATTGATGCCGCGATTGCCGGAATGACGATCAAATCCGCTAGAGAAGAAGTTGTCGATTTTTCATACCCCTACTATGATGCCGGCCTGGTAATATTGGTTAAAGCTGACAATAACAGCATAAAGACCGTTGGCGATCTCAAAGGTAAAAAAGTGGCGACTAAACTTGCCACGACCAGTGTTGATTTTTTAAAATCAAAGGGGGTTACAGATATAAAACTCCTGCCAAATACAGATAATCTCTTTATGGAGCTTCTCATCGGTGGAGTTGATGCTGTTCTGTTTGATTCACCGCCATTGATGTACTATGCAAAAAACCAAGGAAAAGGAAAAGTTAAAGTCGTAGGGCCTCTGTACCAGGGCCAGTCCTACGGCATTGCATTTCCACAAGGAAGCAGCCTTCGAGAAAAAGTCAGTATTACCATCCTGAAGTTCAAAGAAAATGGAACCTATGATACCTTGTACAAAAGATGGTTCGGGACATCAGAATAGATAATCAGCATTGACCATAAAGGATAAAGCGGAATTTTCGCTTTATCCTTTTTTTTTGACAGGATATTCCTATGGGGTTTGATTTCAAAAGCAGCGTGATGTGGGAATCCGTTCCTATATTACTCGTTGGGGTGAAGTGGACTATTTTAATCACCATTTTCGGGCTGGCCATTGGATTTGTATTGGGGGCAGCATCCGGACTATTAAAAATTTCAAGAAACGCCATCTTAAGAAAATTAGCCGGTATCTACATCGAGACTATACGTGGCACGCCGATGATGGTGCAGGTGATGTTTATTTATTTTGGTCTTCCTATGGCCCTGGGTATGCGGATCAACCCAATGGTGGCAGGCATCTTCGCCATTGGCCTCAATTCAGGTGCATACATCGCGGAAATTGTGAGGGGTTCTTTTCAGTCCATTGAGCCGGGCCAGGCCGAAGCAGGTCGCTCCGTAGGACTTTCACATTTCCAGACCATGTATTATATCATCTGGCCTCAGGCATTAAAACGGATGATTCCTGCCCTGGGAAATCAGTTTATTATCAGCCTCAAAGACACTTCAATTCTGGTGGTTGTGGGAGTAGGAGAATTGACACGAACGGGTCAGGAAATCATCGCCTCTAATTTCAGGGCGTTTGAAGTCTGGATCACTGTGGCTCTTATGTATCTCGTGATGACATTATCCATAGCAAAAGTTTTGAATTACATAGAGGACAAGATGGATATCAATAAATAATAGAAATCAAACACCTAACGAAGAGCTTTGGTCATCTTAAAGTTCTCAAAAGGATTGATCTTGAAATGTCTCAAGGGGAAGCCACAGTCATCATGGAACCTAGCGGATCGGGGAAAAGCACCCTACTACGCTGTATCAATCGACGAGAAGACGCCACCTCAGGAACCGTCATTGTCAATAGTCACGATATTTTGGACGAGGGATATATTATTGAAGAAAACACACCAGAAAATATTTACCAACCCGCAACATAATAGAACCAAAGCGTTTTTAAAAAACATCCTCTCATCCCAAAAAACAAGTAAAGAGATGGAGACAAAATCCATCTCTCTCCAAGTATTTAAGTTTATGCATTCATATGCGTAAATCTAAGAGAAATTAATCGTACTGTGGCAGGGGGGGGACGTCATAAAATAGATTTATAGCGGATTCGTTAGAAGTTCTAAAAAGACCTCCGCTTGTTTCTATTTTCCAAACTTTTCTTCCATGCATTTTTCGCAAATGCCATGGCTGAACTGTGCATCAGAGTGGGTTTCGATATATTCTTCGAGACGATTCCAAGCACCTTCGTCGTCACGAATTTCTTTGCAATACATGCAAATCGGGATAATTCCTTTAAGCTGCTTAATCTCTTCTAAAGCTCTCTCCGCTCTGGTGTTCTCTTGCAAAATGGCCTCAGTGAATTTTTGGGTATCTTTTTCATAAGCTTGAATTAGCTGGCTGATCTGCTTTTCAAACCTGATCAGGATCAAGACTGAAATTGATATGACCAAAAGTGCAATAGCAGATGAATACAACTGCTGTTTCTTCAGGGTGGCCTTCATTTTCTCGGTTTCAATCTGCACTAACTGATCAACATCATCAAGATAAACGCCGGTTGCTACGACCCAGTTCCATGGTTTATAAAGTTTGGCAAAAGTCATTTTGTGGGCAATAGTGTCTGATTTCATTTTTTTAAAATAGTAGTCAAAAAATATTTCTCCAGATTTATTTATCCCGTTTAGTTCGACTTCATACGGTCTGTTACCTTTAATATCCGTGGTGTTTGTTGAAAGCCATTCACCTTCTGTATCAGGCAGGTTCGGATGGATTTGGCGTATCGCATAGTTGTCGCCACCCTGATATTTAACAATTCGGTTGACCCAGAGGTAACCATCATCAATCAATCTGATATCCCTAATACGGCGCTCTATCCGTTCGAGACTAATGTCATCTTGCTCTTCCATTGAGAGGTGCTGCAAAGAAGGGGAGTTCCTGACCTGTTCCCGCTCGGTTTCAATCAAGGAGATGGTTCTTTCGACTGCGTTGCGTAAAAACCTTTTTTTCTCGCTAGTGATGCTAGAAGAAAGTTGATTTATTTTAGTCTTATATTCTTGATTTAGACTTTTGGAATAAATGACAGAAAGCAGAACCACCACAAGAAGGATCGAGGAAATGGAGCCAATGTAGTAGTAGAAACGTAACTTGTTTTTTTCAATTGGCTTATTCATTTTACATGTCCCATTTATGGCTTTTTTAGGATCAAAAAATCTAGTCGTTTTTTCATACTATGGACGAAATCTAAAAAAAGCAAATGGGTAATTCACACCAGAGTATAGAGCGGAGTCAGTTGCAGCGACACTCACCGAATGTCCACTTTCAGAAGTTGTTCCAAAAATGATCTCATAATATCTATGTATTCAGTTAACCATTTTAACAGTTTTCAAAAAGGGCTATTAGGAAACAGTCCGCCGATCGTAAGAATCAGCATTGTTCGAGCCATAAATCTGTATCGTTGCAGGTTATGGTATGTCATTAAAGTTCTTTGGCACAGGGACTAGAATAACAGATTCAACACACAGTCAAACCACCGCCCCAGTATACTTTTCCATTCTACATTTTGATGAAGTAAAAAATCGTTCCAAATTTTTAATGATAAAACCACAAATTAAAAATTAATTAATCCACTATTGGTGAGACCAGCTATGTTTTTTTTCGTTTCTAATTTGACATTTTGTTTTATAGTGATTAAATACTAGTTAAGAGTTTATTTAATGCACTATTGGTTCTACCAATAATGGCGGAGACATAATGACAAAAGAATCTCTACTTGAAAACAACCTGCTTATGAAAATTACTTCAGACAATCTGTCTGTTGGTGACAGGCTCCCCTCCGAACGACAGATGGCTGTTAATTTCAACGTCAGCCGCAATACACTCAGAAGCGCTCTCCGGCGGCTAGAAACCAAAGGGGTCATCACCTCACGCCGTGGGAGCGGTTACTACCTGACAGATAACTCCCAACAGGCTTATCATTTTTCTGCACCTGATGATTCCTTTGAAAGAATCATGGCACGACTTGAAGCCGCATATCTTTTCCTTCCCGGCGTCATTTCAATAGCGGTTGAACAGATCACTGATGAGCAGCTGCTCGAACTGGAAAACTGCACCATCTCTTTAAGTCGATCTATTTTTGACCAGAACATCACTGAATTTAAACAGCAGGCCAGAACCTTTTTCCAAATCATCGCTTCATCAACAAAAAACCCTATCATTATCGAAATGGTTTCAGCTTTCTGTGCCAGCTCATCCCAGCTGTTCCCAGGTTTTTTTTCATTCGACGAAACACAACAAGAAAAACTGTTTGGAGATTATGTTCATATATTTAATGCCCTTAAAAAAAGAGACAAAGAAGCATCAATGCTCTGTGTGATGAAAAAAGTAATCAACACCTGCTGCGTTCTCTCAGAACTGAAAGAGATACCACTGCCAACAACAATCAGCAGTGCACGAGAAGCCCTGGCTCTCAAATAAACAGGAGGCTACATGGACAAAATGGTGACGCGAAAACAGTTTTTAAGAACGGCGGCCTGTAAAGCGAGTCAATTGGCCATCGATCTGGTCTCCCAAACCGGGGAGAGTAAAACCCACTCTCAAATGGTCCCGGAAACTTCCCTTGCTGCTGACTTGACCCCAGAATTTCTTGAACAGGAAGCTCGGCGGCTTGGTCTTGATCCAAACAACCCACAACAGATTCTCAATCAACTGAGCACTTCATTACAGAGGCCAGGCATCTAAGAAGGAGGCTGCCACCTTATTCGATAAATTGCCTGAAAACATGTGAGGGGAAACAGAATTCTTCAAGGAGGAAATACATGGAACGCTATGGAGAAGGATTTCTAGAGGAACGCAAGCTGGTCAAGCGTTGGTCAGGACCATTGCCAGCCCTGATCAGTATCGCCGTACTGTTTGCCACATTTTATGCGACATGGTGGATTTTCCAGGACCCGCGTGGGTACATGCGCATGTACACACCCTATGTCGGATACATGTATTGCCGCTGGTGGTTAATCATGATGATCTGGATGGTTTATATTTTCAACTATTGGCCCTTTAAAAGAAGTTGGCTCGACAATGCTCACCCACTCTACAAAGGCGCTGTGTTAACGCTGGTTTCCATCGGCATCCTGATGCTACTGATCAAAGGTTTCTTTGAGGGTTTCCTCGGCAATTACGGGCTGGCTTACTTCAATCCTGAGCAACTTGAAAAGCTCCCCGGTATCACCAGTTTTTTCGCTATAGAATATGCTTCATTGGCAATTTTGATGTTTGCTGCCATCGCCTCCTGGCTCTCCCCTGCGTGGGTCGTTGCCTTTGAAGAAGCTCCCTGGCAGAAGATGAAGCAGCCCGCTAAAGGGTTTTCCATCCTGATGTTTACTTTTTTCCTCTCAACTCTGGTCTATTTTGTCACCATGCATCCGCACATGGGAATTCTTTATCATCCCTGGCAGTACTTCACCTCCATTGCCCCCCCTTACTGGGAAGAGTTTGCTGATACCGTCTCCGGCAACTTCCATGTCAGCTGGATCATGTGCTGCACAGTTGTCGTCTGGCTGGTAGAAACCATTTGGGAACGTTACCCCTTCAACCTGATCAAAAACGACTGGGGTCGCCGTTTTGCTGCATTCTTCGGCATTATTGCCATCGCTCTGGCAATGCACTTTTTCTTCTACTTTGCCCAAGAACTGACTTTTGGCGAAGCAATTCGTGGCACTAGACGTGGCTTTGCTCCTGACTGGCGTTGGCTGCATGTCGGCGAGATGGCGATATTCATGCTCGTCCCAGCCCTGTTCCTGAATTTCTATTTCGGCAATTGGCCACGTAAATTCAGCATGCCTGTCAACGTTACAATCCGTACACTGATTACTATTGTTGCCAGCATTCTGCTCTACATTCTCTATTACAAGACATCACACCTGATTCTTGGAACTCAGAAGGGGATTTCACACCCACAACAATTCCCGATGATCCCGATGATCTGGCTGGTCAACCTGATGCTGGTTCAACACTGGTTTATGGATAACTGGCCCGGCTGGAAGATGGTGCCGAAAACAGCAGAAGAACTCGCGGCCGAGCATAGCGCTCATCAAGAGCAGATTGAAGATGTCAAGCCAACTCCAAAGTTTGGTCTCGGGCTCGGTGCAGGTACGGCGATGGGTGTCGTTTTCTTCTTTGTCACCGTCTGGGCTTTACCCTACTTCTACCAGGCAATCGATCTGATCAAATAGCCGTAGCACAGGAGGTACATATTATGTCTGAAAAAGTTAAACGTCGTGATTTCCTTAAAGGAGCGACTACCGGTGTCGGCCTTGGGATGCTCGGTGCCATGGGAATCTACTCATATTCGCCCTTAAGAAAAAAACACTTCCCCGAAACTGTCCGGAAGATGACCGATATTGGTGTCTGCAAAAGTGTCAAGGTGACCAACATCAGTGAAACCAGCTGGTTTGAAAATTCTGTTCTGATGGGAGACATCAAAGGAGCTGGGGGCTTGCTGGTCAATCAGTATGACTATAACTGGCCACCATTCGGCAACGGCAAAGGGTTGGGGAAAGGCAGCTATCAGGACGGCATGGATAAAATAAAACATCTTCTTCCTGACAAAGTTGACGAGGCCTGGGACATTTGTGTCAAAAATTGTGTCCATCCAGAAAATGCCGGTGGATTTGCCGCCTTGGTCGAAGTTGAAGAAATGTCCGGGAACAAACGTAAGTTTCTGCTCGATACCGGCTGGAGTTATGCCTGGACCCACGAATGCTTCAAACGTGAAGGGATCGACAAAATGCTGCTTAACCGGGAGATCGAAGCGTTGTTCATCTCTCACGAACACTTCGATCACTTCTGGGGTTTGCCTGTGACACTCAAATATGACCCGACAATCACCCTCTATATTCCAGAAGGATTTTATTCAGAAGGGTTGCAGTATATCAAGGATTGTGGTCACACGGGAAAAGTTGTCACCGTACCGATAGGATTAAATCCCCACATTCCTGGCATGGCAACATTTGTTTTCGATATCCCAATCATCTGCCGGGTTTATGGCGAGCAATCGATGTATTTTAACGTCGCCGACAAAGGCCTGGTCAGCGTCACCGGTTGTTGTCACCAAGGGATCATCCAGTTTGCCGAAACGGCATACAAAGAAATCAAATATGAAAACGATAACTTCCATGGAATCTATGGTGGACTGCATATTTCCCCATTCGATGACTGGGACCCGAAGTATGACGATCTGGTGATTTCCTTGCGTAACTATGACTTTGATCGTATCGGTTGTAACCATTGTACCGGGATTTTGTGTGCTAAAAAGTTTATCACGCAAGGGTATCCGGTCATTGAAGGGACGTCTCGCTTCCGTTCCAAAGACAAGGCTTATTTAGGCAATGGGGATGTCATCACATTCGGCTGATCTTCAGGCCGCAGATCGCATGTGAAACGTCGGGCTGTCCTTACCGGGCAGCCCGACTGTAAGTCAGAGAATTGTGAGAAAGCACACCATGTTAAGACGACTGAACACGATTCTGCCACCCACGGTTCTTGCTGATGCTGAGCAAGTCGCCACAAAACTGCTGCCAGCCGTTCTATTGCGGGCCAATTTTATTCCAGGAGTCAGGCAGCGTCTTGGCTGGCGTGGGATAAAAGAATGTCCAAATAAGGGCTTCAGTGTTAAAATCGCTGAGCAAGAGGGCGTTTTTGGGCTCAATTTTGTCGGGGCAACACAACAAAGCGGACAGGGTCATGCCACATTCGACCTGTATTATTTCCCTTCGCCAGAAGAAGAGTGGCTGGAATCATTCTCTGTAGCGGCCTGCATAGCAGCATTGCAACCAGACTACCTGCATCATGTGCGTGAATTTACAACCCATGAAAGCTTAAAAACCCTCTTTCATATCGGCCAACTCAAGCTTGCATTCCACTCAGAAAAAAAAGCCGTAGAGCTTTCACTTGTGGCGGCAGATCGACTTATTCTGATCAGTGCCGATGGTGTGACCATAACCAAAGAAAATCGACAGGAGCAGGTCGTTGCACCCGGCGAGGTTGATCAGGATCTCGCCGCCTTTTCTCTTGCCCTCAATTTTTTCAGAGTCATCGCCACATCGTTCAGTTTCTGCCTCGAAGAGACACCGGAACACCTGAAGCGTAGTTATCGAGCCGGTCACCACTATAAATATCATCAAAAGCAGCAACTCCAACAGGAACAACATCCAGAAGTCAAAGTGATCAATCTCGCATTAACCTGGGGGACAAATAGCCCGGATCCACAACCTGATAGCGATGGTTCACAGACGGATATTTTGTGGTATTCACCTAACCCCAAACCGATTGAGTATGCAGATGAACCCTGGTGGCAAGCGCAGGTTCCAGGAGCCCGATTCAGTGTCGATAAAAATACCATGGGCATCACTGAGCGACCAAAATTAATCATCCTCACCGGTTTTCTCGGCTCAGGGAAAACCAGCTTCCTGAATCATTTCATCGAATATCAAGCCGAGCGCAATGCCTTTGTGGCCATCGTTCAAAATGAAATTGGAGCTAAGAGTCTTGATACTCACTTGATCGGCCAACATTACGCGGTCACCGAAATGGATGAGGGGTGTATTTGCTGCACACTGGCTGGAAGTTTGAAACTGGCACTGTCAGAAATTGTTTCCGGTTTTCAACCCGACTTTGTGGTTGTCGAAACGACCGGACTGGCAAATCCGGCCAATTTTTTAAATGAAGTGGCAGAATTGGAAGATCAACTCGACTTCTGTTCGATTACAACCGTCATTGATGCGACACAGGGATTCGAGGTTCTGCAAAAGTATGGTGTTGCCAGAGAACAGGTTATCCTTGCGGACGTTATCTTGATGAACAAAACTGATGATATCCCTGCCGTAGAGCTCAAAACGCTGACAGATAATATTCAGGCACTGAATCCCGTTGCGAAAATTCATCAAGGCAACCATGGTGACTTTTCAGCGCCGCAACTTTACGGTGTCAACCTGACCGGAAACGTCCAAATGGAAGACAGCCTTAAGCGGATAAATATGACGAAACATCATACTCATAGCAATCAAAATATCTCCAGCATTCTGGTCGAATTGAAGTCTCCCCTTGATAAGAATCTGTTCCTTGCAAAA
>JAZBPC010000244.1:0-2346 GCA_036351455.1 Desulfuromusa sp.
TGTGCTGCAGAATATGTCAAAAACCGCTGAAAATCTGAAACAATTACTGCGGTTGTTTCGCCAGCAGAGGCATGGTTGCCCCTTACTTATCCCCGAGAACCAATGTTGCAGCATTTACAGCCTGCGGCCCTTTTCCTGTCGCTCTCTGCTTTCAACCCGCCCCAGCAGTTGGTGTGGGGTTGACTTTGCCGATCTTCACCCGCTGGAAAAGCAGGCCTTTCTCAGCAGTCTAAATCGAGAGATTGTAGCCTTTCCAACCCATTACCTGGCACAGCCTCAAGAACTGGGGGCTGGGCTAGAGGCATCAACCATGGTCGAGATGCATGACCACTATGATATTAGTTTAGGGGGGAATCTCATTTATCTGATCTGGCTGGAACTTGAATATCAGCTCGTTGAACTGCTGGAAAAAAACCGGGAAAAAGCGAAAAAGCTACTGTTGCACGAAGAACGCAATCATCCTTTTTTACTTCAGCTTAAAATCTCCTAGATCCTCTTGGCAATTGAGCATGGATTGGAAAACAGTTGCTCTGCTTCTAGATAAGCTGGGTTAGTCTATTGTCAATGGCTGTATATTATGACCTGATGCGGCCACCCCGATTTATGACGGGTTCGGTATTTTTCAGAGGTAACTACTTATGGAAAACTCCCTGAAACGGGAACGGCTCTTTTGTCTCTGATGCTGGCGGCCGATAGCCCAGTGAGCTATGTGGCCTAGTGGGATTGTAATGCTTGCGCCATTGTTCAATCAGAATGTGAGCTTCCTTGAGCGTATAAAATATCTCTCCGTTAAGCACCTCATCCCGGAGCTTGCGGTTAAATAATTCGTTGTAACCATTTTCCCATGGGCTGCTTGGTTCGATAAACAAAATCTTGCTTCCTAGCCTTTGCGGTAAACTCGGGACCGCTATCAGAGCAGATATAATCTGCTATCCCCCTAAGAGGAATAAGTCAGCCAGCGAGTAAATCACATCCATTGATTTAAGGTGCCGATCCACACGAATGGTTACACTCTCTCGCGTAAACTCATCTATGACCGTTAGCATTTTGAAGCTACGACCATCATGGGTTCGATCCTTAACGAAGTCGTACGCCCAGACATGATTCCGATGTTCTGGTCGTTTGCGGATACAGGAACCATCATTGAGCCAGAATCTTCCTCGTTTGGGTTGCTTCTGGGAACCTTCAGCACCTCACGTCGCCATATTCTTTCTACACGTTTGTGATTGACGATCCAACCGTCCTGTTTCAGCAAAGCAGTGATACGTCGATAGCCGTACCGCCCATACTGACTCGCCAAATCGATAACGGTTGCGGTCAGTTGGCTCTCATTCTCGTTGACGTGGGGGACACATCTTTGGACGGATCGGTGTTGGCCCAAGACACGACAGGCACGTCGCTCTGAAACAAGCAGTCTTTTCTGAACAGCAATCACACAAGAACGACGGCGTTCAGGGCTCAGAAGTTTCCCTTTGAGGCCTCTTGAAGGATTAGTTTATCGAGAGTCAAATTAGAGACAGCTTTCGCTAACCGGAGATTCTCCTTTTCAAGCTCTTTCAGTCGCTTGATTTGTGATGTGCTCATCCCACCATACTCCTGACGCCAGAGATTAATAGGTTACTTCGCTGACCTCAAGGGCCTTAATGGCATCGGCAACTTTTCGACCTTGACTAATCAGGATATCGGCTTCACGCAGCTTGTTGATGATTTCCTCTGGAAGGCAACGTTTCTTGGGCATGACTTCCTCCTTCAATAGCGGTCTTGAACCTTAACATAACCTTGGACCGTTTTAAGGGGGGCACTTCAGGTCTTGATTGATAGATTGATACTTCACAGCATACAGCCTTAATCTTTCTCCAAGGTGTCTGTCCCCAACATTACAAATTCGCGATTTAGGGAAACAAAGCTTGATATTTGCGCCCTCTGAGCTAATTTTAAATGGAAGGGTTGATATCACCAGTCAACATGAAAGGGAGGTGTTCATGATCAGGCATCGATTGCTGCATGATGAAGACATCCTTATTGTCTCTCCAGAGGCTCCGCTGGAAGCCAATGATTTTGAAATGTTAAATAAGGAAGTCACCATAAATAAATCAGCAAAATCGCAGTTGTTACTGACAACAATATTCTCTCTTTTTTGACCCAGATAGCGAAACATTTTGTGCAGACAGAAATTCGTCATCTCAGTAGCACTGAGTACCAAATGACGTTGGATTGGCTGCAGGAGCCGTAATGATGAATTCAAATATAAAATGGGAGACCGTTCATTCCATAGTGGTTGATTTATCCGAACTCATTCATGGTGACACTCTATACCATGACCTTTATCGGCAGCGTGCTGGTGAA